>JAJYHY010000593.1 GCA_021784555.1 bacterium
TCATCTACAGTACGCCTGGGAACAAGAGCCAGAGCAATTATGGCCAGTCGACGACTGACGGCTCTCGAACGACAATTGGCGCCAACTTCACAACAGGATCCACGGAGCAATATACGTCAGGGGGAAACTTCCTTGGCTTAGGCGGCACGCTCAGCGTTACCTACGGCACCTCCGAGACCACGGGCAACAGCTCCGAGGTCACCGACACATACAGCCAAGGCACCGGCGTTGGGAGCCTTTCGACGCTCAATCCGGTCGACCACGGGCAGGACATGTTCATCGTTTGGCTGAATCCAGCCGTATCTATCACCGAGTCAGGGACTGAACCGGTTTCTTACAGTATGGGCACTCAGAGCGAAACCGACGGCCAGCCCGAGCCGGTTGACTTGGTCGAGGTTTATGCCCATGACATGTTGGGCGCGAACGGCCAAACCACTGTTCCGGTAGGGGTCTTGATGCCGCAGCCCGACCCCTCCAACAGCAATAACTTTCTACCCGGGCTGGCAGCTATCTGCACAAACGGTTCCCTCTATCAGCAGGAGCTCGCTTGGGATCTGGCAAATCCCACCCTCCCGCAGGGCCAATACTGTAATCAGGGGAATCAGTGCGGCTGCCAGCCGTCGGATTTTAATGGTCCAAACGGCGTTCTGGCGAACGGGCAAAGCGCGATCCTTTCTCTCGATCCGCTCTTAGGGTTTGCCCGAACCGACAATCCGATGAACGCCAATGGCTCAAGCCTTCAAGATTGCGGGATGAACCCTGACATGAGCCTCACAACTCCCAGTCAAAGCGCCGACTGCCGTTATCTTCCCCTTCCCAAAAGCATCGGAGACAGCACCCAATGGACCGAAAAGCTACAAGGTCCTTCGTCCCCGGACGGCGGCATACCTATCAACTCGGCAACGCTCTCGGACTCGACAATGAATGTCCAGACGCAGGTCAAGAGCGTGTCTTTTGGCGTCTCCTACTCTTGGAAAGTGAAGTACGAAATCGGCTCATTCGCGAGCGGAAACTCGTGGGCTTGGACCGAGAGCGAGAGCAGCGGGAGCATCAATGGATATGCCAACTCGATGGGTTACGCGATGGAAACCTCCACCGTGGATTGCTATGAAGATGACGTGCGGGTCTATTACGACACGGTGTTCCATACATTTGTCTACCAGGAGGGTCCGGACTCTAATACTTGCCCCTAGCTGACGTCCGGCGGGGAGAGCCCCGCCCTTTTCGAGGCGGCAGCGCCAAAGCAACGGCCGGCGGTTTCGCGAAGCGAAGGTCCGCCGGTCGACCCCTCGGCCGAGACAGAGAAGCCGAGCAGCAGTATGAATGCAAAGGAGAAGTTGAATGAACTTCAGCCTTCATATATTGTCACGCCGTTCGAGGATTGCGCGTGCGATTTCAGGAAGGGTGACGCTCCTATCCTTCGCCGTCTGCGGATGCGCCGCTCTAATGCTCCCCGGCTGCGGATCAATATTGACGACCGCAAGCGGCAGCCCCGGCGGGAATACCGCTGTGACCGTGCTGGCAACAAGCACCGCGAACGACGAATTTTCCGAATTCCCGATTCAAATCACGAGCATCGCCTTAATTGGCCAGTCTGGCAACGCCGTAACCTTGTTATCTTCTTCTCCAGGGATCATGCCGGAATTCATCCATTTGAACGGCCCCGCGGAGCCGATCGCCACCGTGAGCGTACCGCAGGGTGTATATACTTCGGCGGCAGTGACCATCCCAGAAGCCGACTTCGCGTGCGCTTACTTTTCCCCACCAAATCGGAATGTGACCGAATTATTTGGCAAAGAGGCGCCTTCCGGGACGACCGTGAACCTGCCTGCTCCTATTACCGTGACTGGGACGAGTATGGCGATTTCGTTGAACCTCTTGGTGTCCGAATCTACTAGCTTGTCGGCTTGTACCTCCTGGAATATCTCCCTCCCCCCGCCCAAGTTCACGCCGGTATTCGAGGTCTCGGCCGTTGCCACACTGGCGAGCGGCAGCGGGAAGATCAAGGCCACCGTTATGCATGGATTGGTCACCTCGATCGATGTGAGCAGAAACAGCTTCTCTATGGCCGGTGCGAATGAGGGCCTTCCTGGTAACGAATGGCAGATCGATACGTATAGCGGCACGGTGTTCCAGGGGATTGGCGGCTTTTCCCAACTAGCGTCCGGATTGCCGGTCGATTTAGACCTAGCGATTCAGCCTGACGGATCGCTACTGGCCACGCGGGTTGCCGTTTGCGACACCGACACTACCGATTTGAGCGTCTTTTACGGCCCAGTGGAGTATATGGACGACACTACGTCCCAGGTCTTTTTTCTCGCGCAGGAGCAATACGGATATTTATTGGATCAGGCGCACTACTACTCGACAGGATCTTCCGAAGTTCCATTCGGCAACGCCAAGTTCCAGATCTCGGGCGCATTGAGCAATCTGGACAGTCTTCCTTTCGCCGCGACATTTACTCTGTCGAATATCGTACCGGGGCAAACTGTCCTGTGGACCACTCACGACCCCAACGTCACAGACAAGTGGCCGGCGACTACCGTCACGCTGATGCCGCAGACCATCGATGGCACGGTCAGCGCCATTGGCAGCGAGGGCGGCTTTACGACCTACGCCGTAACCCTTGCGCCATACGACCTCTTTCCGGCGCTCGCCGTGCAACCGGGTCAAGCCAAACTGCTGACGAACCCGAACACGGTGGTGGTCTACGCGGACGGCAATACGCAGATGCTCAACACCAGCCCGGTCGCGGTGGGCGACGTGGTGCGCTTCTATGGGCTGGTGTTCAACGACAACGGGACATTGCGTATGGATTGCGCGCAGATCAACGACGGTGTGGCGGAATAGGCAGGGTGGGAGGCCATGCAGAGTCGAAGGGGGTGTCAGGGCCGAGCCCTCAGACCGGCGAGATAACCTCCTGCGTCGCGGGGATTCAGGACATCTTCTCGATGCGGATCGACCCGCGCGGAAGATGCAATAGGCCAGAAGACGCCAAACAGAGGACATACGATGGGATCCAGAACGCGTTTTTTTGTATACATATCCTGCTCCGTGTGCGCATTGCTTGCGGCCACCGGAACCTGCGGCTGCGCGGGCGGCTCCGTGACCCCTCCGGCTAGCCAGGAGGTCGTGATCACGGTTCTGCCGGTCAGCCAGACCGTTCCTATGGGCAGTTCGGCGACGTTCAACGTGACGGCGACCGGCTCGACGCCGCTCAGCTATCAGTGGAGCGAGGACGGCGTC
>JAJYHY010000594.1 GCA_021784555.1 bacterium
ATTTCAGCTGTCAAGCGCTCCGGTAAATTCGGACTGGAAGCGTCCCCGTTCGCCGACCGCTCAAGCCGACTGAGCTGCATCCACGGCTGCGAACACGCGTAATTGCATGCCACGCGGCTTGGGCAGCTCCGGCGAGAAACGTTCCGCCCGCCCGGACCAGCCTTCTGCGTTTTAGGGACGCCAAGTTCATGGAGGCGGACACGTACGGGTTGACTCAGTTTTGCCCGGTTATCGGTTACTGGCCGACGCTGGAAGCGATGGAAACGGCGGCGAAGGTCGGCAAGCGGCGCACTGAAAAGGCCCGTTCCGCGCCGGAATAGCCCAACATCCATTCTCTCGGTGGACGTCGCGGCATTCACAGGGGTCCGCCTGGATCCAGAAAGGGTAGCGAACGGCCAGCGTGTCCGGACCCGCGGATCCGAAACTTTGTCGTTGGGGAACCAACTCGCTCCTGAAAGCTGGCACCCACAAGTCATCGAACCGGCGTTCCGGAGACGCGCCGGGCGCCCCCCTGCAGCGCGCTGTCATCGTGCACAGACCCACGGATCGGTGCCGCGGTTTCGATTGTCGTTACGCCATCGGCTGGTCGAGGGTCAACTCCTGTAGCCGACTAGGTGTCCACCAACAAACTCTCCCCCGCCGGAAAATTGTCCGGCAGTCAAAGTATCGCCATCGCGTTGGCCGGTGAGCCCACTGCGCCCGGCAGGTTCAAAGGCTTGACGGAGGCAAAAAACGCGTAGCGGCCAGCTTGCCCACAAGCTTCAGCAAGTTCGGCGAGGTGCCAGAGCTCACCCAAAGGGCAACCTAGCTTTGCGATGAGCTCCTGGTGCATCATGCCGCCATCCTCTCCCGCGGAATCACGAAATGGCGAATCTGCTCGCGGCGGAAGGGCTTCAACGGCAAAGGTGTCAGTCCCCAACAGGGCTATCCGGTTGTTCCAAATCCATTCCAGGAAGGATGTCGACTGGGCAACGCCTGTGGTGCGGCGCGTTTCTCTCGCACGTTGCCTCTCGTCGACATCCAGTGCCAGGAACCACTCCGCCCAGCCCGTATGCAGCAGCAATATGTCGCCCGGTTCGACCACGGTACCTTGGGCGGCGAGAGCATCCGTGATTTCGCTCAACTCGAGCGCCTCTCCGCTCTCATGGTCAAGCGCGAAGCCCGCATTTTGGCGATGCCGGTGGATATCTACGATGACCGCGCGGCCCGCGATCGGCTTTTGCGACCAACTTTGAATCCCGAGGTCCGAAGAATCCACACTGACCGCAGTGTCGGGTACTGCGTTGTAAAAGCCATATCCATGTGCTCGCCGATGCCTTAGGCCGTCGACATGAGTGCTCACCTGCGGCCAATACCCGTCCCAGAAATCGTCAAACGAGTCTGGATGCGCAGCGATAATCGTCTGAACTGGCGGAATTCTCCGGCGCGACACGGATGGGACAAAGGCGTCAACTGGGTAGTCCAGATTGAAAACGGCCCCACTCCGAATCGTCGCGGCCCCATTGCGCACCGCCTCTGGACCCGAAAAGTTAGCCATTCCTCGCTCGGGATCACTGTCGAACAAACCCCAGCTCGACCCAGGTGGCGCGTCTGTACGGCTTAGCAGGTCTTTGTAGTTCGGGAGATGCATGATAGCCCCACCTGTTCCGTAGAGGAGAGATCGATGGAATACACCAGGTTGGCCGGGTTGACGCCACCAAGCGTCGCCTGATCCGAAATGTCTTCGCGGGTTCTGCATTGCTTGGTACCAAGCAGCTCGACTTCACGAAGGCGTCGGGCCCTTGTTGGCGAGGTCAAACAACCACAGGTTGCACCGATGGAATGTCGGGGCTCTCTCACCAAACCCCACCACAAGGAAAATCCAATGTGTTGTAATCGCGGCTAAGAACCATCACGAGTCCTGGGCGACGTACCATTGAGTTCGGGCGGCAATGCTAGAGCAGGCGTTAATTACGTCGCGGGTAGCTCGTGCCAATCTGTCGTCCGTCATGTCCTCCTCCAGCCCAGACACCTGCACCACGCCTAGTAAGACGCCCTCACGAGATCGAACTGGGGCAGCGACAGAGACGGCGCCGATCACGCGCTCGCTTCGGGATATGGCATAGCCGCGAGCGGCAATCTCGTCGAGGTTAGATTTCAAGTCTGGAAGGGAAACCTCCTCGCCACCAGCGGTAACGATATGTTCGCCGAGGCCGGTCAGAATCCGCTCCCGCTCTTCTAATGGCAAGTCGGCTAAAAAGACCTTACCGGCGCCGAGGTGAAGCGGAAGGCGTCCGCCAATTGGTAGTTGATACCTAAGTGGACTAGTCCCTTCTATGCGCTCCACCAGCACTCTTGCCGAGCCAACACGCACGGAAAGTGAGGCGGTGAGTCCGAGCGCGTCGGCCAGTTCTTGCAAGACGGGAACGGCAGCGAGGGCGAGCTGATTGCCGTTCAGGAAGGAATATGCCGCTGCTACAACGGATGCCCCGACCGTATAGCCGGCCGAGCCCTTGGCCACGTAGTTCCGATCGTGGAGCACGCGCAGAATACGCTGAGCCGTAGCGATATGAAGCCCGGATTCTCGCGCGACTTCGGCAAGCCGGAGCGGACGCCCTCTGTCAACAAGTATGTCGACGATGTCGAGTGCTCGCTCGACGGACCGCATCGTCGACCGCTCGGGCGTATTCTCCTTTTCCATGGTCCCTTAGCTTACTACTGCACAGTGATATTCTCTCTCATCATATGACAAAGAGAGACACTGGTAACCCCGAGACGACCCTGTCGCGACGCGCGTAGAGACGTCCCGCTCCCCAACCGTAACGGGTAGCAACCTCAACCAATCGACTTATCCCCACCTGATGGGCTGCCGAGCGCCAGTCACCCCCGGTGAGCCTCTGCGAGAACCAACACAATTACCCAAAGTGAGCAAGCGAACCCCACCCACAGGGCCGCATAAAACGCAGTCAGTGCGCTGACCGCCGCCGGCATAAATAATGCGGCTTGACGGGCATAGGAGAATCTCACAGGCGCAGTCCGAGCGGATTAAAGACGAAAGCCCAGCTCACAGCTGGGCTTTCTTGGCTGGCGGACCAGGGCTCGAACCTGGAACCTCCTGATCCAAAGTCAGGCGTTCTGCCAATTGAACTATCCGCCAATCCTTAACGATCCTACCGAGGTGCGCGATCCCTCCGCCGAACCTCAAGTTGGCACAGCGACCGGACGGCGCAACGAATCCGCCGCGTGCCCAGACTGCACGTTCCGAG
>JAJYHY010000595.1 GCA_021784555.1 bacterium
CAAGGGGACCAAGACATTCAGGTGGGGCGAGTGGTTTCAAATGAAGACGTCAGGAAAAAGCTCGAGTCGTGGACTTCAAGCTGATTTGGTCTGAGAGTTCTATCGAGGACCTGGGCGGAATCGTCCGGTTCATAGCTCTGCGGGATGGATCGCAGATGGCCCGGCAGATCGGATTCGGTATTTATGATCGAGCCCAGGTACTGACTCGCCACCCCGAGGCAGGGTCCGTTTTGGCAGAAAAGCAGGATGCCAGGTGGCGCAAGCTGATCTTCAAGTCCTGGAAGATAGCCTACCGGATTGATCGGGAAGCCAGGGTTGTATATGTGGTTCGGGTCTGGCACGCAGCCCGAAATGAGATCGATATCCAATGATTGAATGAGGCCCAACAAAATCAGCGGAGCCAGCGCGGGCGCGCCACGCCACCTGCCAATTCGGGAGTCGTGGGCCGCGCAACATAGCCGGAACTAGCGGCGCCTTCCACCACGAATTCGGTTTGACTAGATGCCGAGATCAGCCGATAGAGGGTACTATGCCCAAGCCGGTAATCTGGACAGTTGATGACGACCCGGACGTTTTGCGAGCCGTGGAGCACGATTTGCGCCGGCAATACGGCAATCGCTACCGCATCATGGCGGCGGATTCCGGAAGCTCGGCGCTGAGCGCGCTCGAACAGTTGAAATTGCGCAACCAACCGGTGGCGCTGTTTCTGGTGGACCAGCGCATGCCCCAAATGTCCGGCGTCGAATTTCTGGAAAAAGCGCTGGAACTGTACCCGGACGCCAGGCGCGCCCTTCTCACCGCTTACGCTGATACAGATGCCGCCATCCGGGCGATCAACAAGGTCAAGATCGACCACTATTTGATGAAACCGTGGGACCCGCCGGAGGAGCGCCTCTATGGCGTCGTGGACGACCTGCTGGACGATTGGCAGGCCTCGTACCATCCGGTTTTCGACGGGCTTCGGGTGGTCGGCCATCGCTGGTCGCCGGCCGCGATGCAAATCCGTGATTTTCTAGGCCGCAATTTTATTCCTTACCAATGGCTGGATATCGAGAAGGACGCCCCCGCCAAAGAACTGGCCGCCGGCAGCAAGATCGAGTGCTCTTCTTTGCCGTTGGTGGTCTTTCAGGACGGCTCATTTCTGGCAAACCCCACCGCGGCCGCGGTGGCCGGGAGGCTTGGGCTGAGGACCCGCGCCGAACAACCTCTTTACGACCTGACCGTCGTGGGCGCCGGGCCGGCCGGGCTGGCCGCCGCGGTGTACGGGGCGGCCGACGGGCTGCGCACGCTGCTCATTGAGCGCGAAGCCCCTGGCGGCCAGGCGGGCAGAAGTTCACGCATCGAGAATTATCTCGGCTTTCCAACCGGGTTAAGCGGAGGCGATTTGGCACGGCGCGCGGTGGCGCAAGCCCGGCGCTTTGGGGTCGAGATTCTGGCGCCGCAGGAAGTGGTGGGCCTGAGAGTCGAGGGACCCTCTCGCGTCGCGCGGCTGGCGGATGAGAGCGAGGTCGTCACCCGCGCCCTGCTCATCGCCACCGGCATTGCGTTCCGCCGCTTGGAGGTTCCCGGCCTGGACCGGCTGCAAGGCGCCGGAGTTTACTACTATGCTTCAATGAGCGAGGCCTTTTCTCATCGGGACGGCGACATTTATATCGTCGGCGGCGCAAATTCCGCGGGCCAGGCGGCGATGTATTTCTCCGGGTTCGCGCGACAGGTCACCATGCTGGTTCGGGGCGCCTCGCTCTCCGCTACGATGTCCCAGTACCTCGAAGACCAGATTTATGCGACGAAGAATATCGGGGTGAAGGTTAATTCGCAGGTGGTCGAAGTGCGGGGTTCGGAGCATTGCGAAGAGCTGGTCATCGAAAACAAGAAGTCAGGAGAAAGGCAGGTCGTGCCAGCGAGCGCGTTGTTGATCTACGCCGGCGCGGTGCCCCGAACCGAGTGGCTGGCGGGTGTCGTGGAGCGAGACGCGCAGGGCTATGTCATCTCCGGCCAGCATCTACTCCAACGCGAGTCCAGGCGTCCGCAGGGGTGGAGTGTCGATCGCGACCCGTTTTACCTGGAGACCAGCGTTCCGGGCATCTTCGTGGCGGGCGACGTGCGTCATCGCTCCGCCAAAGGCGTTACGTCCGGCGTCGGAGAAGGCGCCATGGCGGTCAAACTGGTGCATGAATATCTCAGCACGTTATGATTGCGGATGCCGAATTAATTGAAAGGATTCGCCAGACGCCCCTGTTCGCCGGACTGAAGGACGAGGATCTCGACTGCATTCGCAAGGGGGAAGTGATCGAGGTGTCTCCAGGCGCGACCCTGGCTCAGGAGAATGCGCCGGCGGAGTTCTTCTTTCTGAATTTGGAAGGGGAAGTCCGCATCTCGCGGCGCTATGATACCCAGGAGGTTCTGCTGGCAGTGAACGAGCCGGGCATGTTCCTGGGCGAGATACCGTTGTTGTTGGACGCCCCGTGGGCGGCGACGGTTCGAGTGTCCAAGCCCACACGGCTGTTTCGGCTCGACCAGGAGGGTTTCTGGCGGGTGCTCAGCACGTGTCCCTCCGTCGCCAAGGAAATCTTTAGGACGGCCGCCAACCGCTTGCGCAACCTCGAGGGCTATTCGCACCAGCGCCAGAAACTGGTTTCGTTGGGCACGATGGCCGCCGGCCTGGCGCATGAACTGAACAATCCAGCCGCCGCCGCCCGCCGCGCGGCAGCCCAACTCCAACAAACGGTCGAGGGCGTGCAGGGTTTGATTTGCCAGCTCGGCAAGTTGCTAACGCCCGAGGATTGGGAGCGCCTGCTGGCCGCGGAACGGGAGGCGACGCGCCGCTCGAACGAGGCCGCCCCGGCGGATTCGCTGACCCGTAGCGACCGGGAAGAGGCCCTGGCGCAATGGTTGGAGCAGCAGGGGATTCCGGAGGGGTGGAGGCTGGCCTCCAGCTTTGTCAGCGCCGGTCTGGATTCCAACTGGCTCGCCGCGGTGGTGGGGAAGCTGGCCACCAACGCCCGCGCTGCCGCACTGAATTGGCTCGACGCGCGTCTGAATCTCCACTCACTGTTGAAATTGGTGGAACAAAGCACCGGCCGAGTCGCCGAGTTGGTGACCGCCATAAAATCTTACACCCGCATGGATCAATCGCCCATGCAGGAGATCGACGTGCATGAGGGCCTTGAAAGCACATTGACCATGCTGGGCCATAAGCTTAAGAATGTGACCCTGGTGCGCGCCTTTGACCGGTC
>JAJYHY010000190.1 GCA_021784555.1 bacterium
AACGGCGATCCCACCAAGCAGGAGGAATGGAGAACAAAACCTTGCCGGAAAACCTCCGCTTAATTCCTCTGCCGGCCTATTCGCCGGAACTCAACCCGCACGAGCACGTCTGGGACGAATTGCGCGAGAAAGGGTTTCCCAATCGGGTCTGTGCAGACATGGGGGAGGTCGTCGCCCGCCTGAGGCAGACCCTGGGGGAGATGTCAGCCGACACTCAGGGGCTTCGGAGCCTGACGTCCTGGCCCTGGATAGTTAGTCTCAACTTGACTGTGAAATAGAATAAGTGCTCCAGGGCGTAAGTTCGGTGGCGTATTCACGATTTGCGATTTTAGATTTTCGATTGCGGAGGAACGGTCCCCGCCGGCACGTCACTGTATTTGCGCCCATCGCCACTAAGCGCCTGACTTCGTAAATGGGGAAATGTATTCCCTGCGGCGACCCATTCTATGTCCCAGGTGGAACATTGCGGCGGCCGATTCTCTGTCCCACCTGGGACATAGAATCGGCCACCCTTTCGGGTGCCAAATCCGCTAGTGGACTTGTGGGCTGGGGCACCCAGCCGATCTGGAGGAGTCGGGGAAACGGCTCGCTCGCCGGAGGGACGCAATCCACCGCCCCGGCGGAGCGCAGTCCGGAGTGTAGCCGTCAATGAACTCAGACGGCAGTGAAGCTGTCCAACTCAGAAACCTTATTACCCAGAATGAAAAGAATACTCGCAGTAATGACCGGTGTGGCCATGATGGCTTTGGCCGCCCGCGGGGCCGGGAAGTCAAAGTGGATATCGTTGTTCAACGGCGAGGATCTCACCGGGTGGACCGTTCACGGCAAGGCCAAGTGGTCGGTCCACAATGGCGTGCTGACCGGCATCGGCGGAATGGGGCACATCTATTCCGACGCGACCTGCTCCAATTTTGAGTTCAAGGGCAAGTTCCGCATCACCAGTTTTGGAGGCGCCACCGCCAACAGTGGGTTCTATTTCCGCGCCAATCCGCCAACGGACAACGTGGACGGCTTTCCACGCGGCTACGAAGCCCAAATCTGCAATGCCGGCGATGCTCCTACAGGATGGCTGTGGAAGCCGGGCCAGCCAACCGGAAGGGCGACCGCCTTGCTCACCAAGGATGGCGAATGGTTCACCTACCGCATTCGGGCCGTGGGGTCGCACATTCGGTTTTGGATCAACGGCATGCTCGTCATGACCCACGACGACACCGAATACAAAACAGGTCATTTCGCCATCCAGGGCCATAACCCCGGCACGAAAATCGAAGCCAAAGACCTGTACTACCGAGTCCTTGCGCCCGAAGGACGGTCTTGACGCGGTGCTAACCGGCAGATCTCGGCCAACGGCCTTCTACTGAGCCGGCTTCAGCCTCCGCAGGTAATCCAGGAATCCGGGCGGGAGCGCCTTGCTCTCCGGCAGTTCCAGCGACGGATCTTTGGCGATGGCGCGGGCGTCATCCAGGCTCCAAACCGAACCGTCCGGCCAGAACAGGCCGTTGATGGTGCCCTTGTATCGCTGAGGCGGGAGATAGGCGCGCTTGACCATGAGCGACCAGAAGAAGTTGCCAATCGGGTACTTATGCACCAGAGGGGCCAGGGAGGCATAATCCGGTCGCGTTTCGTCCAAAGGCAGCTTCTCGTTGCCCCAGCCTGCGCCGCTCGGCCTCAGCCGTTGCCATTCGGTCAGCCAAACCGGCAGGTTGCACTTCCGGCCCACCGCCATAGCGTGCTGGATGGCCTGTTCGAAGTAAGCGCGGGTTCTGGGAAAGTTCACGTGAAACTCGATAGCGTCCAGGCCCAGCGGGATGAATTGCTCGGCGTGTTGGATGCTGTCACTGCCAATCGTCAGAGGAACGCTGCCCTCCATCAACTTGGCCGTCTTGAACATCGACTTCGCAAACGGCATGGTCGCCGCCCGGTTCCGGCCCGCAGGCAACGGTTCGTTCATCACCTCGATGGCCAGGAGGCGCCTGTCGTTCCGGTAATGGTTCATGAACCATTCGACAAACGCTCGCGGCTTTTCCCACCGTGCCTTGTGTGCGGGCGACGCGATCTCCAAGCCCGGAGAAGTAATGGCAAAGGCCTTCAGAGGCTCCGTCGTCCACATATTCTCCGGCGTGGGAGGGACGCCGCATTGCTCAAACAAGGAAATCAGAATCCGGATGCCCGTTTCATTCGCGGCGCCGAGCAGTTGATCGAGCGAGGACTGGAAACGCTTCGGCGCCATCTCCCAATACTCGTAGCTGGCCCAAATCCGAAGGGCGTTGAGGTGGATTTCCCGGGCGTAGGAGAAATCCCGCCGGGTCTCGGCCAGGCTGAAATTCTTCCACATTTGCGGCGCGTTGTAGGCCCCCGCGGGAACATAGACGGCGCCGCGAATCGAGGCGGCGGGATGCTCCACATTGTCCAGCAAGCGTGATAGCTCCTTCACCTTGGCTGGGTATTTGGCGGCCAGATTGTTCGTCTCGGAGGGGTCCTTCGCCAAATCGTAGAGGAGCGGCTCGGGGATGATGGCGGCGGCAAAGCGAGGGTCATTCGGATTGGCGCCCGAACCCATGCCGGCAGCCGCGGCGCCCGCGTTTGACGGGATGTATTTCCAATCGCCTTGCCGGATGGCCATTGAGCCGGAGATGCCCTGCTCCACCACCTTATTGCGCACAGGCCCGTCCGCCTTGCCCAGGAGCACGGGCAGTTGGTTGAGGCTGTCCACGGCAACATCCGATGGCAAGCTCTGGCCGGTCAGAGCCGCGCAGGTAGCCATCACGTCCGTCAGGCAAAACATCTTGCGCGAGACGCCCACAGGCACTTTGCCCGGCCACCAAACGATGAGCGGGACGCGTGTGCCACCTTCGTAAACGAGGTACTTCCAACCGCGCAATCCTCCGGCGGGCTTGTGGCCGTTGGCATCCTCCGCGGAGAGGTCATAATAGCCGTCGAAGAAGATCGGGCCGTTATCGCTGGTGAAGATGACGAGGCTGTTCTTATCCAAGTTCAACCGTTTGAGCGTGTCCATGATGCGGCCCGTCTCCCAGTCAATCTGCTCGATAACGTCACCACGCAGACCGCATTGGCTGGCGCCGATGAAGGGCTTCTCCGCCGTGCGCGGGACGTGCGGTTCGAACATGCCGATATAGAGGAAGAAGGGCCGGTCTTTATGCTGTTCGATGAAGGCAATGGACTTGGCAAGCAAAGTCTTCGCCAAATCCTCGTCTTTGAAGCGTGCTGAATGTCCGCCCTTCATGTAACCGATGCGGCTGATGCCGTCGATGATGGTGCCCGAATGCTGCTTGTCGGCCGGTTGCTTGAGCAGTTCCGGATGTTGCCAGCCGGTCGGGTCATCGCTGATGTTCGTGCGGTAACTGATGCTGATGGGGTCGGCGGGGTCCAACCCCACCACCCGGTGGTTTTCGATCCAGACGCTCGGCACGCGATCCACCGTGGCCGGAATGATGTCGCAATAATCAAAACCGACCTCCAGCGGGCCGGGTTTTATCTCTTTGTTGAAATTGACTGCCGTGAGGCCGTCGCCAAGGCCCAGGTGCCATTTGCCAACAATGCCGGTGAAGTAGCCGGCGCGGCGGAGCATCTCCGGCAGGGTCAGGCTTCCTGGTATGATGGCCAGCGGCGCATCACCGTCGAGAATGGTCGTCTTGCGGGCCTTTTGACGCCAGGCGTAGCACCCGGTGACCAGCCCATAGCGGGAGGGTGTACAGGTGGAAGCGGGGGCGAAGGCCTCGGTAAAGCGCATCCCATCCTCAGCCAGCCGATCCACATTGGGCGTGTGGATTCGCGTGGCGCCGTAGCAGCTCAGGTCACCGTAACCGAGGTCGTCGGTGAGAATTACGACAATATTCGGCTTCTGCGGCTGCGGGGTTGGAGCGGCGTTCGCCGCAAGAGAAGGATGGCAGCCAAAGAGCGTTACCAGGAGGAGACTTGGCCAGCGAAAGGGGAGTTGGGTTACCGGAGGCTCTTTCATAGGCCGGCGGAAATGCCGCGCGCTTATTGCAGGATGCGCCGTCCCTCGTCGAGGAAGATGCCTTTGAAGTTCATCTCCAGGGCCTGCGGGTTGCTGGCTTTGGCCAGGGCCTCCTGCTCGGAGACCTTGCCTTCGCGGACCAGATTGAACAGGGCCTGGTTGAAGGTGATCATGCCATCATCAGCGCCGGTCTCAATGGCGACCGGCAGCTTATCCAGCCGGTTTTCTTCAACGAGTTTCTTGACCGTTGGCGTGTTGATGAGGATCTCCAGGGCGGGTGTCATGCTGTTGGCGACCGTATTGGTCATTCGCTGGCAAATGACGGCCTGAAGCGTGCCGGCAAGCTGGCGGCGGATCTGCTCGCGTTCCTCGGCCTTGAAGAAATCCAGGATGCGGCTGACGGATTGGGAGGCGTTGGTGGTGTGAAGGGTCGAAAGGACGAGATGCCCCGTATCGGCGGCGCTCATGGCGGCGGTGAAGCTGATGGAGTCGCGCATCTCGCCGATCATGATGATGTCGGGGTCCTGGCGCAGAACATGTTTGAGCGCGTGGTGAAAGGAGAGCGTGTCCAGGCCAACCTCCCGCTGCTCGACGACGCATTGGTTATCCTCGAACACGTACTCAATGGGGTCTTCGAGTGTGATGATGTGTTTCTTGAAATTGGCGTTGATGTGCTCGATCATGGCGGCCAGCGTCGTGGATTTGCCGCAACCGGTCGAGCCGGCTACCAGGACGATGCCGCGCGGCGATTCGGCAATCGCCTTGATTTGTTCGAGCAGGCCCAGTTCTTCAAAGCTGGGCACGTTCGTCTTCACGTAACGCATGGCCAGGCACCACTGCCCGCGTTGCTGGAAGAGGTTGGTGCGAAACCGGCCAATCCCCGGGACAAAGTAGGAGAAGTCGATCTCGCGTTGCTCTTCGAGGCGCTGGCGCAGGTGGGCGGGCGTAACCTGCTTGACGATGGCGTTCATCCACTCCTCGGTCGGCGATGGACATTCGATGGCGATGAGTTGCCGGTTGATGCGAAAGACGACCGGCGTGCCGATCTTGAGATGAACGTCCGAAGCCCCGCCCTCGACCGCGGTTTTCAAAATCCGAGTGAACATTTCCATGCGCGGCAGAATACCAGAGCTCGGAACTTGGACAAGAGATGAAATGCCGCCGACAAGCATCCACAAACCGAGCCTTCTAACCAGAGCCGCAGCGCCGGAAAACACGCTGTCATGCATGCCGGGTGCTCGCCTCACGGGCCACCGGAGAATCATGTCCTGCGCGGGACCGTGAGTTCGTTGGAATCCCATCTTCCTCCGCAACGATTCTTGCGCACCAGCAGCTCGGTGACGTCTCTGCTTCTCCAACGGGCAAAAACTCTCAACAAACCAATTGACGAGCTGGCGCTACCGTCGCGCAATGAATTCTCTGGAAGAACGGCACAAAACTCCCCATCTTGACTGCGGACATGACCAACCTGGCCGTCATAGAATCGCCGCAGGACCAGCGCAGTACAGCGCCGGCCCAACGCGAAGATAACAGGCTCCGTCTTGAAGACCGCGCGGCCCACGACTGGTACCGCTTCGTTCTCTCCTTTCCAGCACACCTTGTCAGGACCTACATCGAACGCTTCCAGCTTAGCCCGCGCCACACCGTTCTGGACCCGTTTTGCGGAACTGGAACAACACTCGTCGAGTGCAAGAAGCTAGGCATTCAGAGCCACGGCATCGAGCCCAACCCAATGGCCGCATTTGCCAGCCGCACCAAGGTTGACTGGGAAGTCGATGCCGAGGCCCTCGCCGCCCATGCCACCAACATAGCGCAGCGCGTGTCCGATAAATTCGCCAGCCAGGGCATAGAAGACGAGGGCGGGTTGCCCCTGTTTCAGCCGCGCCAGCGGCCCCTCGCACACCTCAAAACAATCCCTTCCGACCAACTGAAGCTTCTGCTAACCGGCTCCATCAGTCCGCTCCCGCTGCACAAAACGCTGCTGCTCCTCGAAACGCTGGAAGAAAACAGAGAACCAAGGCTCGCGGCCCACGAGCACTTGGCTCTCGCAAAGACCCTCGTCAACGAGATAAGCAACCTTCACTTCGGCCCCGAGATTGGCGTTGGACCAGCCAAGCCCGACGCGGCGGTGATAGGCCCCTGGCTCAGGGCTGTCAAAGCCATTGCCAACGACCTGAGACACTTCCATCAGAACGCAGCTACCCCAGCGAGTGTCCACCAAGGCGATGCCCGCGATCTGGTCCATCTCCTTGGCAGCGCCTCCATCGATGCCGTGGTTACCTCTCCGCCATACCCCAACGAAAAAGACTACACCCGGACAACGCGCCTCGAATCCGTTCTGCTGGGTTTCATAAAAAGCAAGGACGACCTGCGCCGGCTCAAGCAGAACCTCGTACGCTCAAATACCCGCAGCGTTTACAAGTCCGACACCGACGACCGTTTGGTCGAGGGCCACGACGAGATTCAGCGCATCGCGGAAGCAAGGCAGATCTTGCCAAGTCAGCCGGTTACGAAGTGGTCGGCATAGATCTCTTCCGCACCCGCCTCGCCACGGCCACCAAAGAACAGCTCCGAGAGGAGGTTGTCCTGCTGCGCTGGCCTGGACCAGCGAAGGCCAATGGTTGGCCCAAGTCAGGCGACGGCACCACGATGTTCCTGAAAGATGAACCCGCCAAACCCACCATGAACATAACGCCCCCAGCCAAGCGCTCCCCAAAGCCAAACCGCTATTCCACCATTATCGAGGAGGTCTTCTTCTCGAGATACGAGGAGGGCATGCGAGAAGTGCCATTCGAGCGGCAAGAGATAGAAGAATTCGCCGCCAAGCTAAAGGTGGACCTTCCCAAGAACCTCGGCGACCTCGTTTACAGCTTTCGCTACCGGGCGATCCTCCCGACATCCATCAGCTCTCTTGCCGGTAAGGACGAGATCTGGATCATCCGCCCCGCTGGCCGCAGCAAATACAGCTTCGTGCTTGTGAAAGACACCCCGATCGGGCCCAACGAGCACATGGCCGTCACCAAAGTCCCCGACGCCACGCCCGGCATTGTCGCCAAGTACGCCTTCAACGACGAACAGGCCCTGCTTGCCAAAGTCAGATACAATCGCCTCGTGGACATCTTCAGCGGCGTCACCTGCTACTCGCTCCAGAACCACCTGCGCACCACGGTGCCCGACATGGGCCAAGTCGAGACCGATGAAATCTACATCGGCGTGGACAAGAAGGGAGCGCACTACGTTTTCCCAATCCAGGCCAAAGGCGGGAAGGATAAACTCAACATCGTTCAGATTGAGCAGGACTTCGCCGTCTGCGCCACCAAGCTCCCCCTTCTCGTTTGCAGACCTATCGCCGCCCAGTTTATGCAAGAGGCTATCATCGCCCTCTTTGGATTTGAGGCCGGGGAAAATGGTGTCACTATCGCGTCCAAGAAGCACTACAAGCTGGTCCCGGCAAAGGACGTAACGGACGCGGACCTTCAGACCTACCGCGGCAGGCTAGAGACGCCCGCCTGAGTAAGCAGGTCAGTTGGCCCGAGCCGGCGCGGTGAACAAGATTGGCCGATCCTTGCTCGCGGCGAAGATGACCGGCCGATGCAGCGACACGACGTCATCCACCACTGTGATTGGGGGCGCAACCGCAGCCGGCGACATCGGCGAGGTCGAGGAATTATCCAACGATGAGTTCGTCCGACGGGTGCGCCAGGAACGGGGCCCATGAGGGTCACCTATAACGCTCTCGTCCAGAAAGACGTGAACCATATTCTTAAGAGGTACGACCGTATCTCCGCCAGGCTCGGCGACGCGTTCTGGGACGAACTGAATTCAAAGATCACCGCGACGGCACAGGACCCTGGCCGCTCTCACCTCGTGGGCGGGGATTTCCGGCGCGTCAACCTCTCGCGGTTTCCTTAATATTTTCTGTTCCGCCTCTTGCCTGGGAGAATACGGGTCACAGTGGTCAGACATCACAAGCGGCATCCCACCTGCGGGCGAAAGCGAACGTGAGAGAATTGTTCCCGCCGTCGGCGGGGTCAAACTATCGGCGGGGCGTTGGCGGGGCCGTATATTCTTGAGTTTTTGCGTTGTTGGCCAAGAAGCCTGCACGTTTTCAAATTGAATTCCTCGGTTCTGGCAAAAGCCCGGCAGACTCAGCGCTCTTGAGAACGGGGCCTGGCAGGTCAGGCCAGGCACTTCCCCATTGCGGACTACACCGGACTTTGACCCTTCTTGGGGGAGCCGCCTGTGAGGCGCGCGGCAACCGTCTCGGCGAGCTCGGAGACGGTTTGGACGTGTTTTGACAGCGCGGGCCAATCGGGGTCATCCAGGTCGAAACCTGGATAGCGGTCGGTGAAATAGGCATCCGTGAGCGCGTCACACAGCGGCTCGAACGCCGGGACCAGGTCTGACTTGCGCGCCACCAGTTCGTCCAGAAGCCGTTCCAGATCGTGAATTCGTTCCGAGGGCCAGCCAAGGCGGATAAGTTCAGCCTTCATCGTCTTCTCGACGATCTCCGCAAGCTTGCTGCGGCAGGCTGTCAACCCAACTTGCTGACTCGACGCCAGGCGAACCACGTCCAGTCTGAGCGGCCCAGCCAAAGGCAGTCGGCCGGATTACTGGCGTCAGTTTTCCGTGGCAAGGAGCACCCCCTCCTGAAGCAAGGTGGCAACAAAACGTTCCGAGGTTCAGGATGATCGTTCCGGAGCTGTTAGGGCTGAGGCGGATGTTGCCGTTTATCAGCCCGTAGCACGAGCCCGCGCCGGGCGAGAGCCGAAGTTCATAACCCACGCTGTTGTACCGGTAGCGGATGCTGCTCGGAGTGACCGCCCGCACGGCCGATTGCAAACGCTTGCCCCCGGCCAGGTCCCAAGCCCAGTGCAAGGGTTGATGTTCCGCGTTGAGACCGGTGCAGACGACGCTGTTTTCGCGGCAGATCATAGCAAACGTGCCGCCTCCTTGAAGGCGCTGGGTGATGCGCAAATCGGTCCGGTTCAGCTCCTTGACGACGGGCGGACCGTCCGGGGTCATGGGCGACGTTTTGCCGTCGGCTGAGAGCAGCACCGGCCAGATGCCGGCCGGCTTGGGGCCAGACGTTGACCAGAGCGCTCCATCCATCACGGGCAGAGCTAAATAAGCCATGGACGTGGTGGTGAGCGGAATGGCGTGGGTGGGTGAGGCAACGTTTTGGTCGAAGCGATGGAGATCGCGGATGAAGAAAGCGCCGTTCTTCCAGAGGACATTGAGGCGGTAAAAGCGGCTGTCGTACCAAACGGATTTGCGGTTTTGGTGGCGCCAATCGTTGAGGAAAACGACGGAAGTTGGCGGGGTTACCGAGTAACGGCTGCGGAACCATTGGCCTGCCTGCGCCAGGGTCTCGACCTGGATGGCGCCGGCCTTGGCCAGCTTGGCCAATAGGGCGACTTGCATGGTCAGGCCCTTCTTCATCGCCTTCCAACCAAAGGAGTTTTCCTGTCCGACCTGGACATACGCAAAGGCGAGCGAGGGACCTTGAATGAAATTCTTCATGAAAGACCGCACAAAGTCCGGCGAACCGCCGGCCGCGGAATAGACCGGCTCCATGGTGAACATGCCGTGCGGGTTGCCGTATTGATAAATGGGGTCGCTGCCCAGCATGCGGAAGATCGGCACCGGGATCTGGGCCGCCTTGGTTTGGGCCGGCATGTAGGCATTGAGACGGCTCGGGTAATAGGCCTGGTTCCAATAGCCGCCCCATACCGTGTAGCCGTCCGTGCCGACTTGGTCTTTGCAGTTGCACGAAGCCACGATGCCGTAATGCTTGGCCAGGTATTCCAAGGTGACTTCATCAATGAACCACGACCCGACCGTCCGCGGATAGTAACCAAAGACCGCTTTGAATTCGGCCATATAGGCATCCACCAAGTTGCGCCGTTCCGCCGGCGTGTAACCCGGAGAAAAGCCGACGTCGGCGGCCGGGTCCCAATCATGGGCGCCACGCCATTTGAATCCGGCCTTTTCGGCCAGAGGCCTGGGAATTTCCAACCACCCTCCGATTTCGTCATTGGTTCCCAATTGTTCCTTGAAAAGCTCTTGGTAGCGGGGGTTGATCAAGGCGTCATATTGCAAGGCCCAGGTCGCCGGCAGGTTGGCCTGTCTGAGCAACTGGACTTGGTTGCTTGTTGCTTCAAAAAGGACGGCCCTGGAATTGGGAATGCGAAAATCAGAGTTACGGACGAAATTGTAGATATTGACGATGCGCGGCTCGCGGGCGTGTGCCAACGGAAATGGTCCTGCCAGGAGGAGGATGCCGACCAAAAGGCCCGAGCGGCGGGTGCCCAGGATTTGAACCAAGATCTTTTGGGGACTGATCATTACTCCCGGAGAATAATCACTTAATCTGCCAGACCAAGCTCAAACTGGGTGTGATTGAATGTGTCGGGCACGGAAGGCGCCGGGGTCAGTCCTGCACCTTTTTCCGCCACTTGCTTTCCTTCACCGCGGAGCTCAATACGGGTTTGAGCACACCTTGCAAGGTGTGCTCATGCAAGCCAAGCCGTTCGCGGGGCCAGGTGGCTGTCTTCGCTCTGGCATCCTCTCTGCCGAGAAACGGCAGCCGCTCGGCTCGCCTGAAGATATCCGAACTCCCGCGGCCGTCGCGTGCCACGTCCGCAGGTGCGCGGCCTGGCGTTGGCGCACAGTCGCAACGCCGGACGGCGCCGCGCAACAGGCCTGCCTGGGCAGTTGCGTTTAGGGCACGGACGCGCGAAATCCGCGTGTCGCGACCGCTAACGGCGTTTTGGCCATTATTGCTTTTCAACTTCGAATCTCGTCCGCACTTCGGGTTGCGAGCTTCCAGGCGTTTCCAGCGGAGTCGGCGTGCTGGAATAATGCGCCGCTGCGGCATGGTCTCTGGGGTAGATGAATTTGATGCAGCCGGCTTTGTCTGCCCGCACCGAGGCGATGATTTGACCGTTGGCCTTCACTTCGAATCTGGCGTTCGGTCGCAAATGGGTCACTACGTGCAGCGTGGCGCCGCCGCCCTGCGGCGAGGTTTCCGTCCATTGGCGCGAGGCATCGGGAGTCTCCGGCCAATTCTCAATCTGAACTAAGAGGCGTTGTGCGCCAGGGCGCAAGATAGACATTGCCCAGTCTGTGTTCGTGCCCGGAAAGTATTCCAGGCCGGTTTCGTTGGCGTTAACGCCAAAAGGAGGCAAAGCGCGAAGGGTGCAGTCGCCGGAAGTCATGGTGCAGTCCTTCGTGCTCAGACCAATTTCGTAAAGTCGTCCCCGTAATCGGTAACGAAGCTCAGTGCCATTGAGCTCAGCCGTCAGGTGAGGGTGGAGGTAGAGGCGGTTGGGCTTGGGTTGGATGCCGCAGACATCGCGGTATAGCCCCACGATTGCCATGCAGTTTCCCGCGAGAATGTCGCCCCCGGCTCCGGCTTGTGTTTTCCTCTCATAACGCTGATAGGACAACCCATCCTCGTCATAGCGGGCCAGGATTCTCTTGATATACTTGAGCGCCACGGCAGGATCATATCCGGTATAGGCACGGACGCCCAGTTCGCCCCAGGAGAGGAACAGATCCCCGTTTTCATAGTTCGGGAACGGGAAGTTCCTGTCCTTCCCTTCCTCACGCTGGTAGGGAAAGAAGTTGAGCGGCCAGAAGAAAAGATTCTCCTTTTGCATCTCCGCTTCAATTTGGTCAAGAATGGCCTTCCGTCGCGCCGCGTCATCGCAGACGCCATAGGCGATGGCGGCAAAGTTCACCGGGATGACCAGGTTGTCGCCATGAACCGAGCCATCCTCGTCGCGCCAATAGACATACCACTGGTTGGTCGGGTCCCAGAATCCGCCGTCCGAAAGAGGCCGATTGAAACTGGTTTTCAGCCGTGCCGCGAAATCGCGATAGACCGCCGCCTGAGCCGGATCGCCCAACGTGTCTTCCGCCTGGGACCACAGGCCCAAGGCATAATAGAGCTCCGCGTTGACCAGTGCGTTCTTATAGGACGCCCAGATGATGTCAATCCAATCGCTCCCTCGCTGCTGCTTGCAGGAGCCGGTCATCATGGCCGCCAAGCCGGTGTGGCCGACCTCCCGGCGCAGCAGAAAATTCAGCGCCCGTTCGCAGGCGGTCTTCTGCCCGGCCAGCCATTTGCGGTCTCCGGTCAGGTCAAACTGTTCGGCCACGTTTATCACGTAATCCGGTTGGGAATCCAGCAGGTAGCCCCACTGCGCCTCATAAAAGCCCAGCGCGTCATACGTACCGGGCATCGTATCGCCGGCATCATAGCTCCACCGCGCCTTGACCCGGCCATCCGGGCCGATGGCGTGGTCGCGCTCGTAATCCAGCGCCTTGGAAAAATTCGCGATGTAGTCCGGGTCGTCCAGCGCCAACCCGATCTGCGCGAACCACTGCTCGTGCAGGCAGATGTAGCCCGACCTCCACCCGTTGGCGCCCACCAACCGCGAATCGATCACGCCGTACCGGCCCACGGTGTTCAACAGCTCGCGGATGCTTCCGCCATCCAGGCCCTTAAAAGTGCCCCGGTTACAGACTTGATCGTAATCCAGCGCCTGCAACGCAAATTCAGCACTCACCTCGCCGGAGTGAACGTGGAACGGCGCCCAGAGATCCTGGCGGTTGGACAGGAACCGGCGCAAATCGTGCCTCGGCTTGAGGACCTCCGGGCTGACGACGTAATTGAAGGAGAAAGTATTATTTGGCTGATGCGAAAAGCGGACAGCCCCATATTGGCCTTTTGGAAGAATAGGAACGATACGGAGACAATCGCGCCGCTCGCGGTTCCAAAACGTCACCGTTCCGGCATGCGCGCCATACGTCGAGTTGACTCTGTCCAGATACTTGTTCCAGACTACTCCTCCGTCGTCGAGCATCCCTCCCGTCCAAGTAGCCATGCCGCGGAAATCCCATTCCGGGAACGCCGCGTCGTCCAAAGTGGCCGGCTTGTCATATTGTCGCGTGATGCGCCACAGAATCCGGGCCGGCAGGACGGTGAATTGCCACGTTTCGCGGACGGCCTTGCCCGATTTGCCGAAAACGATGCCGGTCACGGTGAGGGTGTTCCGATTGACGGCAACGGCGGGCGTGGCAATGCCGGACCTCGTGGTCAGCCACTGCCCATCGAGACGAATGCCCGTGGCCACGCCCGATTGGGCCGCCACCTCACGCCCGCGCACGATAACTCGATCCAAAACGCACCGGCCGTCGTAGTTCAATCTCAATGCCAACTGCCCTTGGCCATCGGCCAGCGTCACGAGCTTTCGCCGGGCGTCCATGTGAATAGACCCCGGCCCAGCGGCCTGAAGGGAAGCGCCCCCGGCCCAGCATGCAGCCAACAGTGAAAGCCCAAGATAGTGGGCGGCTCTAAGAAGCGTCGAGTTGCGAAACATATTGCGGTCAGGTCGAGTACTTGAACCAATAATCATGCCGAGTGGACGGCAAGCGCGGAGATCGAAGGCGAATGAAATCAAGCTGGCCAGAAAACCTGCGCCAGGCGGTTGAGCATTTATGGGATTCCGAGCTCTCAATCCTTATTGTTGGCTTGCAGGCCGATGTTTGAGGGCAGCCAGAAACGCCTGATGCCCTCGATGTCGCGCGCCGCCCTGCGGGAGATACCGAGATAGGCCATTATCCCCAGCCTTGCTTCTCGCGGTGTTTGGCTTCCGCGAGGGTTGCGCCGAGATCGTTTTTGAATTCAAGCACCCGCCCCTCGATCAGATCTCGATACCCTTCGAGAATGCCGTCTCGCATTTCAGCGGCCTCCAGGCGCTCTTTCTTTTCGCGGAGCAAGTCGCGGAGGAATTCACTGGGCGTGGCAAATAGCGTCCCCTCCCCGCAGTTCCGGTCGATGAACGCCCGGAGTTCGTCTGTTAAGCACAAATTGATACTGTTGCTCATGTTCGAAATATCATGTTGAGTTAGCTGAATTCGATTATGGCCAACATGGCATAAATTGTCAATAAACGCCACGCATCTTTCGCCTCGGTTCGCCCACTGCGCTTCAAGAAAGCATGGGGCCTGAGAATCCGATCTGGAAGGATGGTGAATCATCCTGAACGCTGTATAGAATGTCAATTCCCTGCTGGACGTGTCCGGCCGGCCCACGCAGAATTGAATCTCATGACCGCGAAATGATTCTGGGCGCACACTGTTCAACGGCGGGTGGGGTCTATATGGCCCTTCGGCGAGCGCGCCAGATCGAGGCTGCGGCGTGCCAGCTCTTCGTCAAGAATAACATGCGCTGGTTTGGGAAGGCTTATCCGCCGAGCGACCTGGCCGCGTTCGCGACCGAACGCCGCGCCGGCTTGCCCAACCGCGTGTTCGGTCATACGGGCTATCTCATCAATCTCGGCGCCCCTCCTTCGGAGAATCGCCGGCTCTCCATTAAGTCGCTCATCGCCGAAATTGAGCTGGCGACCGCTCTGGATCTCCCCTTTCTGGTCATGCATCCGGGAGCTCACCTGGGGGCGGGCGAACAGAGCGGTTTGAGTCAAATTGTTGCCGGGCTCAATGAGGTGTTTGAAACCACCGCCGCTTCCCCTGTCCGGATCGCCTTGGAGAATACAGCCGGCCAGGGAACCTGCCTTGGCAACGCAATCGAGCACCTGGCCGCCATCTATGAGCGTGTTGCGAAACCCGCTCGCCTTGGCCTCTGCCTCGATACCGCCCATTTCTTCGCCGCCGGTTACGACATTCGTTCTCCCAAGGGCTGGGATTCCACTATTCGCAGAATTGGGTCGCTCATCGGGTTGAAGCAGATTCTGGGCTTCCATCTCAACGATTCGAAGACGGAGTTGGGTTCGCGCGTGGACCGCCACGCCCACGTCGGGCAGGGCAAATTGGGGCGCGATGCCTTCCGGCACATTGTAAACGATTCGCGGTTCAAGAAGCACCCCGCCTGTTTGGAAACGCCCAAATCCGAGGATTTGCATGAGGACCGGGAGAACCTGGCGGTGTTGCGTTCGCTCCTGGCATGAGCGATAAGTCCTGTAACGGTTTTCATCGTCATGGCTCTGTAGGAGTTAATGAGCGCAAAGAGAATCGTGGTTGTTGGAGGAGTTGCGGGCGGGGCAAGCGCCGCGGCGCGGGCCAGGAGATTGTCTGAAGAGGCGGAAATCATCGTCTTTGAGCGAGGGCCGCACGTTTCGTTCGCAAATTGTGGACTGCCGTATTACGTGGGCGGCGAAATCCGCGAGCAAAGCGACCTGCTGTTGCAGACGCCGGAGAGCTTGCGCGCCCGCTTCAACCTGGATGTCCGCGTGTTGTCCGAGGTAGTGGCCATCGACAAGGAATCGAAGCAAGTGAGGGTCCGCGAAGTCCAGACCGGCAAGGAGTATCAGCAGGCTTATGACGCCTTGATTCTGGCGCCGGGAGCTTTTCCGCTCAAACCGCCGATTCCCGGCATTGACGGTGCGGGACACTTTGCGGTGCGCAACGTGCCGGACGTGGAGAAGATTGCCGCCTGGATCCAGAGCGGCCCGGCACGGCGTGCGGTGGTGGTGGGCGGAGGTTACATCGGCCTGGAAATGGCCGAACAACTGAAGCGGCGCGGATTAACGGTTACGCTTGTAGAGGCGCTGCCGCAGGTCATGGCCCCGCTGGACGCGGAGATGGCCGCCTGGCTGCACCAGGAGTTGCGGGCCAACCAGATCGAGTTGGTGCTTGACGACGCGGTTGCGGCCTTCGAGCAGCCATCGTCTTCGGAACCAGCCCGCGCATCAGTGGTCGTGCTCAAGAGTGGCAGACGCGTGCCCGCGGATGTCGTCGTGCTGGGTCTCGGTGTGCGGCCTAACACGGTGCTGGCCCGGCAGGCGGGGCTGGAGATTGGCTCGCTGGGCGGTATTCGGGTCAATGAACAAATGCAAACCAGCGATCCGAACATCTGGGCGGTTGGAGACGCGGTCGAAGTCCGCGATGCCGTGACGAAGTCCTCGAGTGTTATCCCGTTGGCGGGCCCGGCCAACCGGGAGGGCCGCATCGCCGCCGATAACATCTTTGGAAGGCGCTCTGGTTACCCATCCACTCTGGGCACGGCCATCGTCCGGCTCTTCAATCTCTGCGCCGGCTGCACGGGCGCAAATGAGAGGCTCCTTC
>JAJYHY010000596.1 GCA_021784555.1 bacterium
ATCCAGGAGCCGTTTTACGCGAACACTCAAGACGAGTCCAGCACAATCTTCGCCCCGCCGACCCGGCCCCCCTCAGAACGACGCCCTCCTTCCCAGGAGCGCAAGCCTTAGCTTAACAGCTATTGGCCCTTGGCCTGTGAGAGGATCTGTGCGGGCCGTGGCCTTTTCAAGGTGACGCTTTCTTCGCTGGCATGAGGGACGCCGTTTGCGTGAGGTGCGCGTTGCCGCGGCTCAGTCCGGCTTTGGCTCCCAGCGGCGCTGGGCGCGCTCGGGGAGGGCAGTATCGACTTTGGGGTAATATGTGCCTTCGCCAAAGCGGTCGTCCACCGCCTGCTGGAGCGCGCGCGACGGGGCAACGGCGAAGCGGTCGCTGGTCTCGACAAAGACGACTTCGCCCGAAGGACGCAGGAAGCAGAGAAAGAGGGGGCATTTGCCTCTAAACCCGCTGATTAAATCGCGGACGGATTCGACGCTTTCAGGCGCCAGGCGCGCCGTATGGAGCCGGAAATGGACCTGGCGCGTAAAGCGCAGCGGCGCTTCCTCTAGCGGCATGATTTCCTGGGGGAAGAGCTTCGGCTTGTCGTCGCCGGTGTTGGCCTCGCCGATGACCAGAACCGGTGTGTTGACGGTGAGCAGGGCGCGGTATTTGTCATAAGTGTCGTTGAGGCAGAGAACTTGAACCGAGCCTTCCAAATCCTCGAGTGTGGCCAGGCAGTAGGGTTTTCCACTCCTCTTGGAGATACCGCTCTGGACGGCGGAGATCATCCCGCCGATGCGTGTCATGGTTCGGGTCGGCAGTTCGGCGACGGTCTTGGTATTGGTCAGCGAATATTTTTCCAGGATGGAGGCGAAGGGCCTCAGGGGATGACCGGTGACGTAGAAACCCAGCAATTCCTTTTCCTGGGCGAGCATTTCTGCTTCGGGCCATTCGGGCACCCGGACAATGGGGTCAAGGGTTGCGGCCCCGTTATCCTCCAGTTGACTGAAGAGTGAGCTCTGGCCGCGCTCGCGGTCGGCGATGACGCTGGCGGCGCGCGCCAGGGTGCGGTCGATCTCGCCGAAGAGGGTGGCGCGCGTTTCGCCCAGGCAATCGCAGGCGCCGCACTTAATTAGTCCTTCCAAGACCTTGCGATTGACCGACCGGCCATCAACGCGTTCGCACATATCAGCCAGTGATTGGAAACGGCCAGCCTCCTTTCGCGCCTTGAGAATCGCCTGGACGGCCACCTCTCCAATTCCCTTGATGGCGGCCAGGCCAAACCGGATGGCGCCGAGTCTTGCCGGTGCGGGCTGTGGCTGGGGAGGCTCCGGTGTTGCTTGTGCTTGGGAAGAGGGGGCGGCGGGTTTGGCGGGGCCGGGCGCGAAATAGACCTGGCTCTCGTTGAGGTCCGGAGGCAGGACTTCAATGCCCATGGCGCGCGCCTCGGCAATGTACTCGCTGAGCTTGGCGGTGTCGGCCAGGTCGTTGGTCATCATGGCGCAGAAGAACTCGACGGGGTAATTGGCCTTCAGGTAGGCGGTCTGATAGGCGACAATGGCATAAGCGGCGGCATGTGACTTGTTGAAGCCATAGCCGGCGAATTTTTCGAGGAGGCTGAAGATCTGGTTCGCCTTGGCGGCGGGGATGTTGTTCACCTTCGCCGCGCCCTTGACAAACAGGTCGCGGTGCTTAGCCATTTCCTCGGCTTTCTTCTTGCCCATGGCGCGGCGGAGAAGGTCGGCGCCGCCCAACGTGTAGCCGGCGAGGGCCTGGGCCGCTTGCATGACCTGCTCCTGATAGACCATGATGCCGTAGGTCTCGCGGCAGATCGGCTCCAACAGCGGATGCTCGTATTCGATTTTGACCTGGCCGTGGCGGCGGGCGATGAATTCGGGAATCAGCTCCATCGGGCCCGGGCGGTAGAGCGCGATAAGGGCGGTGATGTGTTCGACGGAGCTGATCTGGAATTTGCGGCACAAGTCCCGCATGCCGCCGGATTCAAGCTGGAACACGCCCAAGGTGTTGGCCTTGTTGAGCAGGTCGTAGGTCTTGGCGTCGTCGAGCGGCAGATCATCGATGGGCACCTCGATGCCGTGGACCTGCTTGACCATCTCGCAGGTGTTGCGGATGACCGTAAGGGTCTTTAGGCCCAGGAAGTCCATTTTCAACAGGCCCAGGTCGCCCACGGGTCCCATGGCGTATTGGGTGACCACCGCCCCGTTTTCGTCCTGCTTGAGCGGGAGGAGATTGACCAGGGGTTGATCGCCGATGACAACGCCGGCGGCGTGGACCGAGGCGTTGCGGGTGAGGTCTTCGAGAACGAACGCCGTGTCGATGAGTTCCCGCGTGACGTCCTCGGTCTCGTAGGCCTGCCTAAGCTCGGGCGATTGTTTGAGGGCCTTTTCGAGGGTCATCTTCAGGTCGGCAGGGACCATCTTGGCCAGCCGGTCGCAGTCTCCATAGTTCATGCCCATGACCCGGCCGACGTCGCGCACCACGGACTTGGCGCCCATCGTGCCGAAGGTGATGATCTGCGCCACCGCGTCCCGCCCATACTTTTTCCGCACGTAATCGATGACATCGGCGCGGCGGTCGTCGGCAAAGTCGATGTCGATATCCGGCGGGTTGACCCGCTCCGGATTGAGGAACCGCTCGAAGAGCAAGCCGTAACGGATGGGGTCCACGTTGGAGATACCCAGCAGGTAGGTGACGATGGAACCGGCGGCGGAACCGCGCGCCACGCAGGCGATGCCCATCTCGTGGCCGCGCTGGACGAAATCGCCAACGATCAGGAAGTAGCTGACGAATCCGGTCTTGTCGATGACCTCAAGCTCGTGCCGCAGGCGGTCCAGGATGGCCTTCACCGCCTCCTGGTTCGCCGCCTGTGCCGGCCCGGACGAGGGTGCATCAGTGCCGTTCGCGTTGCGGTTCCCGCCATTGCTTGCGGGCAAGGTATTGGTTGCCGTGGCCTGCGGCGCGCCTGGGCCTCCGGCGCTATAGCTCGGAAGGCGCGCGGGGTCGTCCACACGCTCGACAATGAACTCCTGGCCTTGGAGGCGGGTGTGGATGCCGTAGCGGCCCGCCAAGCCCTCCGCGAGCCGCTGGCGCAAGCAGGCCTCGCGCGAGGTATTGTCGGGCGGATCAAACACCGGGTAATGCAGCTTGCCAAATTCGATTTCCAGATTGCATTTCTCGGCCACCTCGAGCGTGTTTTGCACCGCTTCAGGGACCTCGGCGAACCGCTCCGTCA
>JAJYHY010000597.1 GCA_021784555.1 bacterium
CTCGCGCAGCCGCACTGGCAGAACCTGGGGCCGGCCGTACCCGGAACGGGCGGCGTGCTCTCGGTCTTCGATTCGACCCGGCAACAACCGCGCGGCTTCTACCGCCTCCGGGTGGTGCAGTACCCGCCCTGAACAGGTTGTACTCCCGGGGGCCTGTTCGTCGGATGCGCCTGCCATACGGCCTGATACCGCTTGTGGGTTCGGTTACCCTAACCGGGGGCCTTTGTGTTCAAGACCGCCGCAGCGTCGTGGTCAAAACTGCTGCTGGTTGGGCTGCTCCTCTTTGCCCTGAGTTGCCATTCGTTGCTCGGCCTGTTGCTGCGGGTGGGGCTGCGCGTGTTCGTGTCGCTCTATTTCACGGCGCGGCCGATCTGGGCTGTCTTGTGGGTCTGGGGGGATCCGAATGGTGGAGGACGCTTCCTTCTGCTGGACCAATGGACAAAGTGCGATGTCGCGGCATATCATTGCCCCGAGCGCGGGTCTGGCGCGCGCAGCCGCGACTGAACCTTAGCCTGTGTGACACAAATCATCATCCACTGCCATGAGATTGCGCGGCCTCTGCCATGTCGAGTTGAACGTGCCTGACTACGAGCAGGCCATCGGATTCTACGACCGGATGTTCGGGTGGCTTGGGTATTCCAGCTTCTCCACGCTCGGCATCGGATACGTGAGCACTTACTACACTGCCCTTCCGCACAGTTACATCGGCATCCAACCCAGCCCCCACCCGGAGCCCCTCGACTATGAGGAGCGGCAGTGCGGCATCAATCACGTGGCGCTGTGGGCCAGAAGCCGGCGGGAGGTTGATTCGTTCCACGAGGACTTTCTCAAGCCGGCGCGCGTGGTCGTGCTGGACCCGCCGGACTGGTGCCCGGAGTATTCGCCTGCCTATTACGCCGTCTTCTTCCTTGATCCGTATGGGATTCGCTGGGAACTGGCCCGTGTTCCCATGATCCCGTCTCCGGTGGCGATCTACCGATGGTGGCGCGCCTTGTCGGAGATCGGAAAGGAGCACCCGGAATGGAAGCAGCACCCGCTTTTTGAAGCGCAACGGCGGCTTCCGCGGAGAAAGGCATAGGAGCGCCATATCCGGCATCCGCTCTACGCCTGGCTCATCGCTTTGGGCACGGGCATCTTCTTCAAGTGCATCACTCTGGGAATGGCAGTGTGCGCCCTCGTAAATCCGCTGGCCCTCATCGCAACCGCGCAGGCCGAAGAGCGCGAGATGCTCAAGAAATTCGGAGAAGACCACGCCCGCTACATGGAACGGGCGAAGCGGTTCATTCCCCTCATTGTGTGAAACGAGGCAACAATAGCCGGCTTGGAGCGGCACCCCAGGCTTCCCGACGGCGGCGGATTCCGACGAGAACGGGCTTTGCCAAAGCTCCGCCGGGTGATACGTTGGGTGCGTGGGCAAGCAGATCCAGGCGCTCTTCTGCGACCGGTTCCTGTGCTCGATTCAGCAGTATGAGAACCGGGCTTTTGCGAAATGCCTGTATTGGCACGCCAAACCCGTGGCCCCGCTGTTGCGGACATTGAACCCAGGCTTCTTCCGAAGGGATTACATCCTTATCCGCCGCTTGGGTGAGGCGACCGACTTGCACCAAGCTTTGGCAGAAGCGCTGAGCTTCCATGCGACCAACCGTGCTAACCCAAGTTTCCTGCGCACCAGCCTCAGAATCCGCGTCTCGGGCCGGAAGGCGGTCAGGCTGGCACACCTGCTTCTTGCGGAGGCACCCGAAGCTGGAGCGGGAACAAACTGAGGCCACAACACTCGAAAAAACATGCTGACCATTCCATCCGCCGGGTGACTACAGCCCAAGAACCTTCTTGAGAAGAGGCGTCACCAGAGCGCCGATGGCGAGGAGGATTATTGCCCACGCGATTTTTACGAGCAGCCCATAGCTCGCCAGTTTTGAGGCGATGTCCTTCACCGTGCTTTCCTGGCTTCCGACCTTTGAAATCACTGAGTCCACGTTGAGCGAGAGCTTAGTCATCAACTCGGCGTTTTTCACATAAAGATCCTCAAGCTTGTCCACTCGCCCACCCATGGTTTTCACATGCTCGGTCAACCTGTCCACGTTCTTTGTGACCGCGTCCACGTCCTTGGTCAGAGCTTTTATCGGTTCCAGCACGTCGTTATATTTCGCCTGAAGGGCCACAACCTGCTGGGTCAGACCTTCGATGCGCTTGACCTCCGAATCAATTCTCGACCATTCCATTACGTCCACGTTAGCCATTTTAGTGAGGAAATCCGGCGGGAACTCTCCCTTCAAGAGATAAGGGTCCGGCGCAATGGGCTTGACGCTTCGTTGGACCCTGAGGAACGACACGTTGCATATCTTGTTCCTCGAAGGCAGGACGACCTTCCGAGTGGAAGCATTGTAGACGCCGAAAAGCAGGTGGCCTTCGTAAGCCGGGTCGATGGTGGAGCCCGTCAACAGGATCAACCCATCGTACGAGAACTTCCGTTTCGAGCCGAGATGCGCCACAACGTTGTCCGGGAGCTTGAATTTTTCGAGGGAAATCACCCCAGCGTATGAGCCTGGTTCAATCCGCAGGTTGTCGTGCTCCAGATCAATCTCTTGGCTCGATCCCCCCAGGATGGCTCTACGCCCGATACGCACGTCATAGCTCGTCGTCTGAAGGCTGTTGGAATCGAAGCCCTCGGAGATCAGGCGGCCATTTCTCGCCATCACGGTCATCTCCTCGTCCGTCAGGATGGCTGTGCCCTCTTGGGCGAAGAGGTTCTGAGTATCGGGATTGGGCTTTGTCATAGCAACCGTTACCACAAGAGCCAAGTTGTGACGCAATAATTCACCACAGCAATTCTGTACCTTGAACTGCCAAATTCGGCAAGATCGGAAGCACTACGCGGCCCACCCAGTGCCGCCTGGTTCCGTCGATGGTCCCTCCATGCAGCCCCATCGCTCCTCTGATCGCCCGGAGCCCAACTGGACCCTCCGCCGAGCGGAGCCAAAGGTTGCACCGGTGCGGTCTTGCCGCTCTGAGCAACTATGTTCCCCTTTGACGTCCCGCCCGCCGTTCTACGCTGAACCTTGTTTCAGAGAGGTTCCTTGTCAATCAATAAAACAGAAAGATATTCAGTATGAATGGTCTCATGTTGCACTGCGGCAGCCAGATCGCGAAGCGGGAGGAGGTCTTTGCCGTTCCCGCCCCGCCGGCCACTGCCACCTACGCCCCTCTGCCGTACGAGTCGTTTGTCGT
>JAJYHY010000598.1 GCA_021784555.1 bacterium
GAATGCCGCTGCGCGCGCCTCAGGTACAAATCGCTTCGCCCTGGCCGCGCACGCGGCAAAACCTGACTTGCCCGCAACATGTTCCGAAGCTCAAGGACTCTAGCGATAGCGAGAGGGCTTCAGAACCCTTTTCCCGTCTCATTGAGCCTTAAGGGCTCTGGTGCGCCGTTGCCGGAGGGGAGATGGGCGGTTTGGCGGGCGGTGCGTTTGTCGGGGATGGCGCTGTCTCTTTGAGGAAATCGTCCAGAATCGCCAGGTAGCCGTCCAGTGCGAACCCGGCCTGGTCGCCCAGGTCCTTGCGGAGCGCCCGGGCTTGATCGGCGGTCTGTTTGGCCTTCGCGCGGAGGCCGGCCAGGTTCATTTTTCCGCTCATCACCTGCGAGAGCAACTGGTTGAACTGCCGGTTCGCCTCCGGGCCGGCATCGTTTAGAAACTGCTTTTGCACCTGCTGCACCACGTCGGTGCTGCCCCCCAGTTGCCGGAACAGGCTCGCCAGATCCGAATTCATCCCGTTCAGGGCCGTGGGCGCCGCATTGGTTGGCGAGGTCGCACGCCGGGAGGCCGCCAGAGGCTTTTCCGGGATGGGCCCCAAGGTAATCGTAGCCACCTGGTCGCGTCGCAGGCGCACCCTGCCCAAGACATCGCTCTGGAGGACGAGGTTCACCGAGTTGAGCGAGACCACCTTGCCGGCATACCTATCTCCGTTCTTCATCTGAATCAGGTCGGCGCGGACGGATGCCATACCCGAACACAACACCAGAACGACGCAAATCCACCCTGGCCTGAGCCAGCGAAAAGACCCGAACCGGAGCACAAAAGCGCGCAAACTCGCAGAGGAGGAAGCTTCCATTCGCATACTCCATATTACCCGGATTCCGCCCTTCCGCAACCCCTATTCGGAACGCTTGGGGAATTGGCGTTGACAGAGGCTCGGCGAGGGACATCTTAATGGTATGAATATTTCAGGCTCAGCGCCGATTAGGAACATCGGAATCAGCTTCAGAATTGTCGATTTCCTGGAGGGATTTGCGAGCGATGTACCAATTGACTTCCTCGCTCAACAGTTGGATCGAAGCGCGGAAGGGCTGATGGGCGATTTGACTCAGTTGGAGGCTCGCGGCGTCGTGCGAATCGATCGACAAAATCAAAAGGTGGGGTTGCTGCGGGAGGAAAAGAAGTTTCGGCTAGGAAACTTGTTTCAAACGCTTTCAGGGGTTAAATGAGCAGGCCCCTGTCTGCGGCACTGGTCTGCTCCGCTTGATCCTTTTCGAAGAATTCAACCGCGTGAGGCAGTTCGTCACCCCGTTTGCGAAGCGATACAAAGCTTTGAATACGGTGAAGACGATGATTAAACAGAACATCCCACCCTCGCTCTCGGCACAAGAGCGGGCAGCGTTTGAAAACGAAATCGACGACGACACCCGTGTCCTCGGCGCGATGGAACGGTTCCTTCGCTTTGTCGGCAAACGAACCTTCGAGCGGGTCTTTCCGTGAGTGCCCACGCGGCCAAACCTGACTCGTCCGCGACGTCTCTTGGAGATCCAAGGACTCCAGTCCTCCTGAGAGCCATCTTGTTGCTGGCGCTGGCCACTCCGGGCCCGGCAGCTCAGGCCGGTGTCCGCACCGGCATAGCGCCCACCCCTCCGATGGGCTTCAACAGCTACTACATGCGCGGGCCGTTCGTGGATGAGACGGTCATCAAGAGTATGGCGGATTACCTCTGCGCCAGCGGACTGCGAGACGTCGGCTATACCTACGTGGTGCTCGACGAGGGCTGGACCTATCCCTACGGCGACCCGAACGCCCGCGACAGTCTCGGAAACATCGTCGCCGACCCAACCAACTTCCCCAGCGGCATCAAGGCCCTGGCCGATTACGTCCATGCGCGCGGGCTGAAGTTCGGCATCTACACGGAGGACACGGCGGACGAGGCGGACGGCTATACCGGTTCGGCAGGCCACTTCGCCCAGGACGCCGCCACCTACGCAAGCTGGGGAGTCGATTTCATCAAGTTCGACGTCTATTCGGTGCCGGATTACCGCACGCCCGTCATCGATTTCGCCAACGACATGGGCCGAGGTCATCGCCATTGACCAGGACCCCGGCGCCATCCAGGCCCGGTGCGTCGCCACCAATGGGCCTTGCTACGTCTGGGTCAAGCCGCTGGGCGCCGCCGATAGTCCCGTCAAGGGGGTTGCCTTGATGAACACGGATACGACTTCAAACCGCGTGGTCACAGCCGATTGGAGCACCTTAGGATACCCACCGGACGAGGTGGTCGCGGTCCGAGACCTGTGGGAGCGGGCGTTTGTCGGCCTGGCCACCAACAGCTACTCCGCGCTCGTGCCGGCCGGTAGTATCAATCTCCTGAGGTTCTCGCCCGCCGCACCGCCGCAAAACCGCCCGGCGCTCACAATCCACAGGTCCGTTGACACGGCGGTGGTTTCTTGGCCGGCCTCGCCTCCAGGCTTCATGCTGGAGAGCAGCCCGTCGCTGAACCCGCCGGATTGGATTGCCGCGCCCAAGCAACCGGTCACGACGGATGGCGTGAACACCGCCGCGCTGCCGGCGACCAACTCCAGCCGGTTCTATCGACTGCGGTACTGAGTTGCGGTGGGGCACGCCTCGACTTTCCCCACAGAGCTTCGTACTAAGCAAATCAGCCGGGCCATGAGATTGTGGGGAGGTGTTGGCCGGGTACGAGTTTGCGGGCGCTGGGCGAGTCGGCACGGCTGGCGCGCTTGAGCGCCCTTTTCAAGGATGTCGCGCCAGGGCTATAGAGCCAGCCCGGAAGCAAATCGCCCACCCCCCGCTACCGCGGCAGGCTTATAGGAGCCGCATTGGCAAGCCACTTCGAGTTCCTTAGGAACGGCATCTGTGTAGAAGTCGCGCCCACCAACATTTCATCCGCCAGTTCCGTAGGAACGGCATCCTCTCCGACGCGGCCGCGCCTACGGCGCTGGATTGCGGTTTGCGTCTGAGACCCACAAATAGGCGGACGTTGCGGGCTCAGACGTCCGGCACGGGCGTTTCTACAATCTGCCGGCCCTACGGGCCTCGATTGCGTTGCCGGGCGGTTTTCTACAAATATGCCAACCCTACGGGCCTCACGCGTCTCAGGCAAACATCTTGCGATAAGTGAGTGCTTACGGCTAAAGCTGACGCGGCACGCAGCGCGCCGATCTGGCGTCCAGGAGCAGACGCTCGACAATAGCCGACGCCTTTTG
>JAJYHY010000599.1 GCA_021784555.1 bacterium
CAGGTTGACCGGACGGGCGCCGGATAAACCGCCGTGACGAGGAAGGGGGCCCGCGAAGACACCGGTTGCGCATTTGCGATCATGGCGTATTTGTGGGTAAAGTTGAGGCGCTAGAGGCCGCACCCCAGGTGCAGTCGAGCCACTTTTTCATGCTGCACGGACACCAAATAGTCTATCCAGATTTTCTGGCACAGATGCGTTCTAGGTCACATGAGTTCATTGCTACCGTCTATCACGAGAGCTCCGAAGGCGTGCGGAAGATTGCGACGTTGGATGACACTGCTTTTTGCGCTAGCATTCGACGTGGGAGCGCAGACGAGCCGGCTGGGAACGGCGAAGTTTATTTGGACAAGCCGTATTTACTGAAGACGGGGCCGCTTGCCCATTTCGTCTTGTCAGACGAGCGCGGTGATCCAGCGTCACCGGTTCACGACGATCTGCGTCCCCACACGGTGTTGCGATATATGCGCAAGATTTACACGATGGCAGCGCCCTTTCGGCATGAATACCACTATGAGAGTGAGCTTCCCGACGTAGAACGTATTGCCCAGATATTTTGCGAGAGATTTTCAGTGCGACGATGAGGTGGCCATTCGTAATTATTTTGTCCGGTCCGCCAGCCGTGGGAAAGAACACGGTTGCGAGACGGGTCTGCGAGGCCTTTCCGCTAAGAATTGCGGCGATTGACCTTGACCATGTGAAGCGGTTTATCCCCCATGCACCGAGCACCGATTTTTTCCTCGACCTTTCATCCGATCTTGCGCAGTCAATGCTGCCAATCTACTTGAAAGCAGGGATCAGTGTAGTCGTCCACAAGCCGTTTTGTCGCTTTGATTACGTCAGGCCGTTTATTGACATTTGCAGAGAATGCAGTGCCGACTACCGCTATTTCAAGCTGACAGCACCTCTCGAAGACCTTCTCAAGCGAAACCCAGATCGCCCTATTCCATCGCCAGAGGCCGATCTCAGGCGGATCTTCGATTCTCACAACACATACGCGCACCCGGAGGGGGTTACAATTGACACCAGGCAACATGGGATCGAAGGCACCGTCAGGCGTATCTTAGAGTGCGTTCAGGAGACTTGCGACGATGTGGCCTAACCTTGAGTCGAGTAGGTCTCCGCGAAACGGGGTCAGGACAGCACCGAGAGCGTGATGCGGAGACTTACTCGACTGTTGGACGAAGCCAAATTCCCAGGCCGGGAATTATAAGGGAAAAGTAGATTTGAGGACGGGTCCCGATCGGGGGTTCTACCAGCCGTCTCACCCCCGCCGCGCGAAGGAGAGCCTGCGGTGAAGCTGCGGCGAGAGCCGTTTGTCTTGGAGTCGCAGGCCGCAAATTCGTTCCCGTCCGCGTCGGGAGGCTGTGGGCGTGGCACGCCGGCTGAATCAAGGCAGCACAAAGCCCTTCCGCATTCCGGCTCGAAGCGAAGCGGTTGATTCTTTGAGTAGAGTTGAGGCAACCGATGGGTTCTCATGAGGAGTCCAGGCTTTGAGCTCTGGCCTTGAGATGGGTCTGTCCCTGGGCGTCGATGAACCCGATCCACCGCAGGCCGGGCAGGCCGCAGTGCGGACAGAGCATCGGCTCAAGCGGGGCCGGTTGGGCCGGCTTGGGGGCGGACTTCCGGCGCCGTTCCAACAAGGCGCGGGCGCGGGGAATATCCCGCTGGCGGCGGTTGTTGGCCAGGGCCAGCGCGTGGAGTTCCTCTGGCAGCGTGAGCACTCATTGACAAGTATCACATCGCACCTATGCCTTGCCAAGGCCAGTCGCTCGCTAATGGACTGGCGCTTGTATGAATTTGACCGCCGGCTTTGACGAGCATAGGCTTAGCAGATGAAGTCGTTTACCGCCGTTGTAGAGCGATGCCCCGACACGGGGCTCTATGTAGGGTACGTTCCCGGCTTCGCGGGGGCACATTCCCAGGGTGCCTCGCTGGATGAATTGAGAAAGAACTTGGAGGAGGTGGTCGCGATGCTGCTGGAGGATGGCGAACCAGCTTTGGAGGCGCAGTTCGTAGGCACGCAGACTATCCAGGCAGGGTAAGCCATGGGCAATCTGCCGGTTTTGAAGCCCCGAGAGGTTTGCCGGATTTTGGAAAGCCTCGGCTTTTCAATGGTGCGGCAGCGAGGCTCGCATGTGCAGTATCGGCACACCGACGGGAGAGGGACGACGGTTCCGAATCATGCAGGCCGGAATATTTCTCCGATTCTGCTGCGCCAGATCGCTCGTGACATTGGGATGACGGCAGAAGGATTCATCAGCCACCGATGAGGAAATTTGTGCCGAACCAGAGCATGGGGCCAACGGGAGGCAGCCCGTCCCTCCCCATTGGGGAGTTAGTGGCGGCTGCCTCTCGTGGCTCATGTTCGTCGTTACGGTGCCAGCGAGCCAGACGGGGCATCGCGCTCGCTGCCAGAAACCAACCAAGCCCCGATGGAAAGAAGACCGAATACGGCTGATGCTGGCCTTGGGTCGAACGGCGGGCCGCCCCCTGCGCCGTCCACTGGTGCAACCGAGCATCGGCGCTCCTCGATGTGCCCAAATGCAACCGCGCCGCGATGGCCTTGATGGAGATTGTCGTCTCCTTGCGCAGCGGCGCCGCAATCGCAAATCCCGGACATCCTGTCAACGCCAAGGAACCGACGTTAATGACCAGCACGGTTTTCATATCGGTTCAGTCTCCCGCGCATCCGGTATCGTCCCACGCATGGAAGGCCTGCGCTCACGCGATTGGGGCGGCCGCTCGACTCGTTCGGTTTGGTTTCGTACGACGCTCACCCGCCAGTTGTGAGCCTGCCAACGTTGGTCGCCTTTCCAAAAACAGGTGAACTCCAGCACTGTGCCCTCCGGCCAATCCGCGGTGGGAAAATCGGCAAACCAAAGGTTGAGCTCGCTTTGATTGGTTACATCGGTCGTGTTGGTGCGCGCCCAACCATCCCTGGACCAGACGATCGCTGCCTCGGCCCCGAGGATCATCCGCAAGACCTTTCCCCGGGGCACACGCCGCAAGGGATGGCGGAGGCTCCAAATCTCACGCCGGCTCCGCACCGGACTTGCCACATAGCGATGGAACGCCGGCTCGACCCGGTCAAAGCAGACCCCGTCGTGGCGGCTGCGCACCAGGGAAACATATTCGGCGTGGGACCAACACAGTGACATGGCCGTCCTCCTTTGCGCTCGAAGTCCAGCGTGGCTCGATGCCCGGCGCTCCAAACGCGATTGAA
>JAJYHY010000191.1 GCA_021784555.1 bacterium
TTTTTCGCCAAGCTCCTGGAGAAGAACTATATCGGCCAGGCGGATCGCGGCAGAGGCCGGTTCCGCAGCTTTCTGTTGACCGCTTTCAAGAACTTCGCCGCCGACGAACACGATAAGGCCAGCGCCAAAAAGCGAGGTGGCGGCGCCATTTTCGAGCCGCTGGATGTCAAGGCCGGCGAGGGCCGGTACGTTCACGAGCCGGTGGACACCAGAGACCCGGAGAAGCTCTACGAGCGGCGGTGGGCCTTGACCCTCCTGGATAGCGCCTGGGCGCGGTTGGAGAAAGAATTCGTCGATGCGGGCAAGGCCGAGCTTTTCAAGCGTTTGCAGCCTTTCGATGGGGCGGATGAAGAAGCGCCCAGCTATGCGCAAGTCGCCCCTGAGCTTGGGCTTTCGGAGAGCGGATTGCGGACCGCGGTGTTTCGAATGCGGCGTCGCTACCGGGAGATAATCCGCGATGAAGTCGCCCAGACGGTGAACCACCCCGCGGAAGTGGACGAAGAGTTGCGACACCTGCTCCGCATCATCAGCGGATAGGGAAACGGGAGCCTCAATCCATGAACGGAGTTGAGAGATGGCGCTCGAACCACTTGCAGGCAGGCAAGTTAGGAAACTTGCGATACGGCAGGTTGAAAAACCCAATGCCACGAACTTTTCAGTCAACATCAGCAGGCAAAGTCCTTGTCCCGAAGGGATATCCGACAATAGCCCAACGTTTCAACGTTGGGAACCCGCCCCCGAAGCGAAACGAGTCCCGAAGAGACGGCTGATGGGTGGCGCCAAGTCAGCCGTCCCTTCGGGACTTGCGGGGAGTTGGCGCAAGGCACCCAACGTTGAAACGTTGGGCTATTCTCAGGAATCCCTCCGGGATGAAGATGAAATGTTAGTGGCATTGGGTTGGCAAACCTGCGCTACGACTTTGTCACTGGGCGCGGGACGGCCCGCGCGGCCTCGGAATTTCAGCGAAACGTTTGTGTCGGTTTTCCTCAGTAATCGGTGAATGCATCGTCCGGACACGACTGTCACCAATTGACACGAATGAAGACTATTAACATTAAGACCATCCTCGACAAGTTCACGATTCGTGGCAGTTCGCGCAATTAGTGTCTATGAAACGGCCTTGCTGCATCTATGACCAAAACCTGTCCTGAATGCGGGATGCCGCTGCCCGCGGAAGGTCCCGAGAGGCCCTGTCCGGCGTGCGCGCTCAAGGGGGCGCTGGCACTGTCGGGAGCGGATGCTGAGCGGGCGATGAGCGAGCAAGCCGGCCAATGCATCGGCGCCTACAAGCTCATCGAGGCAATTGGCGAGGGCGGTTACGGCGTGGTGTATCGGGCGGAACAGGAGGCGCCGATCCGGCGTGTGGTGGCGCTTAAAGTCATTAAGCCGGGAATGGACACCAGGCGGGTTATCGCCCGGTTTGAAGCGGAGCGGCAGGCGCTGGCGATGATGGACCATCCCAACATCGCCAAGGTCTTTGAGGCGGGAGCGACGGAGACCGGCCGGCCCTATTTTGTCATGGAGTTGGTGGAAGGAGATAGAATCACGGATTATTGCGACTCTCATAACCTCTCCACGCGCGAACGGCTGCAAGTCTTCATCCAGGTGTGCCGCGCCGTCCAACACGCGCACCAGAAAGGAATCATCCACAGGGACTTGAAACCTTCCAACATCCTGGTCGTGGAACAGGATGGGGTTCCGGCGCCCAAGGTGATTGATTTTGGCATCGCCAAGGCCACCCAGGCGCCGTTGTCGGAGAGTGCGGTCTCGACGGCCTTTGAACAATTCCTGGGAACACCCGCCTATATGAGTCCTGAGCAGGCGGGCTTGGAAGCAAAGGACGTGGACACCCGTAGCGACATCTACAGCCTGGGCGTACTCCTTTACGAGTTGCTGACCGCCCACACACCCTTCGAGCGTGAGGAATTGTTGGAATCCGGCATAAATGAAATGCGCCGGGTCATCCGGGAGAAGGAACCGCCGAAGCCTTCCACCCGGCTGACGACGCTCAGCGCGCCGGATCTGGAGGAAGTCGCCAGGCGCCAAAGGGCCGGCGTGCCCCAATTGCTCCAGCTTGTTCGCGGCGACCTGGACTGGATCGTGATGACCTGCCTGGAGAAGGAGCGTGCCAGGCGCTATGAAAGTGCCAGCGGGCTGGCGGGCGATATCGAGCGTCATTTGAACGATGAGCCCGTCACGGCGGCACCGCCGGGAACCATGTATCGCCTGGGCAAGTTCACGCGACGGCACCGGGTGGGGTTGGGTGTGGCACTGGCCCTTTTGTTGCTGCTCGCGGCGGGCGTGTTCGCCAGCACCTGGGAGGCCGTCCGGGCGACGAGGGCTGAGCGGCAGCAGAGGCTCCTCCGGGCCGACGCGGAGGCGGCGGAGCGGGCCAGCCGGACCGAGGCCATGAAGAGCGGACAGGTGGCAGAGTTCCTGACCGACATGCTCCGAGGGGTAGGGCCTTCGGTCGCCTTGGGGCGGGACACGAAGCTGCTCCATGAGATCCTGGACAAAACCGCCGAGCGGGTGGGCAAGGAGCTTAAGAACCAACCGGACGTTGAGGCGGAACTGTTGGACACAGTTGGCAACGTCTATAGAGAGCTGGGCGATTATGCCAAGGCGGATTCAATGGTTCGAGAATCGCTGACTCTGCGCAAGGCCCTGTTTGGCGAGAACGACCTGCGTGTGGCTGCTTCGTTGAATGACCTGGGCGCCGTCCTGGAGGCTCAAAGCAAACCTGCCGAGGCGGAGGTCCTGTTCCGAAAAGCCCTGGCGATACGCCGCCAGTTGTCCGGCAACGACTCTCCGGCGGTGGCCGCTACACTCAACAACATTGGCACTGCGCTCTTTGACCAAGGCAAGTTCGGCAAAGCCGAAGAGACACAGCGGAAAGCCCTGGCTCTCCGCGAGAAACTTTTTGGCAAGGAGAACGCCGATGTGGCGGTTTCGCTCCACAGCCTAGGCAACGTGCTTCTCATGGAAGGTAAGAACGCCGAGGCGGAAGCCATCTTTCGCCGGGTCCTTGCCATGCGCGAGAAGTTGCTTGGCAAGGTGCATCCTCTCGTGGCCACCACGCTGGGAAACCTGGGCACCGCGCTTTGGTATGAGAACAAATTCTCCCAGGCCGAGCAGGTCTATCGCCAGACGCTGGCCATGCAGCGCCAGCTCATGGGCAACGAGCATCCCGACGTGGCCACCTCACTCCACAACCTGGCCTGCGTGCTGCAAAGCGAGGGCAAATTCTCGGAAGCGGAGTCCTTCTGCAAGCAAGCCTTGGCACTGCGCCGCAAGCTCCTCGGAGCGCAGAATCCCGAATGCGCCTCGACACTCAGCGCTTTAGCGGCCATCTACCAGGGCGAAGGACGTTTCGGTGAGGCCGAGACCGCCGAGCGCGAGGCGCTGGCCATACAGCAAGAGCGGCTGGGACCGGAGCATCCGGAGACGGCGGTTTCGCTCAGCAACCTTGCCGACATGCTTCGCACCGAGGGAAAGCTGAGCGAGGCGGAACCGATGGCCCGCCAGGCGGTGGCATTGCTGAAAAAGGCCCTGGGGCCCGAGCACCAATTGGTGGCCGCCGTCATGGACGTGCTGGGCAACGTGCTCCGCGACGAGGGGAAACTCGGCGAGGCCGAGACCTGCCAGCGCGAGGCCCTCGCCATCCGCCGGAAGGAGCTTAGTGCTGGCAGCCCGGACATTGCGCAGTCCCTCAACGACCTGGCCGGCGTCCTGAGCGCCCAACGGCATCCTGAACAGGCCGAACTCCTCTACCGCCAGGCATTGGCCATCCGCGTGAAAGTGTTGGGCGATTCAAATCCCGACACCATCGATTCGTTCTTCGGCCTGGCCGCGGCGCTCCAGGAGCAGGGCAAGCTCACTGAAGCGGAATCGTTGATGCGGGAGTGTCTCGCCGTCAGCGGGAAGCACTCGGCGGGGGATTGGCGCGCTTTCGATTGCCGCGCACGGCTTGGCAGCATCCTGTTGGCGGAGAAACGGTGTGAAGAAGCGGAGCCGCTCCTCCTGGGCGGCTATGATGGTCTGAAACAGTGCAAAGGAACGATTCCGTGGGGCATGAGGGGGCGCTTAGAGGAGACTGTTGACCAACTCGTCACTCTCTATGCAAAGACAGGCCGCAGGAGAAAGGCCGACGAATGGCAAAGGAAGGCTGCGGCGCTGAACTCAAGATCAAAATGAAAACAAACTCAAAGCGAAGGAATTGGCACGTCGGTGGTATAACGAAGCGCCTTGGCGCGGCGGTCGCCGTTTTGGCCTCGGCGGCCTGCCCCCTGCTCCGGGCGGGCACGGTAACGTGGATCGGCGGCAGCGGCGATTGGGCCGACGCCACGAAGTGGAGCGGCGGGAGCCTCCCTGGACCGAATGACGACGCGGTCATCGACACCTCCAATGGGAGCATTACGGTGACCATCTCGGGGACCGTCCAGGTCGCCAGCATTCAGTGCCAGGAGACGTTGCTGTTGAGCGGGGGCGCGATTCAGGGCGCCAGCGTGACGATAGGTGGCGACGGTTCTTTGGTGGTGCAATCGGGGACTTTGGACGGGGTGACGCTCAACGGGATATTGGACGTGGGAAGCACCTACAATGGGGCCAATCTGACGGTGACCAATGGGTTGGTGTTAAATGGGACGGCGTGGGTGGGCAATCCGACCAACGACCTTCACGGGGCGATCAGCTTTGGGGGCAACCAAGTGTTGGGGGGCAATGGGAGGGTGGTATTTGGGGGCAGTGGAAACAACGCCCTGCTGGTGGCCAAAGCCGGGACGACCTTGGTGATTGGGTCGGGGATGACGGTGCGGGGGCAGAGTGGAACGATTGGGGCAACGGGTTATCCGTGGTATACTCCGGCCAATGTGGCGGTGGTGAACCAGGGGACGATTTCAGGGAACCAGGCCGGAACAACGATCACCGTCGCAGGCAGTTCGTTCAACAATGCAGGCAAGCTCAGCCAGGCGGGAGGCGGCGGAACCGTTTCAGTCTCCGCCGATACGGTCAACGCTGGAGTCGTCGAGGCCGAGCGCGGTCAGATTACTTTCAGCGCCGGCTTCAGCCAGGACGCGGGGACAATCAGCTTTGGGCTGGGCGGCCCCTCGGATTTCGGACGGATCACCTTGGCCGGTGGCGGCTATGTGAAGGGAACACTGGAGGCACATGTGGAGCCTGCCTACCTCCCGGGTATTGGCGACTCCTTCGCCGTGCTTGACTACGGCACCAACCGCGTAGCGTTCACAAACGCGATTCTGCCCAATGTCGCGGTCTGGCAAACCAACTACAGCCAGGGTGTGCTCACACTCGTCGTCAAGGGCTTGCTCCCGCTGGCGGTTACGGTTTCACCAACCAACCAGACGGTGGCCGGCGGCTCGACCGTAATCTTCCGGGCGGCGGCGAGCGGCCCGGGGCCATTTGGCTATCAGTGGCTGAGAGACGGCGTTTCCTTGCCGGGCGCGACGAATGCCACCCTGGTCCTAAGCAATGTGGCGTCAGCGGCCAGCGGGGCCTACGTGGTCCGGGTGAGCAACTCCAGCGGGAGTGTCCTCAGCGGGCCAGCGATTCTCACGGTTCAGGCTGCGCCGTTGATCACCTTGGAACCTCAGTCTCGAACCGTCGCCGTGGGAACCACGACAACATTCAACGTGACAGCGACAGGCAGCACGCCTCTGTTCTATCAATGGAGCTTCAACGGCCTGCCTGTTCCGGGGGCAACCGGCGCGAGCTTGATGTTGACCAATGTAACGCGAGCGTAGGCCGGAAGATACGTTTTGGTCGTAACCAACGCCGTTGGGAGCGTGACCAGCGCTCCGCCTGCGGTTTTGAGCATCGCCACCGGCGTGACGTGCCCCGGAACACCGCCCGGCATGGTGGCCTGGTGGCGGGGTGAAGGCAACACCGGGGATTATGCCGGGACCAATGATGCGGTGTTTGAGGGCGCAGCCAGCTTTGGGCCGGGGGAAGTGGGCCAAGCCTTCGCCTTCGACGGCGCGACTTCCTACTTGCAAGTGCCGGATAATCCGCTGGGGGCGCTCGGCACCAATAACTTCTCCGTTGAACTGTGGGCCAACTTCGCCCAGGTGCTCGCCTCCCTGCCTGGAGGGGATGGAAGTGCCGGGTTTGTCGGGCGCGACGAGGGGGCTGGAACGGGCGGCAAGTGGCTCTTCGGCTTCGGCGGGCAGGAACTGTATTTTTACATTTATGGGCCGACGGTTGGTCCCCATTTCATCGCGCCAGCCGCGGTGAACTTGGTCAGCAACCGGTGGTATCACCTGGCACTGACCAAAGAGAGCGGGGTTTACCGCATATACTTGAACGGTGTCCAGATATCAGCCGAGACCAACAGTTTTACGGTGCCGATCACCAGAGCACCGCTCACAATAGGTCAGGCGGGTGGGCTTTATATGGACGGAATGCTGGATGAGGTTTCGCTTTACAACAGAGCCTTGTCCCCGAGCGAGATTTTGGCCATCTACAAAGCCGGGGAGCAAGGGAAATGCGGGCTGGAGAGCGGCTCGGCAATCCGGTTGCAGGCGCAGCGGGGCCCGGACGGCAAGGTGACGATTCTGATCAGCGGCGGTCAGGCCGGCGCAACCTTGACTGTCGAGGCCACAGAAGACTTCAGGCAATGGACACCGTTGGGCAGCCTCGTTAAGACCCAGGACGTCGAGACCTTTATTGACCCCACGCCTGTTCTACCGCGGGCGCGTTACTACCGAGTACTGCAAACGCTCAATCCATGATGTTGTGAACTGTTCAGGAAAGCAACCGAACAAACCGAACCTCTCACCAGACATGCGCACCGGTTTTCGCCACTTGGTCGCCGAATACGGCAAACGGGCCGTGATGCTTTGGCTGGTCGTCGCAGCCGCGGTCGGTGCGAGCGCCGAGCCCACCTTCAAGATCGTGGCACAGACCGGCCAGAATGGCATCCTTTCCATCGGCCAGAACGTCTCGATAAACGATAGCGGCCTGGTGGCCTTCGCGGGCAAGACACCCAGCGGAATATCCGTGTTTGTGGGCGACGGAACAAAGCCTCCCTGGGTCGTGGCGGGGATTCCGACCTCCGCCGGAACGGACCCTCCCTTCCAGATCAACAACGCCGGAAAAGTGATCGTCGAGCGCGGGCCTTTTCCCCCAGTGACTTCCGATCCTGTCATCGACAACGTGCCGATAATCGGTCCGGTCCTCGTGACTCCCGGCATGTCCGACACATACAGCTTTTTGCAGCTTTATGACGCATTTGATCAATCAAGGATGGATCTCATAGCACAAGCCGATTGGCAAATCCTAGACTACCTCAACTATCTAACTTACGACAAGATCGGTCCATTCTCCTACCTCGGTCCTGCGGTATCGGTAAACAACTTTGGCAGTGCGGTATTTATTGCGGACACAGGAGAGGGGTTCAATTCCGCCTACGTCCTGGCGACCCCGCGCACCGGTGGGGGCTTTAACACCAATACGACGTGGCTTGGCGCCCAGCCCATGATTGCCGACAACGGCCAAATTGTGGTCCGTAACGGCCCGAACCCGACCGACTCGGTCGTTCTCTATCCCCAGGATCTGTCGAAGCCTACACTCATTGCCGCGTCGGCGTGGGGATTCACCGCCCTGGGTGCTGCGCCCGGTATCAGCGATGACGGACAATACGTCGCCTTCTATGGGGACTTGAGCTCCGCCGGAGCGGCGAGACTCAACACAACCTCAGGTCCCGGCATATTCCTCGCCCGGTTGGTGGGAGGGATATCACGCATACTGCGTATCACGGGCACCGATGCTCCCGACGGCACGCCCCTATTTTCCGCGTTTGATGGCAACCGGCGCGTCGGTATCCAACTACATAAACCCACCACGTATGTTCTTGCCAACGGTGGGGTTGCCATTGTCTTTGCCGCCAAGGATATAGACGGCAAGGATGGCCTCTGGTACAGCGTCTTCGATCCCGTGTCACGCCGGGTCCACAAGCCCGCCAAGGTCGTTCAACAGGGGGACACGATCGGCTCCGCCGGGGTCGTTCAGAGCATTGACTTCCTCGACCCACTGAACATGCAGGGCCAAATAGCGTTTGTCGCGGAGACTGATAGAAACACAATGGTGGTCCGGGCAGATCCTGCAGAGAATTACCTTCTTGCGGTCGGCGTCAACTATCCCTTGGAAGTCGATGCGAACTTGAACTTTATCAACCTTGAGGGAGGCTACGGTGCGGCGCAGGTTGTTCAGTCTTTCCAGAATTTTCTAAGCGTTGAGCGAACACATTTGGTTCAACTAGACAGCACGCAGCCGCGGAATATCTCGACTCTCAGTAACCACATCGCCCAGATAAGCTCAAAAGTCCGCGCGGGCGATACCTTTGTGTTCTACTTTAACTCGCATGCTGCTTTCCTTCCTTGGGGCGGCAGTGAACCCCCGGTGGTCGTTCAAGGAGAGGGCGGCAAATCAACGACTGAAACATCGGACCCAGCTCTATCACTCGCGGGGAATGACCTGAGTGGCGCGGTGAGTCCTGCTCTGTTGGCCTCTTGGTTCGATAAACCAGAGTGGGCTAAGGTTCACAAGCTCTTTATCATCGACTGCTGCTACGCGGGAGGTTTCGGCGTCAAGGGAGAAGCTAACGATTTGTTGGGCTTACCAAACTCAACGGTCCTCGCCGCCTGCCCAGAAACGACCACCTCCGAATGCGTCGCGACTAACGACGATCTGTGGGAGTGGGGCCTTTTGGGACACGCAGTTGTCTCAAGCCTAGATCGAGTGGGCGACATTTCCGCGCTTGGCTTCAAGGACTTCGCGGACCTGGTCAATATCGCTGGTCAGCAATTTGCGGGAACCACCGGCTATTTTGAAGACAACACGAACGCGTGGGATGCGTTTTGGGGCGTTCCTCAGGTGGCCGAATGGAATCCCGTGTTGACATCTTCAGATGATCCTTCCGCCGGTTTCGCCTCGGGCGGAGGCAAGGTGGCCTCTGCTGCGTCAATCGACATCATTCATTTAGAACCGGGGCACAGTGTTACAGTTACTTTCAGTGGAACTCCAAACCAGCGCTATTTGGTACAAGTGACCACCAACCTCGCGCCGTCCAGCGTATGGACGACTGTTTCTACAAACGTAGCTGGCTCTGATGGTTCGTGGATGTACACGGAACCCGTCCTGAGAGCACCTTCCTGCCGCTTTTACCGGAGCGTCATGCCGTAAGATCGAAAGTGACTTGAGAACTATGAGAGCCAACTCCAAGAACGCCCGCCGTAGAGCTGGCGTGAACAACGACCGCGAGTTAAGCGCGGGAGTCCTTCCTTCAGCCGCCTTCACTCCATCTGGCAGATCTGAGCCGTTGGCAGCCAGAGCACCCGCACTCCTGGCTTTCTGGATGCTGACGGTTCAGATGCTCCTTGCTCCATGCCAGGCTGCAACGGTGCGATGGACCGGCGGCCGCGGGGATTGGGGAGCCTCGGCCAACTGGACAGGGGGAGCACTTCCTGGGCCAAACAATGATGCGGTCATCGACGCCTCGAACGGCGCCATCACCGTGACCATTTCGAAGGCCGTCTAGAATGTTGCCTGGCTTGATGTCGCGATGGATGATGCCCTTCTGGTGCGCGCGCTGGATGGCTTGGCAAACCGGGGTGAATAATTCCAACCGCTCCACGATGGACAGCCGCTGTTCGTCGCAAGAGCGAGTGAGGGTCCTTCCCCGCACCAGTTCCATCACGAAGAATGGACGCCCGCCTGACGTCGATCCGATATCCAGGCCGTTGGCGACGTTGGGATGGTTCATCAGGGCCAGGATTTGCCGTGAATCCGTCCCCGGATGGATGACCTTGAGCGCGACCCGCCGGCTGACCGGTTCCGTTTGCTCGGTCATCCAGACGGTGCCCATGCCGCCTTGGCGAATTTGCTCCAGCAGCTTGTATCGACCAGGCCGCTCGCCTGGGTTTTCGCTTGGAACGGAGAACGAGGTAAGCGATGGAGCCGGGCCGCCGACAGTGGCTTCATCGCTCCCTGGTTCAGGGAGCGCATCGCCCGGTTCGGGTGCCTTGGAGGGCGCAACTGGCACCTCCCGTCCGCCGTGGCCCCCTGGAGCGTGCCGGTCATGTGCTCCTGGCGCGTCGCAACCGCGCCCTTAAGCGTTGAACCGTCATGCTCTGCCGGGTCATGCATCATGAGTTCGCTTTCATTCCGGCGCCATCATTTCCGGTGCGTTCAAGGGCCTCCAGGGGCCTGCCAGTTCCAGGGATCATGCCCCCATTTTCGCACGCCAGGAGGCGAGGCGGTATCCTCAAAAGTGTGGATGCCCCTCTGGCATAGGACCTGCTATCAACCGCCGATAGACGTCCCGCTGCGTAGCAGGCATCGACGGCTGGAAATGGGTTGCCCGCCCATTCGCGCTCCGCCGATGAGATGTCGACCGCCCCCGAGGGAGAAACACCCCCCGTTCGCAATCAGACGTTGTATGCCATGCAAGGCCGGAGCGCGCCGAATGGGCTGGGCTCGCGTATTGTCGGCCTCCCATCTGACCTGCTTTCGGTCAGGCAGAAACTCTTCCGCCCCCTTTTTCGGGGAACCGCTAGCCTAACCAGTACCGCTCCCGACGGCATGAGCCGTTCCAACCACGCATCTACACTTTTGTAGATAGCGGCGAGAGTTCATCTGTGCTAGTTTGGACGCGATGAACCCCGGTTTCAAATTTGCCCACCGGCTCGCGATTGGGCGGGCCGTGCCTTCGCGCAAACCGTTACCATACGGGCATCAGAGATGGGTCAGCAGGGGTCCGCGTCCCTGCCGATCGGGTGCTGGGCGCGGCGAACCTCTCGAATTCGATATTGTTGGGCGGAGTCAATATGACAGTTACAAGCAGACGAAGCGGGTGCAAGCCTTTCAAAACAGGAATTCTCGGCTCGAGCTCTCGTGCCGCGGCATTTGGCGGGCTAATCGTCATTGGCGACCCCGGTGACACAAGCGAGAGGCAGGCCCCGGTGGGCAGCGAACGAACAAATGGTTGCCCCATGAGGACGGCTTGGTGCCGCGTTTGGGTTTTTTGTGCCTCGTTGCTGGTGCGCCCTTCAATCGCCAATGCGGTAGGCGCCGTGACCAGCGCGGCGCCTGCGCTGACCGTTACGCCCGGCGCCGAACTGGCACCGTTCACTCACGAAGACGAATCGGGCGACCAGTAGGACGCCTTGACCAGAGAGCGTAATGCAAAAAGCCAAACATGAAACGGCAACAATGTTGAAATAAGGAAAGGAACGCTATGATCAACAACGAAACATTTACACCTCCAAATCGCCTCATTATAGCGATTGGCCCCGCTCCCGTCTCCTACGCGGTCAATGCCTGCCTGCATTCCAAAAGACCGTTGTCGGCATTGATGCGGAACTTCTGCCGGGCGGGCAGCTTTCTCGCGATATTCGTCGGTGTCCAGGTGCTTCACGCGCAGCCATCCTCCCTTGCACCTTCACTGCGTTTGGAACAGAGCGCCAGCGATGCCTTGGATTTGGTTATCGACAATCTGTCCTCCACAGGTGCGCTCTTTCTCCTCCAAGCGGATAATTTAGCGAATTTGCGGAACGATGCATTTCAACTCCTTGAGACGAACACTCCATTGAATGAGGGTCTTCGGGTTCATACGCCTTCCACCAACGCCGTTTCCGGCCAAGGCTATTTTTCGGGCGTTTTCTTTCCGGACCGCTCGATAAGCGAGTTCGGGGACCCTGAGGCTGGTCCGGAACCGTCCACTCCTGCAATGGTTCTTCTCACAGCCGGACAACCGGTGAGCCTGTCCACCGGCCAGACCTTCACAATCGACTTCTTTATCACCGACGTGTCCGGTCAGGTCTTGAACATCTCAGGTCCGGTGGCGATTGTAGTCCTTCGACAGTCAGACGGTGTTCTCGATCCAGACGCCCAAGTAACTCCGGCTACTGCCCAGTTAATCAATGGGCACGTTCGTGCCCAGATTACGTTGCAATCTTCCGCACCGCTCGACGGATACGCAATTGGGTTGGGCCCGCCTAGCCAAGGTGTTTCCACAAGCCCAGTTCCAATGGATGCTAGCCCGTTGGACAGTTTCCTTCAGAGTTCCTGCACATTGTCGCCAGACCCCCTGGCCGACACGACACCAGACGCCTTGTTAGCCGCCGAGCAGGCATTCCGCCACAAATACGCCGATACAGACACCAATTGGGGCTACCCTCTAATGGTGCCGGTGCCCCAGTTTTCTCATGCGGTGTCGGGCACTTACGGAGAGTGGCGGGGACAGGCCACGCAAAGAGAACCAACTGGACATGTTCATCAAGGTCTGGACCTCGCCGCACCATATTCCTCAACAGTCTTCGCCTCGCGTGGTGGTCTTGTGTCCGACATCGGTACGATAACAGGTGAAGGTGCTTACATCGTGATCGACCACGGCGACGGCTGGTTTTCTAGGTATCTACACCTTAACCGCAGTTCTATCGACGTCAGGCCTGGACAGCCCGTGAAGCGGGGCGACATACTCGCAACTGAACTCTATCACGTTGGGAATTGGCCAGTGCATCTCCACTTCGAGGTTCGCCACGATACAGACTCCCCTCATTACGGAGATCCTGAGCCGGGCATTGGCCAGGATCCGCTTCAAACCGCGGGGATCTTCCCTGTAGAGCCAAGCGCTGTCCTCCCAAGCCTGAAGCTCCTCGGTTTGACGCGACTCCAGCCTGGACTAAACGCATTCGATGAATATGATAAGGAGCCCGCCGCTGCGGACCTTAACGAACCAGTTTACTTGGTTGCCCAAATCGTTGACCTGGAACCGAAATCTGGTGGCAAAATGCGCCACCTTGGGTTAAAGACGGTTGGCTTTCAACCCGAGGGAGCCGACCAACCCGACATTATCTCGTCTAAAGACGAAGCCGCAATCGCTCTGCTTAGGCCGCCAGGCGTCGGCCAACAGCATGGTTTCGCCCGCTACAGCCCCTTCGGCACCTATGTGGAAGCAGATCCGAATGATTGGTTTCGATACTGGTGGCTGTGGGATACGTCTCCCTACCGCAACGATCCTAGGGGTCCTCGCACGCTCGTTCTCACAGCTCAAACTTACAGCGGAGCCTCAACAAACTATTATCTTGCGTTCGGGCCACAAATAAAAGACGGAACTGTAACGCCTCTTGGTTCTCAACAATTCAGATTCACCTTGGTAGCATACCTGGGAACAAACAGCGCGGCGCTCACCCAACCGGATCAATACATTGTGGCAATCATTCAGGCAAACGGCAGTGTGCTGCCCGATGTAATTTGGGATACCCCCATCTCTTGGAATTGGGATCCCCTCATTCTGAACAACGTAACGCCAGTAATCACCGCACACCTTCAGACGAGCAGTTACACCTTCACATTACCACCGAACACAGATCCCACTGGGCTAAGGCTGCGCGTTTCCAGCCTCCTTGCACCAGACATTGCCGATGAGGTTCCTGTTGTGCCCGAAAGACTTGCGCTCTGGAATTACGGTGATTCACCAGAGTCATTCTACGCTGCTCTGGATTCGCAGGGTTTAGGGCAAATTCAAGTGGCCGGAAACTCCACCAACTATGTTGCCCTTCCTGCGATAAGCGCTGGGACGGACCACGAATTGGAAATCTGGGCGGCCAACATGAGCTACTACGAGGACTGGAGCTTTGACGTGATTCTTCCCGCCGGGCTGGCGTTCGAGAGCGTCCAGAACGTGAACTGGGGCACCGTGACGCCGATCTCAGGGAGTGAATACTCGGATTTCTGGGTCGAGTATCCTTACACGCCGGGGCTTCGTTCGCACGACGACGACATCTTCACAATCAGGTCCGATGGCAACCCTTGATCCTTAACCTCGAAGCAGTTGGCTGCAATTGAACAAGTCACCGACATGCAAGTTGGATTGGAGCACACCCGCAGGAGTTTGAGCACCTGTTTCAGCAGTCAGAGCCCTTCCGTAAAAACCGAGTCGGAGAGTGAAACCATGACGAATCTGAACCATCGGCAGGGTGTCCGCCTCACCAGTGAGGCTGCTGGCCCATACACGAACTGCAGCTCGGCGCTCTTCCTGCCGGGCTCAGGCGACGTGCAGACCAACTTTGCGGTGCCAATCCCCAACCAATCGTCGCGCTTTTGCCGGGTAAAGCTGGGGCCATGGGTGGGAATCGTGGAACAGCGGAGCCAAAACCGGGAACCAGGCCTGCACCATTGGCACTGCCGGCAGATCGGAAGCGCAAGGTCCCGGGCGCGGTCCGAAACGGCAAGTCATAAATGAGTTACCCTTATTATATGTTACCGGTTAGGATGCCTTCTTTCTGGATACGCCGCCTTACGTACGCAAAAAGGAGGTAAAACCTCTGGAACATGTTGCCAATGGGAGGACAATAAATGCCAAAGCCAATGAAAGTGAGCAGTTGCGCGGCCTTCCGCACGCAGATGAACGTTCTGTCCATGGTTGCACCGTGGAGAGGCGGCAGTCTCGGAGTGACTGAGCATTGCCCAGATTCAGCGGATTCCTCCTGGACCTGCATTTCGGCGGGCACCTTGGCCGCCGGCTTGTCCGCTTTAAGCGAGGGCCGCTGGATGAAATACCTTAAAGATTTGCGCCGAGGCGCCTCTCCAGGCAAAGCGCCAAGACTCGTCCCTTTCATCGGTCCTGCGGCACCGAGCGGACCGGCAACATTGAACAACGGAGCATGAAACCCAATTCAGGACATCAAGAGCGAGAAAGCCACGCAACCATCACCCGCCACTTCGGGGGGCCGGGCCGTCTTCTGTCCGTCGGGAGTCGCCTCCGCGGACCCCTTCTGCGCCTCAGGGCAGCCGTCAAACTGCTTGGCTTATGGATACTGGTGGGAGGGATGTTTCAGGCCAGATGCCGCGCGGCAACGGTGCGGTGGGTGGGAGGGAGCGGGGATTGGGCCGATGCCGGCAAGTGGAGCGGTGAGGCCGTTCCTGGGACGAACGATGACGCGGTTATCGATACGTCCAATGGCCCTGTTACGGTGACCATCTCTTCCGGGACTGTTCAGGTCAATAGCATCCAGTGCCAGGAGACATTGGTGCTGAAAGGCGGAACGATTCTTGGAGCGACGGTGACCATGAGCGGGAGTGGGGCGCTGATCGTGAACGGGATCAGCGGCACGTTGGACGGGGTGACGGTGGAGGGGGAATTGGACGTGGGCCGGACCTACTCCGGGGCCAATCTGACCGTGACGGACGGGTTGGTGTTGAACGGCACAGCCTATGTGGGGGGCAAGGACAGCAATTTTGGGGCTATTAGTTTTGCGGGCAACCAGGTGTTAGGGGGCAATGGGACGGTGGTGTTTGGCAGTTACGGTGGCTGGGACGCGCTATTGCTGGCCAATGGGGGAACGACGCTGGTGATTGGGTCGGGGATGACAGTGCGGGGGCAGAACGGAGCGATTGGGGCGGCGGCTTATCCGTGGAGCGGCCCTGGCAATGTGAGCGTGGTCAACCAGGGGACGATTTCGGCTGATGTGAGCGGGGGGATTATCACGGTCAATGCACAGCCGTTCCATAATCAGGGTTTGGCGCAGGGCGTTAACGGCGGCACGCTGAGGCTGGGCGGTGCCTGGCAGAATGGAGGGGCGTTGGGGGCGTGGGGTAATTCAACGCTCGACTTGGGCGGAAGCTTTGCCTCGGGCGATCAGGGGATGGTGGAGGGGACCAACGGGACGATTTCGTTGAGCGGCACGCTCGACAACACCAACCAGACTTTGAGCTTGGACGGGGCGGTGGGTTCTTGGGTGCTCAACGGGGGGACGGTATTGGGCGGCACAGTGGTGACGACCAACGGGGCCTCGCTGATCGTGAACGGGACTAGCGGCACGCTGGACGGGGTAACGGTGGATGGGGTATTGGACGTGGGCGACACGGAGGGTGGCGCGGAGTTGACGGTAAGGGACGGGTTGGTGTTGAACGGCACGGCCTATGTGGGGGGCAACGGCAGCGATTTTGGGGCCATTAGTTTTGCGGGCAACCAGGTGTTAGGGGGCAATGGGACGGTGGTGTT
>JAJYHY010000192.1 GCA_021784555.1 bacterium
CAATGGGAAGGTGTCGGCCTCGACGCAAAACCAGGCCTTCAACGCGCTGTTGTTTCTCTACCGTCAGGTGCTGCACCAGGAGTTGGGCCAAATTCAGGCGCTGCGGGCCGAGCGCCCGGTGCGGGTGCCGGTGGTGCTGACGCCCGAGGAGGTCAAGCGGGTGATACCGATCATTGGCGGGGCGCCGCAATTGGTGGTGAAGCTGCTCTACGGCAGCGGCTTGCGGTTGCTGGAGGCACTGCGCCTGCGCGTGAAGGACGTGGACTTCGGCATGAAGCAGTTGACCGTGCGGGACGGCAAGGGCGCCAAGGACAGGTTCACCGTTTTGCCGGAGAGCCTCGTCCCGGCGCTGCAAGAACATCTGCAGAAAGTGCGGCTGGTGCATCAGGAGGATTTGGCCGCGGGCTGCGGCGCCGTTTATTTGCCGGGCGCGTTGGAGCGGAAGTACCCAAAGGCGCCGCGCGAATGGGCCTGGCAATACGTCTTTCCGGCACGGGACCGGTCGCGCGACCCGCGGTCGGGAATGGTCCGCCGGCACCACCTGGACGAGGCCACCATCAGCAAAGCCATCAAAGCGGCCGTGTTGCGGGCCGGCATCGCCAAGAAGGTCAGCAGCCACACGTTCCGTCATAGCTTCGCCACCCACGCTCTCCAACGCGGGGCGGATATTCGGACGATCCAGGAGTTGCTGGGGCACAACGACGTCTCGACCACCATGATCTACACGCACGTTCTGCGGATTGGCGGCGCCGGAATGAAGAGTCCGCTGGACTGTCTGTGAGCCGCCCGCGGTGGGGTCACGATGAAGCGATGCGCCGGCGGGGATTTGCCGGTCTGGGCGGCGCCGCAGGCCAAATGGCGCGGAAGCGTCGTATGGCCAGCGGAAGCTCCTGACGTTGTCCTGCTGAAGTGAAGGGGCCAGTCCTATAAACTTTGCGCGGCCATCTCTGTCCGGCGCTTCCCCCTTCTCGAAGAGATCGGTGCCGCAAATCCCGGGTTTATGCTAAGATTATAGGACTGACCCCCCCCGTAGGAAGACTCCACCTATGTCCATCATGACTTTCACCGTCGGGGGATTGGGAGCCGTTTGCTTGAAATATTGATCGAGGAAGTTATAGAAGCGCTGGGACACCCCGCCTCTTCAATTCTTCTGATTCACCGCAATCAACTCCTCCGGCTCCACGATGAGATCCAATTTCTGCGTGTGCCGAATGACGGTAATTGTCGATGAAACGCCTATCAGCCTCCCCACCAGGAGACGATGCAATTCGTCGATGCTCGACGGGCTGCCGATGGCAACCGCGATATGGCCCACGCGAACGGTCTTTGAGTCGGCTAACGAGTGAAGATCGCTCGATGGATGGGAGTTGGGTAGGGAACGCCGGGACCCTTGGCGTCAGCCCAGAGGATGCGGTTAAGTTCGTCTTCGGGAGCGCGGTCGTATTCGCGGAAGTCCATGCGGGCGGACTCCTTCGCGCCCACGGATTTGCGAGTGTTCCTGGCAAAGAGATTGACCTTCGGAGTGAGCGGATTGTAGGTCTGGAGGACTGGGGTTTCCTGAAAGCAGTTAAACATGGGAGTCGCCCCGGCGTCGTACTGGGTCAAAGGGGGCAGGCCGAGGATGAGCTCCATGGTCCGCACCATGCTGGCGGTCGTGTAAAAGGTGCTATCGACAAAATGGCGCTTGCAGAAGGGGCTGATGACCAACCCCACCGTGCGATGAGCATCGACGTGGTCCGGGCCATTTTGCGCGTCGTCCTCGATGACGAAAATCGCCATTTGGTTCCAGAACTTGCTGCGGGTGGCGGCCTCGACGATTTTGCCTAGGCCGATGTCATTGCTGGCCACGCAGGCGTTGGGAGTGAAAGCGCCTGGGGTGGTGCCCTTCGTATGGTTTTCGCCCAGGGACATAATCGTAAACTGCGGAAGCGAGCCGCTCTTTTCGGCGGCGTGCAGGTCGTCAATCCACCATCTGACCTTGTCCATGTCGCGCCGGCCCGTCCAGCGGCCACGGTTGGCGGAGGGCACACGGCCAGCCCCTTCGCCGTAATTCTTGAAACTGATGCCGTGGCGGCGGCAGAGGTCCCACAGGTAACCCGCAGCGGGCGTGCCCATCTCATCGTTGCCGGGCAGATGGCCATGCCCGGAATAGGAGATAATCCATGAGCGCTGCTTGAAGTCGGTGGCAATGGCCGCGTCGCACCAACTGTGGCCATCGACGCTAACTTCCCCGTTGCAATAGAGGTTGAGAGGGTCTGATTGTCGGGACTGACGCAGACTGCAGTGGGATACCAGCCGACCGGGATGAAACCGTTGACGACAGAGACCGATTCCCTGTTCCGACGGGCATCTTCCGAAAGGGCATTGGAGATGTCTGCCACCATCACGTCGTTGTTATCGGCGTTCGCCACGAACAGCGTCTTGCCATCTGGAGAGATTGCCACTCCGTCGGGCGTGCTGCCTTCCGGAGAGTCGGGGTAAAGGGACGTGGAAATGATTTCGCGAGTGCGCTCAGGCAATCTGCGCCTGGGGCTGGCATCCGGCGCCAGCGACTCCAGGGTTCGCGTCTGAATAACATGCACGGTGTTGTCACCGCTGCACGCGACAAAGAGACGGCCATCCGGGGCGAGGGCGGAATCGTTCGGGCGAAGGCCCACGCCAATGCTCCGCACCCGCCGCTGGGTCTGAGTATCGACTACGGCGACACTCCGGCCACCCCAGTTGCTGACGTAAAGGTGGCGCCCATCGGCCCCAAAGGTGCAAGCGATAGGATGTGAGCCGACCGGGATCGTCGTCTCCAGCGCCAGAGTGTCTGGGTTCACAACCCATAGCTCATCGTTGGCTTCGTTGCAGACATAGAGCTGCCCGGTCTTCGGATGCACGGCGATAGCGGCCAGGAAGAAGGGCTTCAGATCCGGCGCCGGCTGCGCCTCCGCCTCGGGTGTAACCTTTTCCCCATCCACCTTGAAGGCGTAGATCTTGCCCGAATCGCCGCCTGCGACGTAGAGGCGCTTGGAATCCCTGCTGAAGGCAAGGCCGTTCCAGAGCTTCTTGAGTGGGAAGAACTGCGTGCGTTTGCGGGTTGCCAGGTCGAGGATCTCCAGCCCGGTGTTGTTGAAACCCGCACACACTGCGGCGAGCAGCTTGTTGTCCGGTGAGACGGCCAACCTCAGCGGCATGTCGCTGACCTCGACCTGTTCGCCGGCGGGCGTGAGGCCCCAGCCGTTAAAGAGCAGGCTCTTGTCCGGTCGGAGACCCGGCAACTGCCGAAACGCCGGCTGGTTAACCGCTTGGCCCTCGGGACGAACCGGCCCCTGGGTCGTGGTCTCCGCGGCAAAAGAACCGAAGGCGGCGAAGCTCGCGGCGGTGATGAGAAACGCCCTCCAGTATTTCGAACGTAAATTGTTCATAAAGCGCAGGCTAATGCTTGGTTTAGATTTCGCGCGTATCCTGCACCAGGCTGGCCAGTGGGATCAAGTTACGGTTTTGTGGCAACTTGGCGGCGAATGGCGGCCAGTTAATGGCACTGGTCGAGTGGATCAGTTTGAGGAAAGCACATGGAAGGTGTCGTTCGATGTCACCTCTGGAAGCTAGTCGAAGTCCTCAACATCGGGGAATTGCTCGACACAAGGTCTCGTGGCAAGATTCAGCCATGAGCGCACAATCGAAGTACACCCGGCTCCTCGCTGACGAAGAGATGCGGGGGCATTTGGAGAGGAAGGAAACTCTTCTTTTTGAGGGTCTGGGTCACGAGTGGCAGAAGATCGAGGAGCAAGTTGAGCGTCTCGGGTTCGGCGAGGTGTATATTGTTTCCAAGAGTGGCTCACATCCTGGTTCTGTCAGAGTTAAACCTTCGGGTTTCCGCTGAGTTCAGGCGGAAACGCGGGCTGCTACCAAGCTTGGGGGGCCAGACTCAGAGGCAAGAGACTGCTCCACGTTGTGTTGGGCTTCCACCGCCTCGCTGCTCGCCGCTTCCCGGTACATCGTCAAGGACACTCTTTCGTTTTTACGGATGCACTCCTTAATCGCCTCCGGGTCCTTCTCGCACTGCAGCAGCGTCTTCCAGGAATAGATGTGCTTTGGTTTGTGAAAGTCGCTGTTGGCCAGGTAAGCCAGGCGCTTGAGACCCACGGGGGTGAAGATATTATTGCGATTGGCTATCTCCCAGGCGTCGATGATCGGAGCGAAGACTTCCTGATTCTCCCAAAGGAACAGTGTATTCTTGCCCCATTCACTCTTCATCACGTGCGGATGGGCCGCGACCGCCAGGCCGGACTGCCCGTGAATGAGGGCGATGGTCTCGACAAAATCGAGGGAAGCGGGGATGGGCGCCTTGAGATCAATTCCCAGCAGGTGGCCGGAGGTCTTCTTGGTAAAACCCTCCTTGTTAAACTCCAGGCCGGTCATGACGAGCATATTGTATTTGCGCCAAGCCCTCTTCCGCTCCTGCTCGATGGAGTCGAAATACTCGTCCAACTGGTGAGGAGCCACCGTGAAGTTGAGCAACTCGCTGAACCTCCCGATGAGCCGCCTTGGATCGGTCACGTGATCCGTGATACAGATGCAGTCGAAACCGCGCCGGCCATAGAAATCGATGACTTCAGGCAACGTCAGCCGGCCATCGGAGTAATTCGTGTGAATGTGGAAGTCGCACAACAGCACTCGCGATGGCGCGGGCAGGCCGGGACCACTCCTCTGCCCGCGCCCGCCGAATCCCTCGAAGAGTCTCAAGGGGCGGAGCACACCGCTGCCGTCCACGCTTTCCCTGAGGATCAATTGAGCGATCTGCACGGCGGCGTCCGGGCGGCTGACCTTGTCCAGGTTCTGGCGCCACTCCAGCCACTGACGGGCCTGGTGGGCAAACGCGCCCTCCACGAGTTCGCTCAACTGCCTCTTGGTGTGAGCCACGGCGCCGACTCCGAAGGTCTCAATCAACTGGGCATTGCCCTCCTCCTGTCCCGGGATGACCTGGTTGGCGATAATTGGGCAGCGAGCGGCTATCGCCTCATGCACCAGCGCGCCGCCAGCCTTGCCAATGACCAAATGATGAGACATCAGAAGCTTGGGCATCCGGTTGGTCCATCCGTAGAGCCGCACTCGATCCCCATACTCCCGCAGACGTCCTGCCAATTTGGCCTTCAGAGAAGCATCTCGCGCTACAGTGACAGTCAGCTCTAAATTGGGTATTGAGAGGAGCCGTTCGAGGCACTTGCCGGCTTTGGCTTTGCCCGTATTGATGACGTATAAAACCTTCTTGGGGTCCCAATGGTATTTCGGGGGAGCGATGTGTGAACGTTCGCTGCTGAAGAGCGGGGTGACCGGAAAGCCTAAGGTTTTTATCCGATCTTGGCCGACTCCCGCATCCTGGAGCGCCGCCGCAGTCAGGTTGTTGGGAACGACGAAGAGATCACAGGGGGCACGATACCACGAGGAGCAGACGCGGATGGATTCTGTAATGACGGTGATCAAACGGAACGGCCGCTCCGCGTGTTCACGGTAAATGTCCTCCACGAACTGCCCATAAACCGGGTAAGTGGAGACAACGACGTCCGGCTCGGCCTGCTCTAATACATCCTCGAGCGCGGTGCGCAGGCTACCCATCATATCGGTTTGCCAACGAAACACCGTGTGATGGTCCAAGATGGATGAGACTCCCGACCACACGCCCGGGGCGTAACGGACCAGCCCTCGATAGCTCTGTTTGAGCAGCGCGTTGAGAACGCCGTAACTGGACTCGAATAAATCCAGAACCTCCACCTTGGCTTCGTCGGTGACCAGTTCAAGAGCAGCGCGAAGATTCGAGGCGGCGGCCTTGTGGCCATCGCCAAAGCCGGCAGTGAGAATCAGTATTCTTTTCATGCTCGCAGAATCTCTGCCAGCATATTACACACGGCACGTGACAGCCACGTAACGGCGGGGTTAAGAAATCGTGAATTCCACCCGCCCAGCCACTGCGCACCATTGCACGACCGGCGGAAAGGATCATCAAACTGTGCGGAACAGACGAGACTTTCCGGAGCCACCCTCTCTGGGCGGTCGTCGAGAGCTCGGCAGAACCCTCCGGCAATCGTCAGTGGGACCGGCAAGCGGCAAGACGCTCGTGGGGGCGATGGGTAGCACGACGACGAAAGTGCAGCGCAGCCTCTGGTTCAACATGAACCCCGTCGCCTGGACAGTGTTCGGGAACGCGCGAGCCTTCGCCGGATCATCGGTCCAGCGCCCGTCGGCGCAGAGGTATAAACCCGTTTCGAAGTTTTGCAGCAGGATTCTCATGGTCCTTGCATAAATGTTATACGCCAGCAGTCTGCCCTCAGGATATGTCAGTTGGGTGGCGAGCGGGTGAACATTGCGTCACGGTAGTGCCTGCGGAATCGTCCTTGAAGAACCGGCCCATGTTTCGCTTTAATGGACGATCGGCGGCCTCGAGAGATGAAACCTCTCGGCTGGGCCTATCGCGACATTTGTATCGGGAACTCGATTCCCGCGAGAGGGGATTCCAGACCGCAACGCGCGCGTGATGTGGTCAACCCGCCGCGTAGGAAAGCGCCAAGTCCTGCGCCCGTGTACGGCCCGCCTGCTCGATGACCGACGGGAACACCGAGCCGGCTTGGCGCACCCAGGCTCGATAGGCATTGACGTTAGCCGGCCTTTTCTGCGCCAGCAGGGGAGTTAAGTCAAATTCCGTGGCGGCTACCGCCAAGCCGGCCTTCTCCGCATCCAGGGCATTGAGATGCTGCTCCACGTGGTTCGCCACCGGAATGACCAAGAGAGGCTTGCCAAGCCAGGCAGCTTCGTTCAAGGATTCAAATCCGGCGGTGCAGGCAACGCCGCGGCACTCGGCCATCATCCGCAGGAATTTCGCGCCGTCCAGCTTGTGAAAGAAGAGGGTTGAGTCGTAGCGCCATACCGGTTCAACCTTAGGTTTCTCACAGAAGCAGTGCAGTTCTACCTCTGGATTCGCCTTATGCCATCGGAGGATGTCCTCGGCATATCCCTGGTTGAGCACGTATGCCAAAAGGAACTTTCCGGGCAAGTCCTGGGGCAGATCAAAGACTTCTTGCCGCAGCAAGGGTGGACAGACGAAGAGATGGCGCTCCGGAATTGACGCGGCAGGATAAAACGACAGGGCCATCTTCGTCGAGCGCGCGCCAGCCAGGCTCACAAATCTCCTCATCACCCACTGCTGCAAGGCAAACCGAGGCGAACCAACAAATGCCGGGTGGCCAATCATGAACTGGTGGCCCACCGAGACGACAGGAATGCTGTGCGGAAGAAGCAGGTTGAATAACCCTGTGAGTGGCTCCAGGAAATTGACAATGATCGCGGGCCTGGCGCTTTCGATTAGGCCGCGGATCGCTGCCAGGCTCTTGCGATAATGGCCTATTCCGCGGACGGCATGGCTCAAGGTGCCGAGCACAGCTACGCCCTTGCCCCCGGTGAGGGAAAAACCAGGGCTGGAGATGTGTGTCAAACGGTCGTCGAAAGCCCGCCGGAAAAAATCGGGCACGGTGCGGTTGCAATTAGTGCCAATGGTCACGGCCACGATTTCATGGCCTTGACGCTCCAGGGTTTGCGCAGCGGAGATGGCCTGGGTCATGTGGCCACGCCCATCCCCTTGCACCGTAAACATGATCTTCATGGCAGGTTCTAAGGGTTCGACGCCCGGTATGGCGCGTCCCAGATGATGTCAGTTTAATCATTAGTTTCATACTCCTGAACTCCGATAGTCGTTACGTGCCGCTACGTTAGGCTGCGGCTCCGCTCTGTTTGCATTGGAACTGCGTTCCTTACGAGTCCATTCCATCCGAAGCCTGTTACAGCCGTGTGGCGTTAGCGTCAGATTTAGGAAACAAACACCGCCGCAACCTGTTCATGATCCCTCCATGCGGGAGTTTGGTTCCGGGCCGACGCTGACTCCCAAGCGTATGGCAAGAAGAAATGGGGGCGCTATGTCGCTGACGGGGTGGAATGCCTCATCGCGGCCCTGGAGCCGGAGGATGTGGTTCTCGGCGGGGGTAACGTCCACCACCCGAACAAGCCTCAGCCCGGCTGCCACGGCGCCGGTTCAATTCTTTTGAATATCCGTAATCAACTCCTCCGGCTCCACGATGAGATCCAATTTCTCCGTGTGCCGAATGACGGTGATGGTCGATGAAATGCCTATCAACCTCCCCACCAAGAGACGATGCAATTCGTCGATGCTCGAAATGCGTTCGGACTCAAACCCAACAATGACGTCCCCTTCTTGCAGGCCGGCCCGACTTGCGGGACTGCCTGGCTCAACCCCTGCGACCAGCACGCCGCTATCCGCAGCCAGCCGATGGAACCGCACGACGCGCGGATGCAACGGCACGTTCTGGCCCGCAACCCCGATCCAGCTCCGGCGAATCCTTCCCTCCTTGATCAGCCAGCCGGCAACGAACTCCGCGGTGCCGCTGGCGATGGCGAAGCAGATGCCGTGGGCTGACAGAATGATGGCGGTATTCACGCCGATGACCTCACCGCGCGAATTGACCAGCGGCCCCCCCGAATTCCCAGGGTTCAGAGCGGCATCCGTTTGAATGACGTTGTCGATGAGCCGTCCAACAACTCGTCATCACGGGGCGGCGATTTTCCCCGAGCCGCCGTGATAACGTTGTCGCGTTCACCAACTGCGCGGACGAGTTTGATAGCCGGTGGCCTCTCGAAAGAAGCTGAGTAGCTCGGCCCGTTGGTTTCAATGGTCTGTTTCATACTTCAACATGGAATGGTTTGATCTTTCTCCGTTTTGCAAGGCTCTCTTCTCGCTTCAGGGACTTTTCCAGCGAACCCCGTCCGTCGCGGTCCCTGGCTGGTTCCGGCCACTGTTTGTGATGCCTGAACTTCCAGCCAATTTCCATTCGGGTCACGGATTTGGAGGACGGGGTTGCTCTCTTCCTGAGCTTCCATGCGGGTTTCATAGTCCAGCAACGGAGCCCGGTTTCTGAGGCAGTAAAGGATCTCGGCCACCGGAACCTCCAGGCGGTATGAAACCAGACCGGTACTGCCGTCCGGAGGCAGCGCCTTGCCGGCCCAGACATTGACGCCAATATGGTGATGGTAATTTCCAGCGGCGAAGAACAGCGCCCCAGGGTACGAGCGCTGGGTCACCGCCAACCCCAGGAATTCACTGTAAAATCGCTCCGTGGCGCTCAAATCGGCCACGTGGAGGTGGATGTGCCCGAGGTCCGGCGGCGACGCATCCCCCGTTGCGAGTTGGACCGGTGCGGCTGCAAGAAGGTTGTCCAGATCCAGCGGACTGGTCGCCATTGCCACCTGGCCATTTTGCCAGTGCCAGTGCGACCGCGGGCGGTCGGCGTACAGTTCGACGCCGTTACCCTCAGGGTCGCTTAGATAAATTGCCTCGCTGACCCCGTGGTCGGAGGCGCCGGCGACGGGATAGCCGGCTTCGACCAGGCGCTGATAGGCATGAGCGAGGTCATGCCGCGCCGCGTAGCGAAGCGCGAAATGATAAAGCCCGATCGAGCGCGGAGGTCGTGCCGGGGCGCTCGAATCCTCGCTCAGGACGAGCAGTTCCGCCCCCGGTGACGCCCCAGAAAAGGCCACGCTCGACTCCGACTGGCGCGACACCTTCAGCCCGAGCACCTCTGAGTAGAACTTCTGCGCGCGCTCAAGCTTGGCGGTGCGCAGATGCACTTGGCCGAGGCGCGTTTGGTCTGGCAGGAAGGCTTTCATACGTCAGTTGAAGCGGGATCATTCAGGCACCTTACCGCTGGTTCCTGCGTTGCCGAGAAGCGTCCTGGCGCGGAGGCTCATTGTGCCAGGCCAAGGCGTACAGCACGGTTAGAACCACGACTACGATCACTTCGAAGACACTGTTCATATATGTTCGCCCTCAGGCTGGGACATCCGAGATGTCGGGCTGGTCATTGCGCAGTCCAACCGCCATCTGCCGTTAGTGTCAACCCAGTTACGAACGATGCTTTGTCCGAGCACAGCCACAGGACGGCCTCCGCAATTTCATCAGGTCGACCCAGTCGCCCAACCGGGTGCATCCCCGCGAGTTGGTTGAAGAACTCGGTTCTCGGGCCACCCGTGAAACGATGAAGCATGGGTGTCTCGACACCTCCGGGTGCGACGGCGTTAACCCGAATGCCTTGTTTGGCGTATTCGAGCGCCGCGGTCTTGGTCAGCCCGAGCACTGCGTGTTTGCTGGCCACATAGACGCTGACGCCTGGAAAGCCGATTAGCCCGCCGACCGAGGCGTTGTTCACGATGGCGCCGCCGCCATTTTTAAGCATGGCGCCGATTTCGTGCTTCATGGCGAGCAACACGCCCAAGACGTTGGTGTCCATGACAGCCCGGTAGTTTGCCAGCGACTGTTCATGCGTCTGCTTGCCCACCTCGCCTTCAATCCCGGCGTTGTTGAAGGCAACATCAAGGCGACCGTAGGTGGCCACGGTTTGCGCCACCAATACTTCGAGATCCGACTCCTTGGACACGTCTGCTTTGATGAACGTGCCCTGGCCGCCATTCCTCTTGATGAGGCCGATGGTCTCAAACCCCTCCTTCTCGCGCCGTCCTGAGACGACCACTTTCGCGCCGGCATTGGCCAGCGCCAGAGCCGAGGCCCGACCGATTCCGGTTCCACCACCCGTAACGAGAGCTACCTTGTCCTCGAGTAATCTGTTCATAAACTCCCCCTTCTGGTTTACGACTCCACGAGGGCCCCGTCTGCTGCGCGGCGAGTGCCCTGCCGAATCGGCGCGTCCCCCTCTGGGACGCGCTGATTCCAACGTTGCACCGCCTGCGCCACCCGCCGGCCAAGGCTCTCGGCTGTCAGTTTGTCGGCTCCGTTGGGCGCAACCTCAGGTTCTTCCTGGCGCGCCTGCCCCATAACGCCGAGGAGATTGACCTTCGCCCCGGCGCCAGCAGCCCCGGCCGCTACGGCTTCGGCCAGCTTGGCGGTGTGCCCTGCTCCGGAGAAATAAATCACCGACACGGTTGTCATAGTCTTTATCCTTTCGTTTACATTTCCTGCCGCGTTTTCGATTCGAAACGCATCGGATTTACTGCCATGCTATTTCTGTGCCAAGGGTAGAAGGCGGGCAGGTTAGAAACTGTAACGTCTTGTTGTAGAATTGCTTGTGCCCATTCCGTCTCTGAGCGCGCCCTCCCCGCACTACCACGAATCCGCGTGGCCAACGTTTAACCGTTGCGCGGACAACGACGGATCGTTGCGCACCCCGCCTTTCTGGGCAATGTTGCCCGGCATGAATGAAGCAAGTGCCACACCAGCCGTGAACGGCATCGCTCCGGTGCTCTTCGACCGGCCCGAGACTTTTTACCGGGCGGCCCTGGAGAGCCTCTCCGAAGGCGTCATGGTCCTGGACGATGATTGCCGGATCATCTACGCCAACCGCCTGGTGTCCGAAATCACCGGCTATGCGCCCGAGGAACTTCTGGGCCAGACGCCAGGTCTGCTCAAGGCCGACCCAGACGCTTCGTCTTGCGGTGCCGGCGCGGCCTCTAACGACGAGCCGCATCAATTTGAGTTCGAGATGAAGCGCAAGGATGGCCGCTTGCACTGGATCCATGTGAGATCCACTCCCTATCGTAGCGAGGGAGGCGCGGTCGGAGGCCGGGTGGTGGCCTTGAGCTGTATCGCCAGGCAGAAGAACCTGGAATTCGAAAATGAGTTCCTCCAGGATGAATTCCGCGCCGGCTTCGGCGATATGATCGGCCAGAGCCCGGCGCTCCAGAAGGTTCTGTCCCAGATTGCCACCGTCGCGCCTACGGAGGCCAACGTGCTCATTCTGGGTGAGTCGGGCACCGGCAAGGAACTGGTGGCCCGCGCCATTCACGACCTCAGCGCGCGCAAGGACCGCTCGCTGGTGCGAGTTAATTGTGCTTCGATCCCGAAGGAGTTGTTTGAGAGCGAGTTTTTCGGCCATGTCCGCGGCGCGTTCACTGGGGCCATTAAGGATCGGGTCGGCCGCTTCGAACTGGCGGACGGCGGCACGTTATTTCTGGACGAGGTTGGGGAAATCCCGCCCGATCTGCAAAGCAAGCTGCTGCGCGTCCTGCAGGAAAGCCAGTTCGAGCGGGTGGGCGATGAGCGCACTCGAACCGTGGACGTCCGGCTCGTCACTGCCACGAATCGGGACCTGCTGGCCGAGGCCAGAGCCGGGCGCTTTCGCCTCGATCTCTACTATCGCCTCAGCGTGTTTCCCATCGAAGTTCCGCCTCTCCGAGAACGCCTGGAAGATATTGGGCCGTTGGCCGGCCATTTCATCCAGCAAGCCGCCCGGCGGCTCGGCGTCCCGCGTCCACGCCTGACCGAAGTCCACGTGCGGGAGTTGCGGACCTACGATTGGCCCGGCAACGTGCGCGAACTGCAAAACGTGATCGAACGCGCGATGATTCTGGCCAAGGGCGCCAAACTGCACTTCGAGTTGCCTCACCGCGCCGGCCGCGATGGCTCCCTGGTTCGTTCCCAGCCTGCCCACGACCCGCACGGAGAGGAGGAGCTTTCTTTGGACGAGCTTGCGGTGCGCGAGCGCGAGATTTTGACGGCGGCGTTGCGCCGGACGAATTGGAAGATCTATGGCGCCGACGGCGCCGCGGCCCTGCTCCGAATCAAACCCACAACGCTCGCCTCAAAGATAAAACGCTTGAACCTCCGAGAACCAGCAGGAACCAGATTGCCCTCCGCAAGATTGCCTGCCAGGCAAAGCGACTTTGCAGATCCCTGCAAACCTGCTCCAACTCTTCGCACTGGGCAGCGGTGCGCGCTTTGATTCTTTCCCACTCGGAAACACCCTTCTCGAGGGAGGCCTTGACCTGCCCCGCAACTCTGTCTGCCTCGGCGAGCTTGAACTTGATGCGCGAGAGGGCGGCTTGGAAGTTCTCGGCGTGCTCGTTCATAATGGTCTTCATTTCCTCGACTTGGCCTCTCATGTCGCTGGAAAAGCCATCGACCAGCAGCTTGGCCTGCCGACGGTATTCGGCCAGATGTTGCTCCAGCCATTGCCGGCTCTCGTCGATGGAACGTGGCAAACTGGCCGCCGCCCGCAACTGTGCGCTGGTGAGTAAGGCCAGTTGCACCGGAAAACTGCTGTCCGGACCCGCACCCCATTCACGCAACAAGCGGTGAACTCGATCCACCTCGTCCCTGCTCATCCCCTGGCAAAGGGCCGCCAGATCGGCCGTATCCAAGTTCACAGGCTCATTCACCCAGGTTGAGCATCGGTTGTTTGGAACGTGCCGGTGTCGCCTCCGGTTCGGACGGCGCCTCAATCTCGGGCATCTGCGCTGGCGGGAGCAGCAAACCCGCAACGGCGTCATACTGCCGGAACATCTGCCGCATCGCCCACTGCATCTCGCCGGCCAGCAGCCGTTCAAGATGGGAGGCGCCGGGGGTGGCCACCTCCGCAAAGCTCAATTTGCGCCCGGCCTTGGCCTCGGCCCGTTTGATGGCCAGCAAGGTGATCGAGGTCACCACCGGCAGGGTGATTTCCTTGGCCCCAAATCTCTTCAACTCCGCCTCAATGTTGGAGTTTCGGAACAGATTGGTTCGCACCTTGGCCGGGTTGTGGACGATGAGTGGTGATAATCGAGCCAGGCGGTGCGGAACTCGGCCTCGAAGCTCTTGCCCAGGCGGCTGTGAAAGGCCCGGCCGCCGCCGGTCCGTCTTCGTTTCATAGGCCCAGGCTCGTTGAGAATTTCGCCATTCATGGAACGAGAGTTTAGGAGGCATGGAGCCGAAGCGGTTAGCGGATAGTGAGGAGATTGCCAGCCAAAGGCGGGCGATTTGGCGGGATAGCGTTTCGGAGACTGGATTTTGCCCGCGTTGAATTCGATTGAAGCCGGCTGCGGCGGGGGCGTTGAATGGTGTTGAGGAGCGTTGACAAGGAATGCTGGAAGGCGTTAAAGGGCGTTGAAGGGATGAACGCCATTCAACGGATTTCAACGCCTGCTCTCTCAGCCGCCGATTTCCGAAGTCAGATAGTTTCGCCTGTATGTTCACCGCCGTTGCGCAAAAGAATCTGGCCGACGCCGAGATGTATTTCAAGCAGCACCTGGCCCAGAACGATTACTACGCCGTCGGCGAACTCCGCCCTGGCCAATGGATCGGCCTCGGCGCCGAGCGTCTGGGCTTGGACAACACCGTCATCCGCGAACTGGAATCCCTTGCCGCCGCGCGGGTCAGAAAGCAGGGCTGCCAGAAGGCCCGAACCACGGGCAACGTGGTCGCCGCCGGCTTTGTCCATGACAGTTCCCGCGCCCTGGACCCGCAGTTGCACACGCATTTCACCGTGTTCAACGCCACCTTCGACTCTCGGGAACAGTCCTGGAAGGCCTTGCAGGCGGGTCCCATGAATGCCGTGGCGCTGGCGGTGCATCAGAGCCGGGCCAGGAGGCTCATGGGCATCTCGACAGCGGAAGCCTTCGCGCTGTTGGAGCGGATCGGTGCGGTCAGGGAGCTTTCAAAAGATAAGCTTCACGATGCCGCCGCCAGCGCCTACGTGAAGGCGCTGGTCCAAGGGCGGGCCGCATTGCTGATCGCGCCTACATGGAGTGAGATCGAAGCGGTAACGGTTAAAATCAGGAAAGAGTTGAAATCCGCCGGCCGGCTGGCGGCTGAGGAGAAGGAGTTTGAGGTGTTTGATTCGCTCTCCTGGACCGCAGCGCAGAAGGCTGATGCCGGGCAATACCGTCCAGGTCTGGCGATTCGGTTCCACCGGCGAACAGGCGGCTTTAACAAGGACGAATCCGTCGAGGTGCTCGGCGTGGAGACCGATTCACTCAAGGTGCGACGGCCTCATGGCTCGGACGGCCTGTTGCGGCTGGGTGGGAACGCGGCCTCGTATGACGTGGGGGAGAAGCGGAAGCTCAGAGTGGCGGCCGGCGACAAGCTCCTGCTGCAATCGAACTGGCGAAAGAGATTCATCAACGGCGAGTTGGTCGAGGTCAAGGCCATGGCCGGCGAGGCCATCGTTCTGAGGGACGGCAGAACCCTCCCGCCGGATTACCGCACCTTCACCCACGGCTACGCGGTCACTTCCCATGCCGCCCAGGGCAAGACGCTCACGAAAGAAGAACGACGCCAAGTGGATGACCAGAGCCTGCGAAGTCATTCGCCTGAAATGGAAGCGGAAGAACCAGCGCGCCGCCAGGACGAGGCTGAATAACGGCGCTCTAGTCAAAGGCAGGGGAAATCCGTCTCTTCCGAATCGGCAGTACGATAGTCGTGGGTGAACCAGGAGTGGCTTTCCTGTCTCCGACCAAGAGTAATAGAGGATGCAATATGCAAAGTGATAAAAGAAGGGAGACCTCACTCGTTAGGGGCGCAGATCGACCACCGCTTCAAAACCGCTGTGACTATTTCATCTCAAAGGCGGAGGTTGCCGCACGATTCGGCAAAACAGCGCGGACTTTTGAGTCTTGGATGAAACGCAGCATCATCCCCTATGTCAAACTGGGTGCCGGCAGGGGCGCGACCGTCCTTTTCAAATGGGCTGACATTGAGGCACACTTGAAATCGTATTTTGGGCTGACAAATGACTCTGACCAACGCCAACAGTGCCCGGTAAAACCATCACACTTGCTCAAGCTTCATCTGAAACGAGTCGGCAAAACGTCCAAGGCGGCTCTCCATGTCCTTGATGTGAACCACGCCACGTCCTGCTTGTCGCTTCGCGGCAATCTTTCGTTTAACCCGCTGGTCGCCGGAGTAATAAACGAGCGTGAACTGGGGATAGCAGCCGCCGTTCACGCGGTTTTTGACCGTGTATGTGTTCACGGTGACGTTTCCGCGTTTGACTTCGAGAGGTTGATTGGAGACCGCGTTTAATTTCATCGAGGAAATTGGCTCCAAACTGTTTCCAAAAGTCAATCCAATCGGAAAAAGCCCAATAAAGAATGGTGGAGGCGGCGGGAGTTGAACCCGCGTCCCTGGCAAATGAACCGGCCGCGACTACATGCTTAGTCAGGAGAGAGTTTTCTGCCGGGCGATAGCGGCCCG
>JAJYHY010000193.1 GCA_021784555.1 bacterium
CCTGGCCCTCGGCGCAGGCGCGGTCGCGGGCGCTCAGCACCACGCTCCAGTGGGTCGTCGTGAAACCGCGGCCCAGACCGGACGCTACATCAGTTTCTTGCGTGGAAACCATGAGGACGCCTGAATCATACGCCGGTGACCGGGCTTTTGGCAAGCTCGTCGTGCTGGCCGCCAGCAATTCCTCCAATGAACAAACGCGCGACTTGTTGCGCGGCAATGACTTACGGCCTGACCCATCGACGAGATCAGGAGTCCTGAGCCTCCGCTCCGCGCTGGCCCGATGAAGGTCGCCAACCACCAGACACAAAAAATGAAAAAAATCCAACCCTTCCCATTGACATCCGATGCGAAACGCGGTATTTCTTCCATCGACATTCGATGCTAACGCCGATTTTGAATTAACTATTCTATGCAAAAAATGGATCTACTGCAGGGCACTTTGGACATGCTGATTCTCAAAGTCCTCCAGCGCGGACGGCTGCACGGGTTTGGCATTGCCGAGCGCATTCAGCGGCTTTCGGAAGAGGTTTTGAGCGTGGGCGAGGGATCACTCTACCCGGCGCTCTACCGACTGCAAGACCGGGGCTGGGTCACGTCCGAATGGGGGCAGTCCGAGAGTAACCGCCGGGCCAAGTATTATACGCTTACCAAAGCCGGTCGGAAGCAACTTGAGGTGGAAAACGAGGGTTGGGACCGCCTTTGCCTGGCGATTCGACAAATAATGCAATCTGCGTGAGGTCAGGATGAGTGCCTGGCTTAAGATTCGAGCTCTGGTTCGCGCTTTGTTTCACGACGCCCATGTTCTTTCTCCCCCTGGCCGCGTGGTTTAGAAAGACAACCCCGCCTACATTGACCTTGATTGTGCGCACCAGAACTGCTGCTCAAGCGATGCTCGATTCCTTGCGCCGTGAGTTGAATGCTCGAGCTTCACAACTTCTCTGGAAAGGTCGTTATCACCGGCACGACTGGAAAGGAGGTTGTGATCCATGCCGTCCGGCGCGGGAAGCGTGAGTTACTCGATCACGTCGCGCTCAGCATCCGCACGCTCAACGATCAGCCGGTTGCGAAGCCCGATTTTGCCCGGCGCGCGCATCCGCAACCGCGAAGTTGGGTTCATTTTCCGGAGCTTTAATCTCAACCTGCTGATTTCATCCCCGCTGGAGCGGCCTCTCTGCTACGACCGATCCTCGCAGCGGAGCAAAGCTCGAATCTCACTCTGGTGGTCCCAGCGGTTCCCCCGCCACCCAACCGCAAACCGCAAATCATGAACACCCCACCGGGGTTGCGCCCCAGAGCACTATGTGATCACGATCTTGTCGCCTTGTTTCAGGGTGACGATCGCCTTCTTCCAATCCGGTGCTTTGCCGGCCTGCTTGGTGCGCTGGCGCCGGGGTTTGCCGCGCACGTTCAGCGTGTTGATAGCAATAACCTTGACCTTGAACAATTCCTGAACGGCCTGGCGGATCTGGAATTTGTTGGCCCGCGGGTCGGCCACGACCGTGTACTGATTGAGCGGACGGGTCTTGAGTTCACTCTGACCGTCTTTGCTCTTGACGTGATACCGCACGGTCTGCGTTCCCTGGCGCGTCCCTTTTTCGGTCAGGCGGACCGTTTTGACGATTTCGAAGGCATTCATGTTACTTCAGGCGGGCTTGCAGTTGTTCAAAGGCGGCGCGGGTGAAGACCAGTTTGTCGCTGCGTAGCACATCATAAGTGTTGATGGCGCTGCCGGTCGTCACCGCTACGTAAGCCACATTGCGCGAGGCCCGCATCAGGTTCTGATCCGGATTGTCGGCGACGATCAGGGCCGTGCCATCGATGTTCAGGGCGTCAAGAACGCCCATGAATTCCCGTGTCTTGGGCGAACCGAGCTTCAGGTCGTCAAGGAGCACGACGTCCCCCGCGCGAAGGCGCTCGGACATCGCCTTGCGCATCGCCAGTTGCCTGGCCTGACGCGAGATCTTCTTGCGAAAGTCTCGCGGCTTGGGGCCAAAAACGACCCCGCCGCCACGCCACAAAGGCGATTGGAAGGACCCGGCCCGCGCCCGCCCCGTGCCCTTTTGACGCCACGGCTTCTTGCCTGAACCGGCCACTTCTCCCATGGTCTTGGTGCAGGCCGTGCCCATGCGTTGGGCGGCCCGATGCGCCACGACCACGTCATGGACCGCCTGGGTGCCTCTGCCATTTTCGATCAGCGGGAAGGCGACTTCCAGTTCGCCCTGGCTGTTTCCTTTAGTGTCTGTAATTGCAAGCTTCATACAAAATTAATCACGCCCGGGGCGCGGTTCGCGGACAGATGCCCTACTTCTTTTTGCCTTCCGATTTTTTGACGTTCTCGGGCCGCTCGGCATGCGGCCTCCACCCCTTGGGGCGCTTCTTGGCCTCGCGGATGACGACGTAGTCCCCCTCGGCGCCGGGGATGGCGCCCTTGATCAACAAAACATTCTCTGCCTCGCGAACCGCGACGACCTGGAGGTTTTGGACCGTGCGCTTCACCTGGCCCATGTGGCCGGGCATGCGCATGCCGCGCATAACGGTGCCTGGAAAAAGGCGCTGGCCAATGGCCCCGGAACGCCGGTGCCAGCCCTTGGCGCCGTGGGTGGCGTCTCCGCCGCGGAAGGCGTGCCGGCCGACAACGCCCTCGAAGCCGCGTCCCTTGGTGACCCCGATGGCATCGACGTAATCGCCCGGCGCGAAGAGACCCGCCCCGACGGCCTCTCCGGGTTTGACCTCTTTGGAGAAGTCGCGGAATTCCTTGACTCGCTTCACGGCTGGGCCGTTGAACTTTTTGAGATGGCCCAGCAGGGGCTTAGTGACCCGCCGTTCCTTTTGGTCGTCGAAACCGAGCTGGACGGCGTTGTAACCGTCGGTCTTGTCCGTCTTGCACTGCAGGACGCGGTTGGGGCCGGCGAGCACGACGGTGACCGGTGTCAAGACGCCCTTGGCGTCATAGACTTGGGTCTGGCCCAGTTTCTTTCCAAGTAATCCTAAAGGCATGGTGAGGCTCCGCTCGAGATTAGATTTTGATGGTGATGTCCACGCCGGCGGGGAGGTTGAGTTTCTTCAACTCGTCCACCGTTTTGGCGGTTGGTTCAATGATGTCAATGAGGCGCTTGTGGGTGCGTTGCTCGAAGGTCTCCTGGGATTTCTTGTCCGCGTGAGGAGAGCGCTGCACGGTGAATCGCTCGATGCGAGTTGGCAAGGGGATTGGCCCGGCGACCCGCGCGCCCGTTCGTTTGACGGTATCCGCGATGTCCCGGGCGGACTGGTCTATGACCCGATGGTCAAAGGCCTTAAGGCGAATGCGAATGCGTTGTCCAGCCATACAAAGAACAATTGTCTAAAATGGTTTAACTCAAATAACCGCTACCCGTTTCCGTGAAACGGAGTGCGGAATATACCAGACGCCTGCGCGCCTGCAACAGTTTTTTGCTGAATTTTGTGTGATCGTTTGGGCGCAAGACAAGAATCTTCGGCACGTAGCGCAGGATTGTATCCTGCCCTACGAAGAATTCTGGTGTGCGCCCTCGTCGTTTCGGCTCCATCTTTTTGCCTCGCCGACCGTTTTGGCCCAGAATAAACTCCGCGCGTCATGACTATTCGGATCTTCGAAGCCCTTCTCATCTTGTCGGCAGCCTCTTGTGCGACGATGGCTGCACCATCCTGGAATCAATCGCTCTATCTGTCCAACGGCGGGTATTGGCCGGAACGCGTGGCCGTCACGGTCACGAATCATTCGGCGCGAGCCCTTTCGGGCGTCCCCGTGGAGTTCTCCGTGCCCGGTTTGGCTGGCGCTGCGGTCAAATCATTGCGTGTCTGCCGGGCGGATGGGGTCGAACTCCTCTTCGAGTTGCGGAATCCGCAGGAGATGGCGAAACACACCGGTACACTTGCCGCGAACGATCGGTTCATCGTTCCCATCGAATGCGCCCCTCATGCCGCGGCCACGGTCTTTGTCTATGCGGGCAATAAACAAGCGTGGCCTCTCCGCGAATTCCTCCCCATTCGCGCCAATTCAGAGATCACACGCCTCCCTGCTTCTGAGGGCAAGGTCGAGAGGCTCGATTTGAAGAAGGCGCCGGTCCCAACCTCTTCGCCTGCCCCCGGTCTGAGGGCCTGGGCCGATGCCCGAGTCCGGAATTTCGATGAGAAACCCATTGGCTCGGCCCTGGTGCGGATCAATCTCAATCAAGCGCTGACGAGGCTGCCGGGGGTGTCACTCGATTCCCCGGCGCGTGTCTTCTCAGTCGATGGCGCCGTTCTTCCTTCCTTTTCTTTGGGCAGCGGAGCGGACTTCCTCTTTTCGGCGCAACTCCCTCCCCGCTCGGAGCAGTGGTTCCGGGTCGGGTTCCAGGGCAGCACGAGGTCGGAGACGGAGAGCGTATCAAACGACTACTCCCGCCTGGTCCAGAGCAGCGTCAACCTCGCCTCGAATGGCAGCTTCAAAAGCGGTAACACCGTGCCCAGCCTTTGGCAGCGACCGCAATCCGGCGGGCCAGACCAGGTTGCCACCCGCATGGTTCGTGCCGGACGGTTTGGCGGCCGTTGTCTTGAACTGACCGTGCGCCATAATCCGCAGGGAGATTGGATTGGGTGGAAATCGCGCAACATCCCCGTCCAGCCCGGCGCGACCTACCTCCTGAGCGGGTGGCTCCAGGCCGTCGATCTCCATGGCTCAGCCGGCATTTATGCTCACTTCCATGATGCCAAGGGCGCGTTGACAAAGAGCGGCGCGATGGTCGGCACTCAGCCCGCCGTAAGCGGCAGTTCGGGTTGGGTGAATTCGCTCGGCTTCTTCCGCGCCCCGCCCGATGCCGCCAGCCTCCGCATCCACCTCACGATGAACACTCAGGGCACGCTTCGCCACGACGGCATCCTCCTGTGCCGCGTCCTGGACGGCCAGGTTGGGAATGTCCACGCAGCCAGGTCCGAGGCTAAGGATTCCGGCTTGCGAGTCTCTCAGGTCAACCCGCTGGTGAAGATCTTTCCCCAAACCGCTCTTCAGTCCCAGGCGCGCATGGTGAGCGTCGAGTTGGCCCGAAACGAGTATGAGCCCTTTGAACTGGCTTTCAGGCCGCCGCGGGGAACGCCAGGCCGGCTGAGCCTCTCCATCTCGCCCCTGGCCGATGAAGCGGGCGGCACTCTTCCCCCTGTGGAAATCGACCGCGTCGGTTTTGTCCCGCTTGATTATCCCAGCGCCTATTACTCCACGGATGTGCCCGACTGGTGCCGGAAGGTGCCGCGCGGCACCGGAGCGACCGACGGTTGGTCAGGGTGGTGGCCGGACCCATTGATACCAGGTTCGAGCTTCGAACTGGCTGCGAACCGGACCCAGCCCTTCTGGTTTACCATCCACGCCCCGGCTTCAGCCGCTCCCGGCCGATACCATGGGCAACTGACTTGCCGCTTTGATGGCAAGGAGACCCTGAGGATTCCTCTGACGGCGCGCGTCCTGCCCTTCGCGCTTCCCGTCGAAGGCCACCTGCACGCCATCTTCGATTTTCGGTTCGGCCCCGGCGGTGTGTTTGGCAGCGGCGCCCGTTCGCGTGAAGACCGCCACCGCTGGCTGCGCTTCATCGCCAACCACCGGCTCGGTATCAACCTCATCGAACCGCCGCCCCGGTTCAGTTACAAGGATGGCAAGGTCACGATGGATGCGCGAGCCTTCGACCAGGAGGCCCGCTTCTGCTTTGACGACCTGCATATCAACGTCGCCTACACCCCGCAATTCTTTTACCTGTTCGGCTGGGCTTATCCGCCAAAGAAGCTCTTCGGCCTGGACCCGCTTACGCCCGCATGGGTTTCCGCCCTCAAGCAGGCCTATCGGCTCTTCAGCGACCATATCCGCGAAAAGGGCTGGCAAGACAAGTTCGTCTATTACATCTCGGATGAGCCGCATTTCCAGCATCCGTTCATCGTCGAACAGATGAGGAAACTCTGCGCGATCGTCCACGAGGTCAATCCGGCTATCCCCATTTACTCCAGCACCTGGCGGCACTGCCCTGCTTGGGACAATTCGCTCGATATTTGGGGCATCGGCCAATACGGCTGCTTCCCGGTGCCAGAGATGCGCCGCCTCCGAAGGGCGGGCAAGCAGATGTGGTTTACTTGCGACGGCCAGATGGCTATCGACACGCCGTTCCTGGCCACCGAACGGCTCCTGCCTTACTACTGCTTCAAATATGGCGTCCACGGCTTCGAGTTCTGGGGATTGGCCTGGTGGACTCACAATCCCTGGCAGACCGGCTGGCACCGCTTCATTCGTCAGAGCGACGAAGGCAAGAAGTATTACTGGGTCCGCTACCCGGACGGCGACGGTTACCTGACGTATCCGGGCAAACCGGTCGGCGTCGAAGGCCCGGTCAGCAGCATCCGGCTCGAGGAGGTGCGTGAGGGGCTTGAGGATTACGAGGCACTGACTCTCCTCGAAAAACTCGCCGCCAAGGCCAAAACCGAAGGGCGCCCCTCGGCCTTGGCGGAGCGGGCGTTGTCCATGGCCAAGGGCCTGGTGACCATCCCCAACGCCGGTGGCCTGCGCTCGACGCAAATCCTCCCCGACCCAAACCGAGTGCCGGCGGTGCGCAAAGCCATCAATGCGGCGCTGGTGGACCTTTGCCGTTAAGCCGCCTTTTCAGTCTCCGCCACTCTTTCTTGCAGCCAGAGATTGACCAGTGCCTCCGCCGAAACGCCGCGCCGCTGTGCGATGGAGCGTAACCTGTCGGCCAATCCCGCCTCAACCGGGCAATAAGTTGCGGCAGAAAGCGCCCCTGGCCCGAACCGGACTGGCCGCGTCTGCTCCCAAAACTCCCCAAGATCGTGCGAGTCCCAAAATTCCCCGATTTCCTGGTAGGAGCGCCCTTTGGACACACTTGCTCGCCTATTTCCGTTCATATCTCTTCCTCTCGGCTGTCGTCATATCGCGAGCGGACACAACCAGGGCCCGCCCATCCTTCTTGCGAAACAAGAAAACGATCCAGTACCGACCGCTGCTCGTTTGCCCCAGCGCGGCATAAACGTCCTCTCCCGCGCGATGACCACGTTCCACAAACCGATACCTCGCTGTGCTGTCAAAAATCTCGGTCACCTCTTCAGGTTGGACGCCATGCTTATGCCATACCTTATCGAGGATGTCTTCCAGCCAAACAAAGCCGGTTATTCTCACTTGCCGTATTCTACCAGTAGCTTTGCCGGGTTGCCAATCCCGAAAGATAAGATAGAATAGGATAATGAGCCGGCGTCGGCTCTGCTCATGGGCGGCAACGGCTCGGTGAACATGCACGTCTGACAAGCCCCACTGCCAAGCGCCTGCGCTCGACGCAAGTCCTCCCCGACCCAAACCGGGTGCCGACGGTGCGCAGAGCCATCAATGCAGCGATGGTGGAGCTTTCTCGCTAAGAGCCTGTTTTAAAATTGGCCGGAGATTGACCAGCGTTTCCGCCGAAACGCCCGCTGCTGCGGCTCGGAACGTCTTGCTTTCCTGCCGGCAACCGGCATGCTATGCCCATGAGACCGCGTCGCACGCATTATGCGCTCCTTCTCCTTGTGCTTTCTCTGCCTTTGACGCGCGTACGCGCTGGCTGGTGGGACCCGCGCTTCGACCTTGGAGGCGCCAACGGAAGGATCAACAGTCTGGTCAAGTTCCACGACGCTCTTTACGCCGCAGGCTCATTCACGAGAATCTCCGGAGTTGATGCTCCGGGGCTGGCGCGCTGGGATGGAACCAACTGGCACCCCGTCCAGCCCGCTTTCAGCACTCGGGTGTTTGGGGCGGCGGCTTCAGATGAATTCCTGTACTGCACTGGATTTGGCGGCAGTCTGCTGCGCTGGGACGGCACGAACCGGACCATGCTTCTGATGCCGCTGGGTTATCGCGGCCTGGCAGAGTCGGGGATGTACCTGCACGGGACGAATGTCTATGCGGAAGTGTTCCCGGACACGAATTACATCTGTGCCCTGGCGGAGTGGAGCGGAACGAACTGCCATGTTGTTGCGAACACGCGGTCAACCGGTGGCGGTGACCTCCAAGGACTTTCCTTCGTCCGGAACAGGATCTACGGCTACGGTCAGTTTGACCTGAAGCCTGACGGTTCGTTCGGCTGGGTACTCAACCCGCTCCACCTTGCGGAGTTCGTTGGTCAGAGCCTACTCGCCGTGGGCGGCTTAACGAATGCGAACGTTTACGGGATTGCCTCAGACGGGGAGAACCTGTTTGTCGAAGGGGGATTCGCGACCTTGAATTCACAGGAGGCTGACGGATTTGCAACCTCGGAGTGTGGAATGGGACCAATTGGGAACGTGTCGGAGAAGGCACGTTGCAGGGGCTGGATCGTCAAGCCACGTGCTTGGCTGTTTCCGGCACAAATGTGTACGTGGCGGGTGATTTTGAACATGCCGGCGAAATCGCGGCTCACCAGATTGCCCGCTGGGATGGAACGCAATGGCATGCGGTGGGCAACGGGCTGGAGGGAGATGTTGCGCAGATGGCGGTGCGTGAAGGCAACTTGTTCGTTGCCGGCCAATTCAACGTAGTCGGGTTGGAAATCACGAACCTCGCCAGATGGGACGGCGCGGAGTGGCATGCATCGCTCTATGGCAGGCAGGCCAGTGGCGCGACTTGGCGGGCGGCGTTACAGGCCCGCGCCCGTCGATTCCAAACGAATACCCCATCGTTGATGTTCGGGCGCTGCTCCCGTCCGGCTCGGACCTGTACGTGGGTGGGAGTTTCACCAATGCCGGCGGGGTTGCCGGCATGAATGTCGCGCGCTGGGATGGAACCAACTGGCATGCTCTGGGCGAGGGGATCCCAACTCTTGGAGTGTGTGACAATGGGTGTACGTATCCGGTCACCTCTCTTGCAATACTCGGGGGCCAACTCTTTGCCGGCGGCGGGTTCACGACCAGCAGCGGCTTGTCCTACACCAAGACTGAGGGTTTGCTCGCCTGTTGGAACGGCTTGTCCTGGAGCAATGTTGCCGCTGGGCCGTGGGCGGTGGACTCGAACGGTGGCTTCCCGACCCTGCACGTTTGGGCGCTGGCTTCCACCTCCGACTCACTCTATGTCGGGGGCAATTTCTCCTCGGTGGACGGCCTGCCCAGCTATGGACTGGCAATCTGGCACGAAGGCAGTCCGCCCGTCCTCCACCTTTCGCCCGCCAAAGGCCATATCATCCTCAGTTGGCCACGCGAATTTCAACTAGCGCGTATCGAATCGACAACCTCGCTCACGCCTCCACTGTGGAGGACGGTTTCGAGTGTGGATTGGCCCGTCGAAGAGGGAGCCACGAACGACGTACGGGTCGAAATCGTCCCCTCCGGGCAGAGGTTCTATCGGTTGCGGTGGCGGTGAAAGGTGTCGCGGCCGGTGTCGCCGCAGCTAAGAGCGCCACCTCCTCCGGTTGGCCAACGGACTCCCCATCCACGCCATCCGGAGCGCTCCGGCATTGGAGGGCCGCAAATCGCACAACCTTGCGCATCTCAGCAAAACAGTCGCCTGACGGCGACGGAAGGAGGAAGTGCCTCTCCACCGCTGCCAAACCCCCTGGAAAATGCGATTATGCGGAACCGACCCCATTCCGGCCAAAGTCCCTCGCCGCAAGCCATCCCGTGAATGTTAAAACAGGCCCTAAGCCGCCTTTTCAGTCTCCGCCACTCCTTGTTGCAGCCAGAGGTTTGTGAAGGCCCTCAGATCGTTTACCGCCCAGTCTGGCTGGTGCAGGTCCAACTCCGCTAGCGTGTATGAGCCGGTCGCGACCGCCAGTGCCCTGGCATGGTTGGCGCGGGCGCAACGAATGTCCAGCGGTGTGTCTCCGATGACCATTACCTCTTGCCCTGCCAGCTTCCGGCCGAGAATGCGCCCCCCTCGCTCGCAAGCGACGGCGGCTATCCGGTCGCGCTCTTCGTGGTCGTCGGCAAAGGCCCCGGTCTCGAAAGAACCCCAGAGCCCAGCCCGGCGCAGCTTGATCTCGGCTCCGAGCCGGACGTTCCCCGTCAGCAGGCCCAGCAAGGGGGCGCGCGGCATCTGCCGCAACGCCTCGATGAATTCCTCAACGCCTGGGCATATTTCAACCCGGCTCTCTTCCAAGATGTGGTCCAGCCAAAACGCGTAGCGATCAAAAAACCTCCGAAGGTTCTCCTGGCTCGGCTCGATATGATGGAATGAGAAAAACTCGCGCACCAGGCTCACATCCGTGCGCCCGGCAAATTTCAGCCGCTCGAAGCCTTCGGTTGCGTCAAATTCCGTCTCAAAGACCCTGGCAAAAGCCTTGACCCCGGCGCCGCCGGTGTGAATGAGCGTCCCATCGATATCAAATAAAACGAGTCGAATCTTGTCCATTAGCATGGCTGTGGCCATAATGTATAGACCTTCTCCCCAATTGGCAAGCTCGTCTGGCCGCGAAATGAGGCATCGCCGGGCGCTAGCGCCTTCCGTTTGACACCCGCCGCAAGCGACTTTAGACTGCCTCATCATGAGAGACTTGGCCAGGTTCCTTTTCCGGCTCCCGCGCGACTAGATCGCACCGATGACAATTGGGGGCGCGCTAGGTCACGACCACGGGCCGAATCGCGGCGTTCTCACGAGACGCCGCTACAATCGACTTTGAAACAGACGCCAATCAAATTCCTGATCCTTTGCGGCCCATTCCTGGCCTTGGCCATTCTCACTTTGCTGCTTTACGCCAGCGGGCGGACAGCCAGAGTCCCGGCGGTTCCCCACCACCCGAACATGACTACGCCAGACATCCCCCAACTCAGGAGCGAACGGGTCAACCATTACGTCCTGGACTACGACACGCCCACCGACCCGGTTCTTCAGAGCCAGCTCGAGGCCATTGACGCCGCCCTTCGCGCCAAGTACGGCATCAGCTCCAACCAAACCGCCGTCGGCCTGCTTGACCTCAAGGGCTTGCGCCTGGCCATGATTCATCCCGACCGCATCGAGTACGCCGCCAGCATTGCCAAAATCGGCATCCTGCTGGCCTATTTCCAACTCCATCCCCGGGCCGCCACAAACCTCAGCGCCGAGACCCGGCATGAGTTGGGCCTGATGATCAAGGTCTCCGACAACCAGATGGCCACCCGCTTCTCGGAGGCGATGGGCATCACCGCTATCCAGAACGTCATCAACTCCTACGGTTTCTATAACATCCACCACGGTGGCGGTTTATGGTTCGGCAAACACTACGGCAAGGCCGGCGAACGCGTCGGCGATCCCATCGCCAACGATTCCCATGCCGCCACCATCCGCCAGTTGCTGCGGTTTTACCTCCTGCTCGAACAGGGCAAACTCGTTTCACCCGCCGCTTCACGCACCATGCTTGAAATCTTCGCCTCCCCGGACATCCCGGCCGACAACATCAAATTCGTGCGCGGACTCCAGGGCAGGGACGTGCGGGTCCTGAGCAAGTCGGGCTCGTGGGAGGATTGGCTCCACGATTCGGCGATCATCATCGGGCCGCACCGGTTCTACATCCTGGCCGCGCTGACCCATCATCCCCAAGGCGACGAATACCTGGTCGATCTCGCCAGAGTCGCCGATGATTTGATGAGCGGCGCGAAAATCCCGGGATCGTGAGACCCAAAAGTCCGGGTACGGCCGGGGCCCCGATCGCTGCTGTGAGGCGCGAGGCCCTGCTCGCCGTCGTGTTGCGCAAGGGGCGGAGCAAGGCTTAGGCTCCCGCGAAGCTCCGGCGGGTTGACAGGAGGGTCCGTAAAACCTAGATTAACCATACATGATGAAGACGATCATGAAGATTGGCAATTCGCAGGGGCTGATATTTGACGTGGCCCTGATGGCCTGGCGCATCCCACCCCGGCTGCGAAAACCGTTGCGTTCCCAGAGTTGAGCGGTTCGCCATTTCATTTTCCCGAATAGGCAACGCGCCAGAGGACGCCATTGCCATCTTCAGTCACCAAAAGGGCGCCGTCATGGGCGACGGCCACTCCCACTGGGCGCCCCCAAACGCTTCGATTGTTCACGACGAACCCGGTGAGAAAATCGTCGTATTCGCCCGTCGGGACACCGTTCTGAACCCGCACGCGCACCACCTCGTAGCCGGTGCGTGAGTGCCGGTTCCACGAACCGTGGAGGGCGGCGAAGATATCTCCGCGGTATTCCTTCGGGAAGGCTGCCGGGCCTGAAGTGACGGTGTAGAAGGTCATTTCGAGCGAGGCGGAGTGGGCCTGAAGCAGCACATCCGGCACGAGCACACGCCGGGCAAGGTCGGGGCGTTCGCCGGCATGGCGCGGGTCTTCATGGTTGCCCAAATAGTACCAAGGCCAGCCGTAGAATCCTCCTTCCTTCACGCGCGTGATATAGTCCGGCGGCAGGTCGTCGCCCAATCCGTCGCGCTCGTTGGTGGAAACCCACAATACGCCGGTGGCCGGGTCCACGGCCAGACCGACACCGTTGCGAATGCCGGTGGCGAAGGGATGAAGCGGTTCTCGGCCCTCGGCATCCGTTACCAGAATATCGGCGCGATTCATCTCCGCTCCCCAGGCCGCTCCGAGTCCATGAACGGCCTCCCAGGCGCGGATTTGAGCGGCATCCTTCCTCGGCATTCCTTCGGCTGCATTCGACCCGGAGCCCACGGAGATGAAAAGGCGCCGGCCGTCTTGGGAGAATGCTATGTCTCGCGTGGAGTGGCCTCCGTGGCTTTCGCACAAACGTGGCACCACGACCTGGGCGGGACCGCGCGCCTCCAGGTCTCCGCTTCGATATGGAAAACGGACCACCGCGTTGTTGTTGGCCACGTAGAGCCACCTCGGGTTCTGACCCGGCGGATAAAAGGCTATGCCGAAGGGACGGTCCAGGTGCGATGCATAGATCCGATTCACTGAAGGAGTGTTGGCGCCGGCGGCCGCCCGCAAAACCCGGATGCGGCGCGCGCCGGTCTCGGCAACAAAAATGTCCCCGTTCGGGGCCACCCGGATCAAACGGGGATTGGACAGCCCGGATGCAAATTCTCGCACGGAGAAGCCCGGCGGAACCGAGAGTTTGGCCCCAGCCGGGCGGGGGACCACGCGCGGCCCGTTTCCAGCCGAGCGGGTGCTGTAAGGCGGCGGCAGGTCCGCGAAGGTGATGTGATACTTCACTCCAGGGGCTGCGTGGCGCCAATCGTTCGGGCTCTCCATAACTCCGGTCGAGGGCGCCCTCTCCGTCGCGCGCGCCATCCCCGCCGGCGCCTTAAGAGTGGATAAATAAGCGATGAGATCCCTCCGGGCTTGCGCCGACGCGACAGGGATCGGCATGGTGGTGCCCGGAACGACGGCGACCGGGTTCGCCAGAAAGCGGTCCAACGTTTTTGGCGCCCAGACCAGTTTCGAGCCGGTCAACGCCTTGGAGTAATTGAAATTGGGCACGGCCGCCGCGCGCCGCCCTACGACTCCGACCAGGCTCGGCCCTCTGCGGTTGATCGGGGTGTTTCCAGGCCCCAACGTCACCGCATGACACAAGCCACAACCTTGCTGGAAGAGGATCTTGCCCCGGGCGGCGGCGTCAACTTGGGAAGGTGTTTGCTCCTGAGCTTGGGCCTGTGTCACCCAGACATGGGTGCTCATTCCAAATAAACATCCCACAAGCACACCGGTTGAAACTGCATGGGCCAGGAGACGCCCGGACTGCAGCTTGGCACGCCGCTTCGTATCGCGCACTTCGTTGTCAAACATAGGCTATAGGCCCGAACCTTAGCCCATGAGCGGGCAAGATTCAAACGCCAGCCTAGGTAGAGCCTGTCCAAAACTACTTGACGCACCACAAGCTGTTGAGGTTTTCGGCCTCTCAGGAACACAATATGTTGTATATTCGTCAAGACCCTGGGACAGGCTCTAGGTAAAGGAAAGGCTTTGCTTTGGTGGGCCTCTGCTGTCATGTTCCTTTGTTGAGAACATCATGGCTGCAGCAACTGAGATAACTGAGCCCGCTATCCTCAGCCGTGTCATCCGTCCAGACAGGGCGACGTGGTCGAGGGAGGCGGCGGAGTCCAGAACTCCTGACATAGACCGAGTGACTTCTGGGTATTCCTGGGTTTTTTCGATAGTTTTGTCGCCGGCAGGGGGGGACTCAAACCTGTCCGCTTTTTTGGGAAACCACCATTAGCGTAATTACACGGTCAATTAGACAGTCGAATTGTCTGGCCCTACCCCCCCCCGGCCCGCTCCCACATGCATGGGCATCGGACTGGATCGCTCCCCAGACGGCCCGAGAGGATTCGCTACGATTAGGCCCTTGGACGGGCCTGCCCAGGGGGGGGACTCAAACTTGTCCGCTTTTTGGCGACCAGGGAGTAGTATCCCCGGCATGGCCAACACACCCAGCGACGATCTGTTCCCAGAGGTCCGAAACCCAGAGGGCACCCAGGTTATCAACGCGCGCTGTTGGCTGCTGACCCGAGAGGGTCGCCGCCTGGTACTGGTCTCCGGCATGCCCATAGCCCAGTATGCGCGGGACGACCGCATGTCCGAGGCCCATGCGATGGTGACCTTGGTTCAACTGGGCTGGGCCGATCAGAACGAGGTGGCCAGAGCCTTCGGTTGCTCGGCCCGCACCCTGCGGCGCTACCAACAACGGTTCGAGGAAGGCGGCCTGGCGGCGCTGGGGCATCGCCAGGGCTATCCGGCGGGCCGGGCTCGCCTGGCGGCCTCTCGCCGAAGCCGGATCCAGCAACTCAAGACCCAAGGCTGCTCCCACCATGAAATCGCACGCCAGTTGGGCGTCAGCGTGCGGGCGGTTCGCAAGACCCTGCGGCGATTGGGTTGGCCGCCTCAACCCTCCGCCCAAAGCGAGCTGCCCCTGGATCTGTCGAGCGGGTCGGCGGCCAAACCGCCGCCAGCGGCCTGCTCTGGCTCACCGTCTTCACCGGCCCGCGGGGGGGACTCAAACCTGTCCGCTTTTGCCGCTTCCGTTGCGCCGGAGCCATTGCCCAGCACCCACGATACCGACCCCGGCAATCGATGCATGGACCGCCTCTTGGCCCGGCCGGGACTGCTGGAGGATGCGGCGCCGTTGTTTGGGTCCGCCCCCGCCGTGCCGCGCGCCGGGGTGCTCCTGGCCTTACCGGTGCTGGTGGCGGGCGGCGTCTTGGAGTGCGCCCACAAGGTCTATGGCACCTTGGGGCCGGCTTTCTACGGGTTGCGCACCACGCTGCTGACCTTGCTGTTTATGGCGCTGTGGCGCATCAAGCGGCCCGAGGGCCTCAAGGAACACTCGCCCCCAGAGTTGGGGCGGGTGCTGGGCTTGGATCGAGCGCCCGAGGTCAAGACGCTGCGGCGCAAGCTGGCCAGTTTGGCGGCGGTGGGCCGCGCCGCTGAGTTTGGCCGGGCCCTGGCCGAGCACCGGGTGGCCTTGCGCGGCGCGGCCTTGGGGTTCCTCTACGTCGATGGCCACGTGCGGGTTTACCATGGCCGGCACCGCCTGCCCAAGACCCATGTAACTCGCCTGCGTATCTCCTTGCCCGCCACTTCGGATTACTGGGTCAACGATAAAGCGGGGGATCCGCTCTTTGTCGTCACGGCCGAGGCCAATGCCGGCTTGGTTAAGATGCTGCCCCCGATCCTGGCTCAGATCCGCGCCCTGGTGCGTCCACGGCGGGTTACCGTCGTCTTTGATCGCGGCGGCTACAGTCCCAAGCTCTTTGTCCAGATTCTCGCCGCCGGTGGCTTTGACGTGCTGACCTACCGTAAAGGGCGCTTTCGCCGCATCCCACGCCGACGCTTCCGGCCGCGCCGCAGCCGGGTGGAGGGGCGGACCTTCACTTATATGCTGGCCGACCAAGAGGTGCGCCTGCTCAAAGGCAAGCTGCGCTTGCGGCAGGTGACTCGCCTGACGGACAACGGCCATCAGACCCCGATCCTGACTTCGCGGCGAGACCTGCCCGCGGCGCAAGTGGCCTACCGTATGTTTGATCGCTGGAGACAAGAGAACTTCCTGAAAGTGCGAAACGAAAGTCGTTTGAATAATTGTTCAATATGAAAACATAAGATGAACCTGCAGTTCCGTCTGCAGTAGCT
>JAJYHY010000194.1 GCA_021784555.1 bacterium
AAAGGCAACGGGCCGAGCAGGAAAGGCAACGGGCCGAGCAGGCGGACCAACGGGTTGAACAGGAAAGGCAATGGGCTGAGCAGGCGAATCAGCGTGCCGAACAGGAGAGACAGTGCGTCGAGCGGCTGGCCGCGAAGTTGCGCCGCTTGGGAATTGACCCTAACGCCCAGTAGTATAACCGGCAGATTTGGCATGGCTGTAAATTCCCAAAGCGTCCCTTCCTGGCCCAAGCCGGGCGAGGTGTACTATCCCGAAAGCGACGGCAAACGGATAGCGGACAATACCGAACAGTTCAACTGGATTGTCTTGCTGGTGCGGAATCTCAAAGCCCTATTTGCCGATAATCCGAACGTGTTCGTTGCCGGGGACTTGCTCTGGTACCCGGTCCAGGGGCGGGTGGACATCTCGATGGCGCCCGATGCGATGGTGGCCTTTGGGCGGCGGATGGGTGATCGGGGCTGCTACAAGCAATGGGAGGAAGGCGGCATCGCGCCGCAAGTCGTTTTTGAGGTGCGCTCGCCGAACAACACGGCGGCGGAGATGCTGGATAAGTTCAACGCCTACGGGCGCTTTGGGGTGGAAGAGTATTAGGTGTACGACCATGAGAAGAAGGGGTTTCGGGCCTGGCAGCGGCGGGAGGCGCTGGAGCCGGTGGAGAACGTCGAGGGATTTCAAAGTCCACGACTGGGGGTGCGCTTTTGGACGACGGCCCAAGGGTTGAAGGTTGAGAGGCCCGACGGAACGTTCTTTGAAAGCTACGTGGAACTCTGGCGGCGCCTCCGCGCTTTGTTAGCCCCACACCAGGACACGCCTGAGTTTATCGAAACCTTCGGCGAAGTCATGGAACGTGTCCGCCGCCTGGAGCGTATTCGCCGTGAGCGGGAGCGGGCTGAGCAGGCGCATCAGCAGGCTGACCAGGCGCAAGAGCAGGCTGACCGGGCGCACGCGTGGGCCGAACGCCTGCCCGCGAAATTGCGCAGCTTGGGAATTGACCCTAACGCCCCGTAGCTGGAAGCTGAGCCGCAATAAAAGACCTAAATTCCAAATTTGCGCCCAATCGCAAATCTAAAATCGCAAATCCGCAGACCTCTGTTGCGATGCAGCCTCCAGCCTGTTCAGCCGCTGTCTGGTCCGAAAGCGCCTGTGTCCATTCTTACGAGGCCGATTTCCAGGGCTGGGCGAGCCTGGAGAGTTTGTGCCGGTTTTTTCAAGAGGCGGCCTGGAAACACGCCGAGGCCCTGGGCGTCGGCTACCACCATCTGGCGCGCCGGAATGAGCTTTGGGTCCTTGCCCGCTTGCGAGTTGAAATCAAGCGCCTTCCACGGTGGGGGGAGACGTTCACCATCCAGACCTGGCCGCGCGCAGCCAAGTCGGTGTTTGCCATGCGCGATTTCGAAATGCTGGACGGGTCCGGGGCGCGGTTGGCGGCGGGGTCGAGCGCCTGGCTGGTGCTGGATGCCACCACAAGAAAGCCGCGCCGGTCGGATAAGCTGCTCTCCTCGATATGTTCCTTGGCCGAAAGGCGCGCCCTTTCCCAGGACCCCGCGAAATTGGCTCCGACAGCGTCGCCCGCCGGGTCACCTTGTATCGTTGAGCGCGCCGTCCGCTACTCCGACCTGGACGTCAACAACCATGTCACCAGTTCCCGGTATATCGGCTGGCTCCTGGACACCTATCCTCTGGATTTCCTCCGCGCCCATATCCCTGCACGGCTCGAGGTCAACTACCTGGATGAGACCCACGCCGGGGCCGTGCTCCGGGTCCGCTCACTCGAGATGACTCCGCTGGAATATGACCATTCGATCCTTAAATCGCCAGGAGCGGAGCTGGTCTGTCTCGCGCGGCTAGGCTGGCGCCGCTGCTGAGAGAAGAAAGACGCCGAAAAAGGCTGAAAAGGGAGTCGAAGCCAAAGCCGCAGCTCACTTTTTTGCCTGTGGGCCGTCCTCCGCGCGTTAGTGGCAAGGCGTTGCATTGCAATGAGTTACGCACGTCATGGCGATTTTTTTGATAAATTTGGCCGCGCGTTCAAAAAAAAATGCAGAATAATGTTGACAGGAAGGGTGGATTTCTGAGATAGTGCGGGCACACACGGTAGATTAAAACATAAAAAACACATGAGAATAAAAACGCTACTCGCCGTTGCCGCGCTCACCGCGGCCGGCCTCGCCACCTCGATGGCGCAAAACGTTTACTCGCTAAACGTCGTTGGTTATTACAACGTCACCGTTCCGGCAGGTAAATACGCGCTGATTGCCAACCAGTTGGTTCAGACAAACAGCACCGTTGCCAATGTGCTCGCCAGTGTGCCGGCGGGCACCACCGTCCTGAAATGGACCGGAACGGGCTTCGCACCCAACACCTATAACGGCCCGGACATCGGCTGGGACGACCCCACCATGACGGTTCAACCGGGTGAAGGGTTCTTCATTCAGAACACCACGACCAGTGACTTCACCGTCACGTTCGTTGGCGAGGTTGACCAGAATTCGGAGACGATTCAGCTCACAGCGGGCAAGTACTCTCTCGTGAGCCTTTTCACTCCACAACAGGGCGACATCCAGGCCGATTTCGGTTACACGCCCAATGACGGCGACACCATCCTCCCGTGGAGTGGCTCGAGCTACAGCCCGGACAGCTATGCCGCAGGCATCGGCTGGGACTATCCTCCAGTCGTCCACGTCGGCGACGGCTTCTTCATTAAGCCCGCCAAGGACAACACCTGGACACGTCAATTTACGGTGCAATAACGCGTAAATCACCAAAGAAACGAAAGAAAGGACCTGTATAAACAAGCAGATAGAAAAACCGCTTATGAAAAAACTATTAGCTCTCGCCCTCATGGGCTCGCTGTCCTTGACCGCATTCGGCCAAGGTCAGGTCATATTCAAAAACTTCATCTCCGGCGTCATCAACGCCAAGATCACCGAAACCCATACCACCCCTGGCACCCCGACCTTGGTGGACGGTTCGGATCCCTTGTTCCGGGCGGCTCTGTTGGGTGGCGCAGTCGGCGGGACCGCTGCTACGACAACAAGCGCCGGCACACTAGCAATGTTAAGCTCCCCTGACGGAACCGCTACCTATGTTGGATTCCGGACGGGCGGTGCGGCTGGCCTTCTGAATGTCGGTTCCGAATCGGCGCGTGTAGTCACCGACGTCAACTGGGGTGGGCAAGCAATGGTGCAGGTTGTTGCCTGGTACGGCAATTATACGTCCTATGCGGACGCGTTAGCGGCTGGTGACACATTTGTGGGAGTCTCCAACCCTCTCACCCTGACGCTGCCTTCCGGCCCGACCGACCCCAACGTGGCTAACCTCGTTGGGCTGCAGGCATTCAACATCGGACCATCGTCCATCATACCCGAGCCCACCACGTTCGCGCTGGCTGGGTTGGGCGCCGCGGCTCTTCTGATCTTCCGCCGCCGGAAGTAAGAGGCCTTCAGCCAATTCCTTCACGAAGCCGCCCTTCAGGGCGGCTTCCTTTTTGTACATGCAACAAGGTCCACTGCCGCTGACACCGGGCACAGCAAGGCACAATACTCGCCGGGACGACGTCTCCTCCTGCACCCAGAACCCGGCCCTCCAGATCAGCCCGCTGAGCATGACAACAGACGCTTCCCTTCCCGCAATGGTGAGGGTAACTGCTCACGTGGCCGATAGGAGCGCGGATGCCCTCGTCCGCCACTGTGGTGTCCCGGAGATGCGAACGAGGGCGTCCGCGCCCTATCGCATGGCGTCCCGCAGCTTGGCCTGAGCAGCTACGGTTGAGGAACAAGGGAGGAAGGGTTAGAATAGAGAGCGCGAATGCTGACCCAGGCCCAAAAAGCAAGAATAAGGCTCTACGATCCGCAAGAAGCAGCGGCCAAGAAGGCGCAACGTCGGCGAGCAGACAACCTCGCAGCCGCGGCGGGCAAAGGGGCTGAATTGCAACAACGCAACCGGCGCCTCCCCCCAGCCCAGGAATGCCAATTCCCAACCGAACGAGAGGATTTACCGGACATTCCGTGAGCAAACTGTACCGACCTGCGGAATTGCTGAGAGAGCTCAGCGCGCTGAGCAAAACCGGCGCCGTGGTCATCGGCGGGCAGGCGGTCAACATCTGGGCGGAACGTTACGCGAAAAATGAGCCGTTCTGGAGCGTGCGGCAGCCCTACACGAGCCGCGACTTAGACGTGCTCGGGAGCCAGCTTGACGTACTCACTTACAGCAAGGAAATGGACGCGCAACCGCTCAACAGAGACCGATGACGCGAATGGAGTCCGAGCAGACAGGACGGCTGACCCCTGGCACGCTTTACCTCGTCGCCACGCCTATCGGCAATCTCGAAGACATTACCCTGCGCGCCCTGCGCACCCTGCGCGAATGCGACGTGGTCGCCGCCGAAGACACCCGCCGGACCGGCCAACTCCTGAAGCATTTCGATATTTCCAAGCCCCTGGTGAGTTGCTTTCAGTTCAATGAGGCCAAGAGAACGGAACAGATCCTTGAGCGCCTGCGCTCCGGAGAGAAAGTAGCGGTGGTCACCGACGCCGGTACTCCCGGGATCAGCGATCCGGGTGGACGGGTGGTCCGCGCCGTCATTGAGGCGGGGTTTCGAGTCGAGTCGGTGCCTGGTCCGACGGCCTTGGTCGCGGCCCTGACCGCCAGTGGACTCCCCACCGAGGAGTTCCACTTTATCGGCTTCTTGCCTCACAAATCGGGAGCGCGCCGGCGAAAGCTGGAGGAATTTGCCGGCAGCCGGGCAACCCTGGTGCTTTACGAATCACCTTACCGGGTCGCCAAACTGCTCCAAGAGTTGGAAGCCGTCTTTCCACACTGCCAAGTGGTCATGGCTCGCGAACTGACCAAGAAGTTCGAAGAATTCCTGCGTGGGACACCGTCCGAGCTGATTCGTGTTTGTGCGCAACGGGCAATGAAAGGCGAGTTTGTGGTGATGGTTGGCCCGCCGGACAAGACACCGGGACCGCGAACAAGATCATTGATCAGAGACTCATCGGGACAGAATCATTGATGACAGAATCATACTAAAGACGCAGCGCCGAAAAGCCTGCGGCATTTTGCCGTAATGTTTTCGTCCTTCCCTGTTTGGCAGGACCTGCATCAGGCAGCAAATGAAAAACCGCTTATGAAAGGACTATTAGCTCTCGCCCTCATCGGCTCGTTGGCCTTCACGGCGTTCGGTCAAGGCCAGGTCATATTCAAGTCAGGCGAGCTTGTCCCCCGGATCACGGAGACCGTGACCTCGAGCACACCGAGGCTGGTGGACGGGGCTGATCCGCTGTTCCGCGCGGCGTTGCTGGGCGGCCCGGTTGGCAGCACGGCCGCCACCATCGCCAGCGAGGCCGTTGGACTGAGCATGCTAAGCTCACCTGACGGCACCGTCAGTTATGTGGGATTCCGAACGGATGGTGCGGCTGGCATTCCGAACGTTGGTTCCGAATCGGCGCGCGTCGTCCCTGGCGTTGACTGGGGTGGCACGGCCATGGTCCAGGTTGTTGCGTGGTACGGCGATGCAACCGACTATGCGGCTGCGGTGGCGGCTAACGACCCTCGCGGGGTTTCCAACGCTCTCACCCTGACCCTGCCCTCGGGCCCGACCGACCCGAATGTAGCCGACCTCTTCGGCTTACAGGTATTTAACATCGGGCCAGTCCCCGAGCCCTCCGCCTTCGGGTTGGCTGGGTTGGGCGCCGCGGGTCTTCTGATCCTTCGCCGCCGGGCGTGAGATAATATGGCTAATTCGTTCGCAAAGCTGCCGCCTCTGGGGGGCCTCCCTTTCGTGCATGCAAGAGGGTCCGCCCCGCTCACCGCCAACGCCGGTTTACCGGGCCGGGGCAGCGGAGAGCCGTTGGTCAGAGACAGCCTGTCACGTATTTCATGCCGCGTTTGTCCCTTCTTCACTGGCTTGCCTACACGTTCAAAAGATTTCCGAATCAGGTTGACAAAGAGGGTAAATTCATGAGATGGTAGAAACAGATGCCGTGGACCAAAATACCATATGAAGAAGCTATTGCCTTTCGCCCTAATGGGTTCACTGTCCTTGACCGCATTCGGCCAGGGCGTGGTCATATTTAAGAACTACATCTCAGATACCGTTGACGCGAGGATCACCGAGACCGTAACCTCCGGCACACCAACGCTTGTGGACGGCTCTGATCCGCTGTTCCGCGCGGCGTTGCTGGGCGGTCCAGCCGGCGGGACGGCTGCTACGACAACATCCGCCGGCTCGCTGCAAATGCTAAGCTCCCCTGATGGGACGGCCACTTATGTGGGATTCCGGACGGGTGTCGCGGCTGGCATCGTGAACGTCGGTTCTGAATCGCCTCGTCTCGTCCCCGGCGTTGACTGGGGCGGGCAAGCGATGGTTCAGGTTGTTGCCTGGTACGGCAATGCAACGACCTATGGAGATGCGCTGGCGGCTGGCGACCCGGTCGGGGTCTCCAATCCCATTACCGCCACCCTGCCCTCCGCCCCGACTGATCCGAATGTGGCCAACCTCGTTGGCCTAACCGCATTCAACATCGGTGCAACCTCAACAGTCCCCGAACCCTCCACCTTCGCGTTGGCTGGCTTGGGTGCTGCGGCTCTTCTGATCCTCCGTCCCAGGATAAGAAGTTCGAAGAATTCCTGCGTGCGACACCGTCCGAGCTGATTCGTGTTTGTGCGCAACGGGCAATGAGAGGCGAATTTGTGGTGATGGTGGGACCGCGGACATAATCTCAGGTTGGAGGCGGCAAACGCAAGTGCTGTCGCAGAAACAAGAGGGGTGAAGAATTCCTGCACGCCCGCCTGCCCCGATACGGTTGAGAGGCCGTTGTTGCGCACGCCGGGATTGGGTGCTAAGGCATCGGGGTCAGTCCTGCACCTTTTTCCGCCACTTCGCCTCCCATTACCGCGGAAAAAGTGAGGACTGACCCCGATGCCGCCCGACACTCTTAATCGCACCGGGTTGAGAGGCCGTTGTTGCGCACGCCGGGATTGGGTGCTAAAAGAGCATCGTGAAGACGACGTTCGACACTGCGGAGGCGCAGGCGCGCCTTCCTAAACTGGTGCGCGCCAAACAGACGCTCTCCTTGCGGCAGGCCGATGAAACGGTGGCGTTCCTCGTGCCGCGCGAGCGCATGGAGGCCCTGCTGGAAACGATGGAGATTCTGGCCAACCCGCAAGCCATGCGCGCCATCCACCGCGACCGTTCCGGCAAGGGCAGATATCTCCCGCTGTCGGCGCTGGATGAAGATTAGAGTCGAACTCGATCCTCAGGTCGCTGGCTTCATTCGGGCGCTGGCACCGGAGCCACGCCAGCGCTTGCGCCAAGCCTTGCGCGCGTTGGAGCAGGAAAAAGGAGACCTGAAACAACTCGACGCGACCTGGCCGGCTATGCCCGGCTGCGATAGGAAGCTATCGAGTCGTGGTTCGTTCCTACGCTCAGAGCGGGCGGCGGGTTACGCGTTGCGTTTTCGCGGAGAAGCGCGCGGTCATCTACGAATTGTTTGCCGAGATTCTCCGCGGCGAGGCAGGGACGGAATAGCCGACGTTGCCCAGAGGGGCTCCGCTGTGCCCATATAGGCAAACGAAACGATGAGGAACTCTGGAGTTTGGTTTGGAAGTCGTTGAGCCACAGCTAGCTGCGTAGCGGTCACTTGGAAGAGGAGTTGGCCAATTTCTTCATGAAGCTGCCTTCTCAATGCCTTCGGAGAATCAGCCGGTGGTCCACGCGCCGGGTTTGATGGAATTCGAGCGGCGGCAGGTCGGTCAGGGTCGGGGATTCGGTTTCACTGAGAATCGATTTGGCGAGGGTCTGAAGTGCCCGCCAGCGAGGCCAATCGAGGTCCGGGGCATGCGCGATCTGCCGGAGCAAACTCCGCCATTCAATGATGACGCGGTCGATATCACCGGGGCCGACAAGGCCGGTTACCCACGCATGCTTGTTCTGGGGATTCTTTTGAACCGCCGCAACGACTTCCGCCGCGCCCGCGCCGTACTTGGGTGGGACGCCATTTTCGAGATAGCCTGGGGCTGAGTGCCGTCCGTAGCGTTCGTGGCAGGCGAGGGCCAGCCGTCCTCCCCAGCGGTTGATGTCCTGGCCGCAGAACCGGAACCCGGCATCGAGATTGGCCAGGTCAAAGACGAGCTCTTCAAGGGGGTAATCCTCGGATTCGAGCGCGGCGGCAATGGCCAACCCGTCCCCTTGCGAGAAGAAACTCACAATCCGGCCTCGGAGCGTAGGCACCCCGGTTCCATCGACCAGCCCGAGCCGCCGCCAGAGAAGGGCCACACCCGTGCCGGTCGGCAGTTGGCGGCAGACCGGCACGAGAGCGCAGCGAGCGCAATCCCGCGGCAGGACCTCGCGCTCAATGGGCCGCCACAGGGCCACGCCGTGCGAATCGATCGGCACGCGCAACGTCAGTTGTGCCAGGCTGAGGCGGGCGACGATCCGGTGTCCTTCGTCGTAATAATCCACCACGGGCGTCTTTCGCTGCGCGAGCCGTTCCTCCGCGAGTGGGGCGATGCGCTCTTTCCACAGTCGGAGGGGAGCCTGGCACCGATTCCAATTAGTCAAGCGCCGAATCCATTTCGCCAGGATCACGCGGTCATCACCCAACCGGTCGGCGACCGTGACCGCGCGTCCGTAGGTCCTTCCCTGCTCGTTCTCCGAGAGCAGGCAGAGGCTGCCATGGCCAACCTTGGCCAGGGCTTCCGGAATAGAAAGCACCGGGACCAGGCGCAGCAGTTGCGGCGACATCGTGGTTAGGCCTGCACTTTGTTCCGCCACTTCGCCTCCATTCCCGTGGAAAGAGTGAGGATTGACCCCGCCCTCCGGTGTGACAATATCGGCCAGGGGCACGAGGGCCAGCCCGCGCACCGGCTCCCATTGTCCACGACTGTTGAGCATCTCACGGACACGCTGGCGGACATGACGGGCGCGCTCGGCGTCGGTTCTCATACCGCAAGGCACATCAGGATGGCGCAACGACTCTTCAACCCCAAGGACGACGGGTTTCGTGGTGAAGAGGCGCTCCTGCGTTCGAACCGCTTCGCGAAACGGGTCATGACCCTGGCTGGCGGCCGCGGCCATTAAACCGAGGAGGGCGCCCCAATCCACAGCGGCGTTGCGGGCGAGATGGCAAGGGTGAGCGTCCAGCAGGCGCAATTCATTGGCGGTAATGAGGATAAAACCGGTCTCGTCCAGCCCGCGGCGCCCCGCGCGCCCAAACATCTGTAGCAGTTCGTGGGGCTGGAGCAACTGCTCGACCTCCTCGCGCCGGTAGGATTCCCCGGCCAGGGCGACGGTTCGCAGGGAGAAATTGATGCCTGCGGCCAAACCCATCGTCGCCACCACCACGCGCAACTGTCCCGCCTTGGCCAGCGGCTCGATCACGCCCGCCCGCGCGCCGTAACTCAGTCCGCTATGATGGTAACTCACGCGGCTATTGAGCAACTTTGACAAGCGCTCGCCAACCAGCAGCTTCTGCTCAGGGCTCAACCGGAGTGGATTGGGGTTGGGCAATTGCCGCGCCAATTCGGCGGCCATCGATTCGGCGGATTGGCGGCGCGGGGCGAAAATGAGAATAGGGCCAAGGTCGTCCGCCAGAGCCTTGGCAACCAGGCGAGGCCAGTAGCCGCGGATTTCACTGGGCAAATGGTAGCTCAGTGTCCGCGCATGAACCTCCTCCAGCGGAACGGGCCGGAGTTCGTGCCGTATCAAAACGGCGTCGCGACCCAGGCGCCCGAGCCATTTGAGGACGTCTTGAGGATTGGCGACACTGCCGCTGAGGAGCAATAATTGCGTCTTCAACGGGGCGAGCGCCATCGCGAATTCATAGTTGAGTCCGCGCTCGAGGTCGCTGAGCATTTGATATTCATCGACCACGAGGAGGGCGGGCCCTTCGCCCCGCAATAGGCGGTTCTTCTGCGTCTCCAGGGTGGCGACGAGGATCGGCGCGCCGAGGTTTTCAGCCAAATCGCCGGTGGCAATCCCGACGTCCCATCCCCGTCCACGCCATTCCGCGAGCTTGTCGTTGGCCAGCGCCCGTGTCGGCACGGTATAAACGGCCTGGCCGCGGTTCTTGCCCTGGTTGGACCAAAGCTCGAAGATAAGCGTCTTGCCCGCGCCGGTTGGCGCCTGGACGACAACATCCTTGCCTGAGCGCAAGGCGGCGACGGCTTCCTGCTGCCAGAGGTCTGGAATAGTGACCTGGTTGAGCGCAGGCAAGTCTGCCAGTTGTGAATCGAACATGGACAAGATCGATAGCATATCCGGGCGGGATGTTCAGGCACTTTTTGCCCTCGTTCGCCCTGGCGGCAATTCTTGGGCAGGGAGTCGGCCTATGCCCGTCCCGGGAGCGGCTCACCTGGCCAGAGGCTTGGCTCTTACCAAAGCGTCTTCACACCGGGATACTTGGCGATGTTCCCGTCGGACGTGATTAGCGTGAGTGCCTGGGTTTGGGCCAGGGCCACGAGCACGCGATCGAACGGGTCCCGGTGGATGGGAGGCAGACAGGCCGCCGCGCAACACAAGCGTGCGTCCAGCAGCACATTCATCGCAGGTCCTCCGGCCACTCTTCGCTGGAGAGCGGCTCGGTTGGGTCATAACCCGCGGCGAACTCAACATAGAAGCGCGGGTCGGGCGCAAGGGAGCGGACCCTGCGGCGGGCGTTTGCGCAGCGACGAATCTCCGCGACGGGACGCCCGTCACGGCAGAGCACAACGGTTTGATTGTGTTCTTCGACCGCCTTGACCAGTTGGGAAAGCCGCGTTTTTGCTTGGTGCATATTGACCGTTACCATGATTAGCTAGAGGTTATCCGAAAAGGTCCGGTCCGATCGGATGCGCTTTATCGCCCACTTCGTCGGCCACTTAATCGAGAATCAGCCGAATTCGATTAAGTAACCGATAAAGTGGCCGATTAAGCCACCCTTTTCGGATAGGCTCCAGTTAAGTTAGCTCATCAATTTGGCGAGGGGAAGGCGCCGACGATCGGGCGCATCCGGCCCGGACCCCCGGGGTCTTGACACTTTGCCTTTCATTAACACCGTTGGCTTTAGCCCGGTGAACCGCCCGCTGCGTCGGAACGGGAGAACTGTTTCAACAGTTTACCCTTGTGGATCTGATCCAGGACAGAAGAACTGGTTGAAACAGTTGCCCCCTCTCAGGGCGAGGGCGTCCACCGGGCTAAAGCCAACGGTGCTAATGAGAGACCCCTCCGCTGCTACCGGTTGCGTCCTTTGCCCACTTTTGCGGCTGTCTCGCGTTTTCTTCTCAGGGGGGACCTTGCGGGATGCGCTACCGGCAATCCTCGACCCTCGCTACGACCTTGTCACTGGCCGTGCCGTACCCGATTGTTCTCGACCTATAAGGTTTGACTTGAGGAGGGCGCAACCCTAAATTCTATAAGATGTTTGCGGCTGACACCAAAGTCGTTCCTGTACCCATGACGGACGCGTATAATTCCGAGCCGGTTTCCTCCTGGAAGCAGATCGTCGGCTCGGTCGAGCCGTTTTTGGAAGCGGTGGAGCGCCGGTTGGCCCAGCAGGTCGATGCCTTCGACCCGGCGCTGGCCGACTACGCCGAGTATGCCCTCAATGGCCAAGGCAAGCATCTGCGTCCGGCTTTAGTCGCCCTGACCGCCAAGGCCCTCGGGGAACTGGGGGAGGGCCATGTGACCGCCGCCGTTATTGTGGAGTTGGTCCACCTGGCAACACTCGTCCATGACGACGTGATGGACGAGGCTGAAATCCGGCGTGGCCGCCTGACACTGGCGGCCAATTGGGGCAACGAACTGGCCGTTCTCTTCGGGGATTGCCTTTTTGCCCACGCCTTGAAATTGGCGGCGGGTTTTCCCACGCCCGATGTTTGCCGCACGGTCTCCGCCGCCACCAACACCGTCTGCGCCGGCGAGATTCTGCAGACGCAGCATGAACACGATTTTCAGCTTACGCGAGAGACTTATTTCAAGGTGCTGGAGATGAAAACGGCCGAGTTGTTCGCCCTCTCCTGCGAGTTGAGCGCGTTTCTGAGCGGCATCGGTTTGGAGTGCCGGGAGGCGATGAGGCAGTTTGGGCTGGCCTATGGCACGGCCTATCAGGTTTACGACGACTGCGTGGACCTGTTTGGAACGGAGGCTGCCGCGGGCAAGTCGTTAGGCACAGACCTGGCAAAAGGCAAGTTTACCCTGCCGGTCCTTCTGCTTTGGGAACGGGCTAGCCTTGCGGACCGGGCGCTGCTGGAGAAGTTGGTGCGCGGTTGGCAGCCTGGTTCGATGAAGCAGGTCACGGAATTAATGATGAAATACGAAACTCCCAGCGCCTCGCTTGAGGCGGTTTATCACTATTTGGAAAAGGCGCGCGAGGTCACGCGGCTCCTGCCCGCGTCGGAGGGCCGGGCCAGCCTGGCCGCTCTGACGGATTTCCTGGCTGCGCAAGCCGATACGCTGGAGGTCTGTGCCTGAGATATGCCTATGGTTATGACCGAACCGGTTCGCCACAAGGCGCCAAGTACTCGAGAAGAACGAACCCGGAATCCGGCCGGGAACGCCGAGGAAATGGCGCTGGTCAGGCGGACGCGCGAGGGCGATCTGAGCGCCTACGATGAGTTGGTGCGGCGCTACCAGGAGCGCATTTACGCGACTATCTACCACATGACCGCCAATCATGAGGATGCCAACGATTTGGCGCAGGAGGCCTTTATCAAGGCCTTTCACGCCCTGGACTCTTTTAAAGGCGGCTCCAGCTTCTACACCTGGGTCTATCGGATTGCCATCAATAAGACCATCAATTTCCTCAAGCAGCGCAAGGTCAAAAACCAGATGAGCCTGGATGACCTCGACATCAACGCCGAACACGACCCGGACTTGCTGGCGCTCATTTCAGAAAAGACACCGCGCCGGGAGATCAACCTCACCGAATTGCAGGAGAGGTTGAACGCCGCCATGCAGAAATTGTCAGAACCCCATAGATTGGTTGTGACATTGCATGATGTTCAGGGCCTGTCGCATGAAGAAATTGCGAAAATTATGAAGTGCAACATTGGCACGGTGCGCTCCCGGCTGTTCTACGCCCGCCAGCAGTTGCAGGCCTATTTGTCGGACTATTTGAAGTAAGCTATGAATCCTGACCAGGATGATTTCAAGCAGTTGCGCCGGCTTTTGGCGCTCAAGCGACACGAGCGACCTCTCCCCGGTTACTTCGAGACCTTCTCACATCAAGTCATTTCACGCATCGAGGCGGGCGAACTGCCCCGCCCGGACGGTCTGCTGGCGCGCCTCTTTCGGCAAGCGCCCTGGAGACAGTGGCGGTGGCCGCAATTTGGCTTCAAACCGGTCTTGGCCGGCGCGGTTGGACTGGCGGCGTGCGGTATGCTTATTATAGGCCTGGTATCGAGCGGCAGCGGCCCCATGGACGCCAGCACCGCGGCCCTCGTTCCGCGGCCGATTGGCTCGATTCACCTCGGCAACTGGGCGCCGCCTTCCCAAGGCGCCGACGTCAGCGCTGGGATTGCGCAGGGGCAAGGACTGCAACTTACCAACGGCACTGAGGTCTCAGCCGCGAGCGGCTCTCTCTTCGACCAGTTCCGCAATTCGCCGCCAACTTCTTGGAGGGCGGAACCCGAGGCGGCGGAATTTGTTACGGTACCCAGCGGGAACTAGATCTCCCGGTCAAAGACCAGTTCCATCCCCCTATAGTGGAGCTTGAGCCGGTCATTATCGGCTGAAGCGGGCGCTTCACCGCCGTCGGAGAAGGTCACTTGATATTTGCCATTCACGTTCTGCCACTGGCCATCCACGTTTTGCGTGCCTGGAGAACCGACTCCCATCAGGTTGACCTGCGGCATATTCTTTAGGATCAGATGGTGGTCGGTCATGGCAACCAAGCTGGTGTTGGCGAAAGCGGTTTCAATGATCGCCCGGATTTTGCGCATCTCCTTGACCGTAATACGAGGCTTCGCCTTGCGCACCTGGATCAGCGCATAGGGGGTGTCGAAACTCCATCGGCCCAGGATCTTTTCCGGGTCGTACTTTGGAGACACTCCCTTCTCCAGATAAGTCTGCAGGTCGGCCAAATCGGGTTTGGCCGTACGCCAAATGGTCTTCAACGTGTCGGGATTCTGAACCATCATCTGAACCTGGGGATACTGAAGGAGGTCACGAACCGGCGCCCCGCGCTGCCACATTTCCGCAAAGGATTTGTCGCCCCCCAGGTTCTGGAATTCCGAGCGTTCGCCAAGCGCCAGGAAACCCGGGTATTGCGAGAGCCGCGCCTCCAGAAGCGGATTGGCGTAGATGAGGCCGGCCAAATCGCAGGCTTGATAATACATGGGCGAGACGTGGTTGATGGAGGCGGCAACCCGATTAAACCCGGTTTCCTGCAAGTCTCGTCCGAAAGTGTCCACAACCCGCATCCAACGGGGGTCCTTATCGGATGAGGCGACCTGGATGGTGGCATAACTGACAAAGTAAATGCCAAAGCAGACCAGGATGAGATAGGCTACCGCGTTGAATTGGCCCAGGCATAGCCCCAGCCGCCGGTTCATCCTTTCCCAGAGAGCGAGACGCAAGTCGCCCGCGTGATACTTGAAATGGACTTCCACCTTCTGATGCATCGCCATCGCCGCAACCTTAAACAAGATTGACACGATGACAAACACAATGACTGGCGGCAGCACCCAAACCAGCAGCGGTTCCTTCACACCAAGCCAGCCCAGCACCGGTTTAAGAAAATGGCCAAGCGGCACCGCCACCAGCGCGCCAACGATAATCGCCACCGAAGAGAACGCTACTCGGATGGCTCCTTGCCGGTAACCCAGACCCGCCAGCGACGCCATCAACACCAAGGCCAGCAACCAAATCATCATACGCTGTTATTCAACCATGCCCCTTCGTAAAAGGCACGCACAAACTTGGGCCAGCTCCCCCAATCACGCAACTTCCAAATTATCGCCGGGGCGGGGCGAGACCTGAGCAGTTACCAAAAAAGGCACTGACCGCAACCGTAGATCGCCTGGGCGCAGAGTCCCGCCAGCGGCTGTCAAGGGGCGGGCTCCTTCCGTGTGATCCGTGTATTCCGTGGTTCCCTCTCCCCGACCAGGTTTTGGTCATTGCCGTTTTGGGATTTCGGGCTTGTGGCGCTGCCGCCACTGCTGCCGGCGGCGTTTCACCAGTTGGTCGAGCCGTTCCCGCTGCTGAGGCGTGAGCACGGCGCGGAATTCGGCCTTGGCCCTCTCCACCTCTTTCCGGAGCTGCGGGATGACCGGTTGCATTAGCTCCTTGGTCCGTTCCTGGCTCCGGGCAATGACGGCATCGATGCGCTGGCCCTGCTCCGGGGTCACATCCAGTTCGCGCTGGAGATGGCGCAGGAAATCGAATCTCAGGCCGCGGGCCGTTAGTGCGTGAACGGGGCGGCGCGGTGGCGAGGCGTGGGGCGCGGTCAAGCTCCCCAGCCGGACGCCGTGCTCCTGCAGAAGGTTGCCCGTGAGCATGCCGGCGCCGAAAATGACCAAGGTGGCCAGAATGACTTTCCACGTATTCACCAGTGAGGCTCTACGGCTTGGATTTGATCGACCGCCACCAAAACGGTCTGGTCAAATTGCTGAGACAAATCGGCTGGGGCGGACCCTCGGCCTGAGGCCAGATACGTCCATACACCAAGGAGGAGCATGAGTGCCACGCAAGGCCCCGCCGCCCGCCAAAGCGCTGCCGCCCACCGGGCGTACTCATCTTGCTGGCGATATCCCGCCAAATGGGCCAGAATGCGTTTCTCAAAGGCCAGCGGCACTCGCTGGCTCGGTGGGTTTGAACGGGCTGCGGCAAGGAGTTGATTCTGGAGTTTAACGAGGTCCATTGAGCTTATACGTTCAGACGCCATGTTTTAAGCAGGGGTTACATAAGGCTTGTCCCAAGAACCCTGATTTCGGGACTGTATCGGCCACTTTATCGAATTCCGGCGTATTTTCGATAAAGTGGGCGATAAAGCGGCTGTTGGGCCGGGCTCAACATAGCTTACAG
>JAJYHY010000600.1 GCA_021784555.1 bacterium
GATTGGGGCGGGGATTACGGTGCGAGGGCAGAACGGCCAAATCGGCTATAGCACGGTTTGGGGCGGAGCGCAGGAGGTCTCGGTGGTCAACCAGGGGACAATCGCGGCGGATGTGAGCGGGGGGAGGATCTCCATCGCGGGCAGTTCCTTCAGTAATTCTGCCCGGCTTATCGAATCTGCAGATGGCGGAAGCATCAGCGTCAGCGCCAACACGACCAATAGTGGGATAATCGAGGCTGACAACGGAGAGATAACCTTCAGTGGTTCCTTTGCTCAGAATGTCGGCACCATGAGTTTTGGGCTGGCCAGCCCGACCGATTTCGGACACATCGCCCTCACCGGCCCGGTCTCGGTCAACCTGGCGGGTGCCATCCCAGTCGGTGGAAGCCTCAGCGCGCAATTGGAAGGCGGGTACGTGCCAACCCCAGGGGCCTCCTTCGCGATATTGAATTCCGGGACAAACAGCCTCGCCTTCACAAACGTCGCCTTCCCGGCGGGCATCGCCTGGCAAACCAATTACAACCGGGGGGTCCTGACCCTGGTGGCCAGAGGCATTCTCCCGCTGGGAGTTACCGTGTCACCGACCAACCAGACCGTTCCCGCGGGCGCGGTGGTGACCTTCCAAGCTTCAACCCGCGGCCCGGGGCCCTTCGGCTATCAGTGGCTCAAGGACGGCGTTTCCTTGGCGGGCGCGACGAATGCCACGCTCGTCCTGAGCAACGTGACGTCAGCCGCCAGCGGGGCCTACGTCGTCCAGGTGAGCAACTCCAGCGGGAGTGTCCTCAGCGGTCCGGCGGTTCTCACCGTTCAGGCCGCGCCGTTGATCACGCTCGAACCGGAGCCTCAAACCGTCGCCGTGGGAAGCACGACGACATTCAACGTGACCGCGACGGGCAGCGCACCTCTGTCCTATCAGTGGAGCTTCAACGGGTTGGCTCTTCTGGGGGCAACCGGCGCGAGCTTGACGTTGACCAATGTGACGCGAGCACAGGCTGGAACCTACATCGTGGTGGTGACCAACGCCGTCGGAAGTGTCACGAGCGCACCGCCCGCCGTTTTGAGCGTTGCCACTGGCGTCACGTGCCCCGGAACCCCGCCCGGCATGGTCGCCTGGTGGCGAGGGGAGGGCGACACGGGGGATTATGCCGGGACTAACGACGCGGCGTTTGAAGGCGCGGCTTTCTACGGGCCGGGTGAGGTGGGACAAGCCTTTGCCTTCGATGGCGCGACTTCTTACCTGCAAGTCCCGGATGATCCACTGGGAGCGCTGGGCACGAACGATTTTACCATTGAACTGTGGGCGAACTTTGCCGAGTTGTACGCTTCGGTGCCTGGGGGCGACGGCAGCGTCGGGTTGGTTGGCCAGGACGCGGGGCCTGGGGCCGGCGGCAAGTGGCTCTTCGGCTTCGGAGGGCAGGAGCTGTATTTCTACACTTATGGGCGAACGACCGGCGTCCATGTCATCGCGCCAGCGGCCAGAAGTTTCGGCACCAACCAATGGTATCACCTGGCAGTGACCAAAGAGCGCGGTGTTTACCGGATTTACGTGAATGGAGTTCAGGCCTCAGCGGAGACGAACAACCTGGCGGTGCCCATCGCCAGCGCGCCACTGACGATTGGCCAGGCGGGCGGCCTTAATATGGACGGGATGCTGGATGAGGTTTCCCTTTACAACAGAGCCTTGGCCCCGGGCGAGATTTTGGCCATCTACAAGGCCGGGGGGCAAGGGAAATGCGGGCTGGAGAGCGGGGCGGCGATCCGGTTGCAGGCGCAGATGGGCGCGGGCGGGAAGGTGACAATCCTCATCAGCGGCGGTCAGGCCGGTGCGACCTTGACGGTTGAGGCGAGCGCGGATCTCAAGCAATGGACCCCTTTGGCCACTCTGGTCAAGAGCCAGGACGTAGAAACCTTTATCGACCCAACGCCAGACTTGCCGCAGGCCCGGTTCTACCGCGTAATGCAAATCCCTAATCCATAGCACTATGAAACGTTCAGTACCAGGCTCGAACACACAGGGACACGCTCCCGCTACGCGGACTTGCTTTCACCACTTGTGCGCAAAACATGGCAATGGCACGGTGGTGTTTTGCCTGCTCCTATCAACGGCAATCCGTGGGGCTGCCGACTACAGTTTCAAGATTGTGGCCCAGACCGGCCAAAATGGCATCGTTTCCATTGGCCAAAGCGTCTCGATAAACGATAGCGGCCTGGTGGCATTCACGGCGAAGACGGCCGATGGCACGTACGTTTTTGTCGGGGACGGGAGCTCCCCGCTACAGAGCTTGCCAGCGGACCGCGCTTCAGAAGTTGTTCAGATCAATAACGACAGCCAAGTGCTGGTGGATCGTGGAACCTACATCACGAGCGCCGATCCGGTGTGGTATTATCCGCCCTTTGGCGCCCCCATTCTGATTAGTCCGGGGTACAGCGATGCCTATGGCTTCTTGTTGCTCTTGGACGCGACGGACTCCTCCTCAATTCAAACCGTAGCCGAATACGACCTGAGAGAAACAAGCACCAGGGGCCCCGTCGTTGGCAGCATTGGCCCCCTCGCCCAGGGCCCCTTCTCCTATATCGGCCCAGGCCTCTCCGTCAATAACTATGGAGGCTCGGTGTTTATGGCGGACACCAGCACGGGCTTAAACCCAACCTATGTCATGGCGACCCCCGGCTCTGGTGGAACCTTTAATACCACTCCGATGTGGCTAGGGGCAGAGCCCATGATTGCCGACAACGGCCAAATCGTGGTCCGCAAAGGCCCCAGCCCGACCGACCCCATCGTCGTGTACCCCCAGAACCTTGCCACACCCGCCCTCATCGCATCGTCGGCCGATGGATTCACCGCGCTGGGCGCGGCGCCCGGCATCAGCGACGACGGCCAATACGTGGCCTTCTACGGAGACTTGAGCGTCGCCGGTGCCGCCAAGCTCCAGACAACGCCGGGTCCCGGCATATTCATATTCCTGCAGGAGCCTGCGGCGGGCGAATTGTCTATCCAGCGTATCGCTGGCTTGACTGCACCCGATGGCACGGTACAGTTTTCAGGTTTTGACAATAGCGCGCGGGTCGCGGTGAACACCAATACTTAGGGTCCATGCATTAATAACTTTGGTCGTGAAGGCGGAGTGAGCACAATATCAAGAGGTGGGTTCTCGCCGCAGGATGTGAGGTAATCCCTCAACATTCACAGTAAATACAGGGTCTATCAGGTTCC
>JAJYHY010000601.1 GCA_021784555.1 bacterium
AAGGGAGCGCGGCGGACGGGGCGAACGGGGTGACGCCTCCTCGCTCATCGCCCCCCTCTGCGCCTGCGCCCCAACCGGCGCCGACATCCACTACAGGTGGAACCCCAACGAATCCCTGGTGCCGCTTCTGCCCGTAATGAGCGCAGTTGGGAGAAGGCTCAAAAGTCGGAATGGAGTTCCCAGTCCGGCGGCACTTGAGCCAAATAGTCAAATGCTTGGGATCTGGCCGCCCGGTCGAGAATGCCGCATCGGTCACCAGTGAAGCGATTCTCGACTTTGTCGAATGGAAACAGGTATTCGGCGGCTCGGTTGCTTGTCTGGAAGAACGACAGTTTACGATCTGCGAATTGGGCCAAGGACGGGTAGGCATCGCGGCAAATTACCTGAATCGCCGTCTCGGGAAAGTTGTAACCCTTTGACCACAATACCGTCCAGCCGCGATTAATACTGCGGAGATAATCCGCGAGCCGCTTGCTGCATACATAGGCATCCGATTCGATATGGATGATCTTGTCGAAATCGAAGTGCCGGGCAATGCGCACCGAGTAAGTAAAGCTGCGCCACCATCCGGGATAGCAAAACATCGCGGGCCTGCCCAGCCGCTCGACAAAGGTGACGATAGCCATATCCCCGAGGAGTTGAGCCGGCAAGTCGTGCTCGCCATCCACTATCGCCAACCTTGAATCGAAGCCTATATTGTCGGATCCGTCGTTGATCAAAAATATGCTATCGGCACCGAAGGCTTGTCGCCGAGGATATACGTGGTCCACCCAGCGTTTATAGCGCTCGGTGTCATTAATGTAAGACGTGCAAAAGATAAATGTGCGCCCCACCGGCAAGCCTGGGACAATGTTGCGATAAAGCACCCCTTTCAGCCGCCCAATCTGCCGCAGGCCGCGGTCCAGGCGCCAGTGAAGCTTTCGACCCGAGATCAAGGAGTCGATCGTTCCGCTTACGTTCACCCTCATTCCCCCCATATGGCCGCTCTGGCGCGTCACCAGAGCCATGTTATCATTGCATCGGCATTTCAACCAAAGCCCGCCGACCAGACGGCCGAGCATCGGGCGGACAATCGAGGTGTCGAAGTTTGCGCAGCCAAACAGAACCACTCGGAAACGGCTTCCCCGCATGTGAAGCCAGGGATAGAATGCCGCCAAAGCCCCGCTGACCGACGTTCATAACCACCCCTGATTCCGTTGGATTCAATGAAAACGACACAGAGCCTCCGGCTGTTGATGATTACCGAACTGTTCCTGCCCACCAAGGGCGGCACCGCCGTTTCCTTCGACGAGGATTGCCGGCGGCTGGGCGGCAAGGGAGTGCATATCGTCACCGCCGATGTTCCGGGCGCGGTCGAGGTCGATCGTGGGCACCCCAACACGGTGCATCGGCTCCGGCTGAAACGGATCCCCTGGCTCAACCCCGAGTCCTTGCCCGTGTACGCAAAGCTGTCGCTCAAATCGCTGGCGCTGGCGCTGACGCATCGTTTTCACGCCGTGCTGGCCGGCCGCGCCCTCCCGGAGGGGCTTGCGGCCCTGCTCGTCGCGCGCCTGCGCGGATGTCCCGTCCTGATCTACGCGCACGGGGAAGAACTCACCGGTTGGGGGCGCGGCGGGAAATTCCGCGCCATGTGCTTCGTTCTCAGGCATGCCGACAAGGTCCTGGCCAATAGCGCGTTCACCCGGGATACCCTGGTCTCGCTAATCGGCGTGGCACCGGAGCGAATTGAACTGATTTACCCGGCGGTGGACATCGAACGCTTTCATCCGGGCTTGCCTTGCGATGACCTGCGCGCGGGCCTTGGGCTCCGGCCCCAGCACAAACTGGTGCTGTCGGTGGGTCGGCTGCAGCGACGCAAGGGCTTCGACCACGTGATAAAAACAATGCCATTCCTGGTGGCGCGCGGGCTGGACGTGCACTACGCGCTGATCGGCATCGGTGAAGACTGGGATTATCTGCACGCGGTGGCACAACAAGCCGGCGTAATCCAGCGGGTCCATTTTCTGGGCCCCGTGAGCCCCGACGACCTGCCCCGTTGGTACAACGCATGCGATGTGTTCATCATGCCCAATCGCGATATCGACGGTGATACCGAAGGCTTCGGCCTGGTCTACCTCGAGGCCAACGCGTGCGAGAAGCCGGTTATCTCCGGGCGCGCCGGAGGAACCGGCTCGGCGGTACAGGATGGGGTGACGGGGATGAGGGTGGACGGCGAAAGCGTAGAGGCGATTGGCGAGGCCCTTGCATCCATCCTGACACACCCCGAGTTGGCACACGAGATAGGGGCGGCGGGGCGGCAGCGCGCAACGGCCGGGTTCAGTTGCGACCACAGGGCGCAGATCATAGGAAGCCTCATTCAAGGGGACTAAGTGCCACGGCGCCAGGGCTCGGCTACATGATGGGCGGCTCATGAGTGATGTCCGGCGTACCCGTCCTGGAGCCAATGCCGGACTTCAACCAGATCTGGCAGCACCGTATGGACAGGATCACCGCCGGTATCCGCCCGTGTTCCACACGGATCCAGCCTGATAATGTATCCGACGGCAGCAGCTCGCCCCGCCTCGATATCCGAGTCCTTGTCCCCCACCAGCACGCTTCGAGACAGGTCGAGGCCGAAATCCCGTCGTGCTTTCAGGATCATGCCGGGATTGGGCTTGCGGTCAAAGGACTCGCGGCGGTACTCGCCTATGCCCGCGGTAGGGTGATAGGGGCAGTGATAGACATAGCCGATCTCTATGCCGCGCACCCGGAACTCACCCAGCATCCATTCGTTGAGCCGTTGAAAGTCGGCCTCGGTGTAATAGCCCCGGGCGATCCCCGCCTGATTGGTGATCACGATGAGCAGGAAACCCAGTTCCCGTGCCAGGGCGCAAAGTTCGAAAATGCCCGGGAGGAACTCGAAATCCTCAACGCGCCAGACGTAGTTCTTCTCTATGTTGATGACGCCGTCGCGGTCCAGGAACAGTGCCTTGCGCAGAACGCGATCCTGGTCGATGGGGGTGGAAACGGCCATAGATGCGGGACCTCAAGTCTTTAGGCCCGCGCCTGGAGCAAACAGGTGTTGGGCGCGTGCGTAATCTTCCGGCACCCCGATGTCGATGAACATCCCGTCGGCTTCAAACGCCAGGGGGCGGATGGTGCGCACCTGGGGCATCAGCAACTGCTGCTCGAAGGAAAAGGGTTCTCCCGGCGGAATGCGCTCGATCACTTC
>JAJYHY010000602.1 GCA_021784555.1 bacterium
CGACGGCCAGTCCAAGGGTTGGATGACGAAACCGGAGGACGCCTGGGTTCTCACGGAGGTGGAGCCGCTGGTTTCAGCCGAGGTCTGGGAGGAGTGCAATAAGCTGCTCGGCCCGCCGCTCCGGGACGGCCGGCCACGGGCGAAGAAACCGGTGCATTTGTTCGCCGGCCTCGCATACTGCCAGTGCGGCGAGAAAATGTACGTGCCAGCGAACAGCCTCAAATATGTCTGCCGAAAATGCCGGAACAAGATTCCGATCACCGACCTTGAAGGCATCTTCCACGACGAGCTCCAGGCCTACTTCGTGTCGCCCGAACTGGTGGCGAAACACTTGCAGGATTCGGATCGCGCCGTGGCCGAAAAGGAAACGCTGCTCAACACGCAACGCCAGGAAATGGAGAAGCTCCAGCGGGAAATCGACCGGGTGTACCGGCTCTACCAGGAGGGCCACCTGCAAAGCGAGGAGTTCGGCCGTTTCTTCCGGCCGCTCGAAGACCGCCGGAAGCAAATAGAGGAATCCCTGCCGAAACTCGAGGCCGAGATCGACCTCGGCAAAGTGAAGGCCCTTTCCGCAGGCGAAGTCGCCGCCGAGGCGCGGAACCTGGCGGACCTGTGGCCCAAGCTCGCCCCGGAAGAGAAGCGGACCATCGTGGAAGCGATCACGGATAAGATCGTCATCGGCGACGGCGAAATCGACCTAAGTCTCTGTTACCTGCCGACTTCCGAAGATATGGCAAAAAGGTGGCGGAAGGGGTGGGATTCGAACCCACGGTAGAGTTGCCCCTACGCCTGATTTCGAGTCAGGTGCCTTTAACCACTCAGCCACCCTTCCGTTAGCCTTGATTTTATTGACTAGAATCGCTTTTTGGCAAACTGCAAATTTGCGTTTTCTATACTGCTGTTCTATACTATATTCATGAAAGGCAATCCATCGGACAATACAGGCTCGCGCTGGCAGAAAACGCCCGTGGCCAACCTCGTCCGCCACGTTCAATCAGGAAACTATTATGCCCGAATTCGCGTGGGCGGCAAGCTGATTTGGAAATCGCTCAAAACCGACCGAATCAGCGTGGCGAAACTGCGGTTGGGGGATTTTCAAAAAGAGGAGAGGCAACGTGCTGCTGCCCAAAAGGCGGTTGCGCGCGGGAAAATGACTTTCGACGATGCGCTGCGAGCGTATCGGGACCGCTTGAAAGGTGATCATTCCATTAAGGAGCGCAGCAAGACGTATCGCCAGGAGCGAATCACGGCTTTGTTGAAATCTTGGCCCGACCTCCCCCAAATGGATGTTTCTCAAGTTTCCAAGACTGACTGTTTGGCCTGGTCCGCTGAATTTGGAAAAATTGCCAGCGCGTCGGCGTTCAATAACACCGTGGGGACGCTCCGTCTGATTCTGGACATCGCCGTTGACGCCGGTGCCCGTTATGACAATCCCGCCATCCACATCAAACGCAAAAAAGTCCGACAAAAGGTTCTGCAGCTTCCAAGCCAGAAAGAGTTCGCGCAACTGGTGAGCGCCATCAGGCATGGGGAGGGCGGTTGGGCGGAACGCTGCGCGGACCTCGTGGAATTCTTGGCCTATGGTGGATGCCGGAAAGGCGAGGCTGCGCGCATTCACGGTCGGGACTGTGATTTTGAGAAAGGTGAAATCACCGTTTTGGGCGATCCGGCCACCGGCACGAAGAATTGGGAGATTCGCCGCATTCCCATGATTCCCGACATGCGCCAGCTTTTGGAACGGCTGAAAAAGGAACGGGGCGAAACAGAATTTTCAAGCAACAAAGTCATGCTGGTCCACGAATGCCAGGGCGCAATTGATACGGCTTGCAAGAAACTGAACATTCCGCGGTTCACTCACCATGACTTACGCCATTTGTTTGCCACCCGGTGCATTGAATCGGGCGTTGACATTCCGACCGTCTCACGCTGGCTTGGTCACAAGGATGGCGGTGCGTTGGCGATGAAAGTTTATGGACATCTGCGCGACAGCCATTCCGCCGCAATGGCGCAAAGAGTTCATTTTGTCGAGGGCGAGAACACCGCATCGGCTGCTTGATTCGAACCCACCCAAGTGCTTGCTCGCTATGGGTCGTAATAATAGACGCGCGGTCCGTTGTGGCTGCTGGCCTGGAGTGCCTCGTTACGTCCCCGCATAGCCCACAGCGGCCAGGAGAGCCCCATCTCACGAACCGTCTCCGCGTCTTCGCGGGTGGGGTCGAAAGGGGTATTGCGCGTCATGATCCACTTCCTGATAACTCCTTCCGGCACGCCGGCCTTTAACATTTTGATCACCCCCCGCACGTTCGATAGAGCGCTCTGTCCCGCGATGGGCAGAAGCTGCAGATTGCTCGCACTTAGTTGCGCACCCGCAACTGTCTGAGCCTCGGGTTTGCCTGTCAGCAGGCGGGCCGGTTCAGGCAGGGCGGCATCCTCATTGGCAGTTCCCGCAGGCTGCCGCACATCGTCGCGCAGCCAATCCTTGGCCAGCAGCTCAGTGAGCCGTTGCCGGAGCACCGTGCTCAATTGTTGTTCGGGGGCCAGCGACTGCCAGGCGCGCGTCCAACGTTTTAATTCCTGGAGACTGGCGCGAAGCTGATCGAGGTTGTGTTGGAAAATAGCTGCCTGCGCGGTTTCCCAGTCTAACTTGTTCAGCCAAGGCTGAAGGTTGAGACCTGCCGCCAATTCCTTGTCCGCGGGGTCCCGCAGCAGGGCGTCGGCCCCTTTTCGGACGGAAGCAACCTTCTGCGCGACGGCCTGGATTCTCGGGCCGATAGCGACCTGTGTCAGGCTGGCCTGGACGCTGTTCACGGCTTTGAGGAGTTCTCCGAGTTGCTGGCTTCCAAGAGATTGGTCGTGAATGGCCTGCTGCATTGCATCCGCCACCTTGGCTCTCAAGCTTTCCACCAGCGCCCCAACCGAATCGCACAAGGTGGCCAGATCGATGTTCGTGCTGAGTACGGTGTTGCTCAGCGTGTTCAGGTCGATGTTCGTGGCGGGGGCCTGGGTGCCCGATCCTCCAGGCAGCCGCGTCAAGACGCTGATCGCAGAAATCAGTGTGACGGCCGGTATTAAGATTCTTTTCATGAATGTGGCGCGTCTGACTCTGCCGTGGGAGCAGAGTCAGATTAAATCGTGGTAACGGGTGGTACGGTGGCGGATTATTTCGTGGTTGTTTTCGAGAAGAGGGCGAGGCCGTCGCGA
>JAJYHY010000195.1 GCA_021784555.1 bacterium
TCCGATCTATCTCGCAATAAACTACCTCGTCCCATAGCCCTTAGACAAGGTCGAATGTCCCCTCTCAGGACTTGGCGTCCGTACCAGCCGCTTCCTTCTTCTCGGCCTTTCTCCACGCGGTTTCTCGCGCGCGAGTCTCCTCGCGCAGAAGCGCCTCCGCCGACCAGCCATTGGACTGTGCATAAGCCGCCAGGGCGAATAATTCACGGCCCAGGGCTTGGCGCGTCAGCTTTCTGGGCGAACTCACCCCGTCGGCCAGACCGGCGCGCCGGGCCTTCTTCAGCAGCTTTTCCGCCCGCAGCAGCGCCGGCAGACGCCGCGGAATGCCGTCCAAGCAAGACGGCCTCTCATGCCGGGTCCCCTGCTTCTCCGCCCGCTTGATCTGTTCCCAATTCGACCAGACCTGCTCCACCCCGTCCACTCGCACGTCGCCAAAGACATGCGGATGCCGCCGGACAAGCTTCTCCGCGATGCGCCGCGCTACCTTTTCGAAGTCGAAGGCGTCGCGCTCCTGGGCGAGTTGGCAGTGGAAAACGACCTGAAGGAGCAGGTCGCCCAATTCCTCTTCCATTTCATGGTCGTCGCCCGATTCAATGGCGTCGAGCAGTTCATAAACCTCCTCCACCGCGTGCCAGCGCAGGGAGCGATGGTCCTGCTCGCGGTCCCAGGGGCAGCCGCCCGGCGCGCGCAGGCGGGCCATGATTTCAGTTAGCTCTTCTATCGCCGATTTCTTTCGTTTCATTGGCGCCCGGTCGGCCGGGCAGACCCAAGCATAGTCCGGCCGCTGCCCTGAGTAAACCAGCGATGCTAATCACAGCTTGAAAGTCCATTCCCGCGCCCCGTATTGTTCATTTACGAGGACCTCAATGCGGGAAGAAGGGATGTGCCCCAACGGCTGGCTGGCGCCCCAGGCATTAGCTAAGGCTGTTCGGAGGGCTTGAGCGGGCGCCTCCAGGTTTCTCAGAAAATCCTGGTGCGAACGTTTCTGGCGATACTCAGGGGCTTTGGAAGGGAAGGGGAGTGCTCTCTCAATGAGGGCAATGTCCATGTTCAGAAGGAAAGAACCGTGGAAAAGCAGAAAACGGCGCTTGCGCCGTTGGGAGTTGCCGGAGAATTTCAAGCCGCCAATCGCCAGGTCAGTGTGGCCCTGAATCCGGACTGGAGCGTTGAGCAGCGCCGTCAATGCCGCCTGATGCCGGGCAAGAATAAACCGGTTGGTGGAGGTGATGCCGCTGAACGGGCCGCCCTGCTCCATGCGCAGAATCAGCGAGTAGTTCAGGCAACCCGGCCCCTGCAGCACCGTCCCCCCCCCGCTGCACCGGCGCAGGATGGGGATCCGGTGACGCTTGCAGAAGCCCACGTTAACTTCCCTGGCCACCCGGTTCGCATAGCCCAGGACGACGAAGGGCCGCGCGGGTTCCCAAAACCTGAGCACTTCGCCCAAATCACCTTCCTCGGCGCAATCCAGGAGCGCTTCATCGCAAGCCAGGTTTTCTTCCGGCGTGGGCAGGGTGAGATTACAGCAGCGCATTGGACCGCCGAAATGTGGTCTTGGCCCCGCAGCCAAGGTCGGCAAAAAAATGGGGGCAAGAAAATGTCTTTCTTCTCATCTTCTTGCCTGCATGTTTTTGGCTCGCGGCTCTGTGCCCATACAGGGGGGCTTTGCGACGAGATTGCCGGGCGTGCTATACTGTTTCACTGACAATTCGATTGTCATTGTTTGACCAGACGGATTCCTTCCGGTGATTTGACAAACGGGAGGATAGAGTTTAGTCAATACACTTTAAAGCAAGAAAGTGAAAACACTAGCGAGAAGAGATTCCGACAGACCGGCCCCCGAACTGCGAATCCTGCCCAAACCGGACGGGGAGGCGGAGGAGAAATGGCTCGAGTCGCTCGAAGCGGTGGTTGAGTACGCGCTCAGGCAGCAGGGCCGGGAGCGCGCGACTCAATTCCTGAGCCAATTGACGGATCGGTTGCGAGGGGAGGGCGTCGATGCGCCGCGGGTGGTTGGCACACCTTACGTGAACACGATTCCGGTCGAGACCCAGGCGCCTTTTCCCGGCGACTGGGCGATGGAGCGCCGGATTAAGAGCTATGTGCGATGGAACGCAATGGCGATGGTGGTCAATGCCAACCGCGCCCACAGCGGCCTCGGAGGCCATATATCGACTTACGCCTCCGCGGCAACGCTCTACGAGGTGGCGTTCAACCATTTTCTGCGTGGCCGCACCGGCCAGCTTGTTGGAGATTTCGTCTATTTCCAAGGTCACGCTACGCCCGGCATTTACGCGCGCGCCTTCCTGGAGCGCCGTCTCGATGAACATCATCTCCAGCATTTCCGCCAGGAACTGGCTGAGGGCGGCGGCCTTTCCTCCTACCCGCACCCCTATCTGATGCCGAACTTCTGGCAATTCCCGACGGTCTCCATGGGGCTGGGGCCGCTCCTTTCCATCTACCAGGCCCGCTTTAACCGCTATTTGGTTGGCCGCGGCTTGATGAGCGGCGAAGAGCCGAAGGTGTGGGCATTTGTTGGCGATGGGGAAACGGACGAACCGGAGACGCTCGGTTCGCTCACGCTGGCCGCCCGCGAGAACCTCGACAACCTCATCTGGGTGGTTAACTGCAACTTGCAGCGCCTGGACGGCCCGGTGCGCGGCAATGGCAAGATCATCCAGGAACTGGAAGCCACCTTCCAAGGGGCCGGTTGGAATGTCATTAAGGTCATCTGGGGATCGGATTGGGACCCGCTTCTGGCGGCGGATAAATCCGGCCTGCTGCTGCGTCGGATGGCGGAGGCGGTGGATGGAGATTACCAGAAATACTCGGTCGAGCCGGGCAGCTATACACGCCACCACTTCTTCGGCAAATACCCCGAACTGCTCGACTTGGTCAATCACCTCACCGATGAACAGATACAGAAGTTGCTCAGGGGCGGTCACGACTCGCGCAAGGTCTATGCGGCTTACAAAGCGGCCGTCGAGCACACGGGCCGGCCCACCGTCATCCTGGCCAAGACCGTCAAAGGTTACGGCCTGGGCGAAGCCGGCGAAGGCCGCAACGTCACCCACCAGCAAAAGAAGCTAAACGAGAAGGAACTTCGCGAGTTCCGCGCCCGTTTCGGCGTCCCCATCAGCGACGAGGAGATAGCCGAGACACCCTTCTTCCGCCCACCGCCGGAGAGCCGCGAGACGCGCTACCTGCTGAGCCTCCGCAGGGAATTGGGCGGGTTCCTCCCGGAACGGCGGGTGGAGGCGAAACCGATTTCCGTTCCCAAGCTGGAGGGCTTCAGCGAACTGCTCAAAGGCTCGGGCCGGTTCGAGATGTCCACGACCATGGGGTTTGTGAGGTTGCTGGGCCTGCTGCTCCGGGACAAACAGATCGGGCGCCGTATCGTCCCGATCATTCCCGATGAAGCGCGGACGTTCGGGTTGGACGCCCTGTTCCGCGAGATCGGCATCTATGCCCACAAGGGTCAGTTGTACGAGCCGGTGGACCGCAGGTCGCTGCTCTATTACAATGAACAAAAGGACGGCCAAATTCTCGAGGAAGGCATTACCGAGGCAGGTTCCATGGCCTCCTTCATCGCCGCCGGCACGGCTTATGCCTCGCACCGGCAATACCTGGTGCCGTTTTACATCTATTATTCCATGTTCGGCTTCCAGCGGATTGGCGACCTGATGTGGCTGGCTGGAGATATCCGCGCCAAGGGCTTCCTCCTGGGCGCCACCGCCGGACGCACGACGCTAAACGGCGAGGGCCTCCAGCACCAGGACGGCCACAGCCTCATCCTGTCCAGCACGATACCGAGCCTGCTCACCTACGACCCCGCCTTCACGTTTGAAGTGGCCGCGATTATCGCCGAGGGCCTGCGCCGCATGTTCGTCGCCGGCGAGGATGTTTTCTATTACCTGAGCCTCTACAACGAGAACTATGCCATGCCATCCATGCCCCAGGGCGCTCAAGAAGGCATCGTCAAGGGCTTGTACAAATTCAAGCCGGGGCCGGAAAAGAAGCGGCTCAAGGCCCAGATCTTTGGCAGCGGCACGATTCTGCGCGAAGCCCTCCGCGCCCAACAAATCCTCGCCGACAAGTTCGACGTCTCGGCCGATGTCTGGAGCGCCACCAGCTACAAGCTGCTCCGCAATGACGCCCTTCAAACCCGCCGCTGGAACATGCTCCACCCCGCTGAAACGCCCCGAAAGGCCTACATCGAGGCCCTGCTGGAAAATGAGCAGGGACCCTTCATTGCCGTCTCCGACAACATGAAGATTGTTCCCGACCAGGTTGCGCCGTGGGTCCCCGGCGGCTTGACCACTCTCGGCACCGACGGCTTTGGACGGAGCGATACCCGCCAGCGCCTCCGGCGCTTCTTCGAGATCGACGCGGAGAGCGTCGTCGTCGCTACATTGCACACCCTGGCCGAGCGCGGCCAAGTTGAAGGCAAGGCGGTAGCGGAGGCGATCAAGGAATTGGGTGTTGATCCAGAAAAGGCCCATTCGGAACTGGTCTCCGCCTGATCTTGGTTGGGCAGATAGAGCCGCTGCCCGACGGAGCTTGGTCAAGCCACAACGGGGCTTTGCTAAAGCTACCCTACGCGGCATCCAAGATCCTCATCGCCGTGTTTCTCACAGGCGTTCTCGTCCCGGAAGAATCTCACTCATCGACTCAAAGCTCATGTTCGCACTCAATTCCAGACAATCGCGGATTTCATCGGGATAGGCCTCGGCATAGGCCAGCGCCATCCTGATTAGGCCAGCGGGCTTTCGGATTTTCTTGGCGGCCGCTTCGATGTCTCCTCCCAACTCATCGACCAACTCCACGATCATCCACACAGGCAAGCGGCTGCCCCTCAGGTATGCCACATGACCCGGTTGACCGTCCCGGGGATCCACCACCGGGAGGGGCTTCGCCGTACGCCTTCCGAGATATGGTTCGCTGCCGCGGTTCCCGCCGGAATACCCTTGTCTGTCGCGTCTGCCTCCGAAATAGACTTTTCCTGGCGCGTCAAGCGGATGGATAAGCTCGCTGCTTTGGTTGCCATACAATAGGGATTTTCGATTACGCCAACGGATCACGCAAGATCATTCCCTCCCGTTACGTTGTTGACACTCTGCCCTTTTCGGGTATGGAAATGCGTCATGCGAACGATTCTTCTCTCCGGTATTGTGGCCGCTATAGGCATGTTATCGGCGTCTCCAACACAGCCGGCAGAACCCGGCCCAGGCAAACAAGTGGAACAGGAACTTACAACCAGCGACCAAGGCACCATCCCCTACCTCTTGTATCTGCCCACGAATTACGATTCCGCAACGCACAGGTGGCCCCTCATGCTCTTTCTTCATGGCCGGGGCGAAAGCTATGGGCCCCTTTCAATCGTCAAAAGATGGGGGCCACCCCGCTTCATCGACCACGGCGACAATTATCCCTTCATTGTTGTCTCGCCCCAATGTCCTGGTGACGCATCCTGGCCACAGCCAAAGGAGCAAGCCCTGCTGATCGCGCTGCTGGACCATATCGTCAAAGACTACCGCGTGGATACAAATCGCGTTTATCTCACCGGCCTGAGCATGGGTGGATTTGGCTCCTGGCGCCTGGCCGCCGACCATCCCGAGCGCTTCGCCGCGGTAGTGCCTATTTCTGGTGGAGGCAATGTCAATGACGCGGACAAGCTCAAGGACCTGCCGATCTGGGTCTGGCATGGCACGGCCGACCCTACCGTGCCATTCCGGCGTTCAGCGGAGATGGTCGAGGCGATCAAGAAGGCCGGCAGCACCACCATCCGGTTTACCACCCTGGAGCACATCGGGCACAATTGCTGGGAAGGGGCCTACGCCACCCCTGCCCTATACCAGTGGATGCTCAAGCAGACCATCTCCGGGAGAAAGCATAATTGATCGCGCGGTGAGAGGAGCGCGGACGAGGGCGTCCGCGCTCCTATCGCGTGTTACGATTTGATCAAGATCTGAGCGGTCCGGCTCTGAACTGTCTGGAATCGACCCAGTGCATCAGGCTCAATACCGGGTGGCGCCAGACCATGCGAGGACCGGCATAGCGCATAATGTCCTTGACGTGCTCGCGCCGGCTGCGCTGGTAGCAATGGACGGGACACTTGGCGCAGGTGGGCTTCTCGACTCCGAAGCGGCAACGCTCTAGGCGCAGGGCGGCGTAGTCCAAGAGCCCTTGGCATTCCAGGCATAGCGCGGACGTGACCCCGTGGTGAGCGTGGCAATAACAGCCTACCATCAGGGCAATCGTCTTCCATTCACGCGCCAGCCGCCGGTTCGAGAACGACGGCTGGGCTGGCGAGGACTTGATAGCGCCCGCTGTGTCCCGGTTGTCCGTGAGATCCATTGGTTCCACAGATATCATCGCTTTGACTCTCGCTTGAACCGCTCGTTCACGCATTGACGCCCGTCAAGGAATTGGCACAAACGCCGCGCTGGGGGTCACGTCGGGGGCCAGTCCTCACTTTTTTCCGCGGGAATGGAAGGCGAAGTGGCGAAAAACAGTGCAGGGCTGACCCCGACGCGGCGGAGACCTTCAGTCTTTACAATTGCGGAGGCGGTCTATAATTGCCCCACAAGGCGAGATCGTGGATTGTAATCATTGTCAGCGAATCGAAACGCTTATGAAAAAGATCGAGAAAGACGAACTTTACGAACACCTCAGCGGCTTTTTTAAGAGGAAAGGGGTGGTGCTGGCCGAGGGCAGCTACACTCAAACGATACAGAAGAGTTGCGCGCTTCTGACCGATGTCCTCAATTGCAGCCAGGAGACCTTAAAGCGTGTCAAAGGTGAGATCGACAAGAGACTGGACAAGGTCCGGCAGGTCATCCACCAAAAGTCCGCTCCAAAACCTCCACCCAATCAGCCCCCCGTCCAGGCAGCCCCTCCGCCTGAACAGGCCGCCGCAGCCCCGGCGTCTGAAGCCAAGCAAGCGCGGCCCAGGAGGAAGGCTCCGGCCAAAAGGGCCTCTACCCGGCAGAAGCCCAAAAGCGCCACCGAGTAGCCGCGGACCTCGCGCAGCGGTGATTTCCGCGCTCTGGGTTGCTGATTTTGGCGACGGGCGTGTCCTGAGACCAGCAGTTCCCACCTTCCGCGCACCAGAGCTCAAAGCGCCGGACCACGGCGCACTCCAAAGGCTCCGCCATCCACCACGCGCAGGAGGATTTCGCGAAGCGTGTGGAGTGCGCCGTGGTCCGGCGCTTTCGATTCCATTCAAGTCGAGAACCGCTTCCTGGCACCGGCGTGCAGTTCCGTTGGTTATTCCTCCGTCCGGCTGAAGATCGTTCCGTGTTGAAGGCGGGTGCGGAGGCGCTGGTTGGGTTTCACATCAGCCGGTTGCCGCAAGACTCTGCCTGTCTCAGCGTCCGCAGTGATGGAGTAGCCGCGGGAAAGCACTTGCTCCGGACCCAGGAGGCGGAGCTTGGCCTGCAAAGTCTCAAGCCGGCCTTTTAGCTCGCCGATGCGATGGCGGGCATGTTCGTCCAGGCGCTGGCGGGTCCGAGAGAATAGTTCGCGGCGCTGGTTCAACAACACCTGCGGGCGAACGCGAGAGAGGCGCTCGGAAAGGCTCTGAAATTGAAGGCGCCGGGTGAGAACGGCGTGCTTGAGGCACCGCAGGAGGCTGGCTTGGCGGTCGTCCAGGCGCTGAAGCAACTCATTGAGGCGGCGGCGGGGCCGGACGCGCGCCATGCGCCGGCAGAGCTCCGCGAGGCGATACTCCTTATCTTGGAGCTGTTGGCGAGCCAACTGGGCCAGCCGCTCTTGGGCGCCGGCGACGAATTGACAACTCGAGAACACGTGTTCGGTAATGATCTCCGCGGCGGCGCTGGGCGTGGCGGCGCGGATGTCGGCGACAAAGTCGCTGATGGTGAAGTCAATTTCGTGGCCGACGGCGGACACGACCGGCAGGGCCGACCTGTAAATGGCGCGGGCGACAACCTCCTCGTTGAATGCCCAAAGGTCTTCGAGGCTGCCGCCGCCCCGTGTGATCAGAACGAGGTCCAGATAGGGCCTGGGTGGAGGGCTGACATCGCCCATGGATTGAGTTGCCGGGCCTGGCTCCAGCGGTTCCGCCAGAGCGACGCGGTTTTCTTCGCCAGCGAGATCGGCCGTTCGATCCCGAGAGGCATCTCCAGTTCGCAACGTCATGGAGAGGCTAAAGGCGTTCAGAAGCTCGATCGCCCGCGCTATTTCCGCCGCCGCGCCGTCTCCCTGGACGCGAGATGGGGCCAGGATGATTTCCAGGGACCGGTTACGCCGTTCGACAACATGAAGCACATCCCGGATAGCCGCCCCGGTGGGGGATGTCACTAACCCGATACGCCGCGGATACCGTGGCATGGGACGCTTTCGTTCCTGGGCGAAAAGGCCCTCGGCGTTGAGCTTTTGTTTGAGCCTCTCAAAGGCAATTTGAAGGACGCCCACACCCTGTAATTCCACTGCTAACACGCGCAATTGGTATTGGCCCCGCGGTTCATAGACGGTGATTTCGCCTTGCAGGATGACCTTGCGTCCGTCCTGAAGCAGGCTGCGATTTGCCTTCGACTCGCCCCGAAAGAGCACGCAGTTCAATTGGGCGTCGGCGTCTTTGAGCGTGAAATAGGCGTGGCCGGAGCTTTGCACCCGCAGGTTGGTAATCTCGCCGGTGACCCAAACCTCGCCGACCTGCGCTTCCAGGGCGCGCCGGATGCGCCAGGTCAGTTCCGTGACAGACCAGACCTTGCGCGTCTGCGCCGCGGGGAACAATTCGCCAAAATCCCAGCCTGATTTCACCGGCTTCATGATTCGCTGGCGGGAAGCGGCTCGGACACCCTTACGATGCGCTGCGCGTGTCCGGTCTGCTCGTCGATTTCGACAACGGCGCCCTGGAGGAGCACCCGGCCCTTGGCGACCTCGAATCGCTGAGGCCTGCTGGTGAGAAATCGGCGGACGATAGGCTCAACCTGGCGCCCGATGACGCTTTCATGGGGGCCGGTAAAGCCGGCATCACATAAAAAAGCGGTTCCGCCTGGGAAGATCTGTTCGTCGGCCGTCTGCACGTGGGTATGGGTGCCGATAACCGCGCTGACCCGTCCATCGAGGAAACGGGCCATGGCAATCTTTTCCGACGTGGCTTCGGCGTGGAAATCGACGAACACCACCTTGGTCTCGCGGCGGAGGCGCTCGACCTCCTGGTTGGCGGCGTGAAATGGATTGTCCAGGGGCGGCATGAAGGTGCGTCCCTGGAGGTTGATCACCGCGAGCGGCTTTTGATCCGCCGTGTGAAAGATGGCGCTCCCCTGGCCTGGCGTGCCTGGAGGATAGTTGAGCGGGCGCACAAACCGGCCCTCTTTTTCCAGCAGTTCGCTTACCTCTTTTTGGTCCCACAGGTGATCGCCGCTAGTCATGATGTCCACGCCGGCTGAAAAGATCTCCTGTGCGGTCTGAGGAGTGATGCCTGACCCGCCGGCGGCGTTTTCGCCGTTCGCTATCACGGCATCGATGGCGTGGCGCTGGCGCACCCCCGGAAGGAGTTGCTTCACCGCCATGCGCCCTGGCCGCCCAACGATGTCTCCGATAAACAAAACGTTCACAGGCTCAAAGTAGCCGGAGAGCGGGAAGAGGGAAGCGCGAAGTTGCCGAACCGTACGGGTGAAAACCGATCTCGTCATGCCAGCCGGTGTCGTGCGCATCCGAACGCGGCCTTCTGGAATTGTCCCGTCAGGAAGTACAGCAGTTCTCATTTTGGCGGACGGGTAGGGCGCGCTGTCCCCAGCGCGCGCTACCGCAGGAAGTAGGTGGTTGTCATGCGCCCGGTTGTGATTATGATATGTGCATGAAAAGTCCATTTCCAGGCATGGACCCGTACCTGGAGGCCCATTGGGGTGACGTTCACCACAGTCTTGTCCAGTACGCCCGAGACGCCTTGCAGCCAGGCTTGCCACCTGCTCTGGTTGCGCGAGTGGAAGAGCGTGTATTCGTCGAGAGAGAGGCCGGAACCGGCCGGCGGGTGATTCCCGACGTTCGCATCGCCCAATTGCACCGCACCTCCTCAGGGCCGATGGAACTCCGGGAAGGCGGTACGGCGGTAGCTGAACCGGAGGTCTTTGAAGTGCTGGAGGAAGAAATCGCTGAGGGCTATCTCGAAATTCGGGAGCGAGATGGCAGCAGGGTGATAACCGTAATCGAATTTCTCAGCCCGGCAAATAAGGCGGGGGGCGTGGGCCAGCAAAAGTACCTGGAAAAGCAGGGACAAGTTCTTCACTCAGATGCCAGCCTGGTCGAAATTGATCTAGTGCGTTCAGGACAGTGTGTGCTGGCGTTGGCTCCGAATCAACCGCCGCTGGCATCCCCGTTCGAGCATCTGGCCTGCATCAGCCCCGGGTGGCGCCGCACGCGCCGGGAGCTGTATCGTATGCCGCTACGAGAGCGGTTGCCGGCGCTGCCGATTCCTTTGCGTCAACACGATGCCCGATTCATTTTAGAACTGCGATCGCTGGTGGACCTGGCCTATGCGGCGGGTCGCTACGATGTGCTTGACTACAGCGCCGACCCTGACCCCCCGCTGCCACCGGCGGACGCGGCCTGGGCGGCAGACCTTCTGCGACGGGCCGGCCGAGGCCGCATCGTGAAACCGTGACTTCCCCCTCAGAGCAAATCATTCCGCCGCAGTAGTTGCTCGGCCCAGGCGGCGTCTTCAGGGGAAAGAGGCGGTTCCAAGGGGCGGCGGTAATCCAGGAAATGGTAGCGGCCGCGCTCATGGCATTGGTCAATCAGGGGCTGAAGGTCCAGAACCACATCCGCGTCAGTCGGACGCAGGGGAACGCGGACGGCCGGCAGGCGCTCGCGCAGGCGAATCGGATAGACCTCGTATTCTCCGCGGCGCTCGGCGCGAATGGCGCAGATGCCGTAGCAGGCGCCGGCCTGCTGAAGCACTTGGCGGACGGCCTCCGGGAAGAGCCAAGCCCCCTTTCGCACCAGGTCCATCTCGACGACGTTCGCCCCGCCGCTGACGAGGCGGCGGCGCTTTCGCAGGTAACGGTCGCGTTCGGCTGATTCGAGCTTGTTGCTCGGGCTGAACAACTCCAGCACGGTGATGAGCCGGCCAGAGGCTTCGCGGATCTCGATCCAACGCTCGATTTCATCTTCCACCAAGACCCGGATCGGTTCGGTCGCGACCGGGGGCAGGGCGGCTTCTGGAGGCTCGGCCACCTCCGTTGGACTGGGCTCCTTGAGGGTCCACGGCTCGCGGACCTGGACATCCGGGCGGTAAGTGATTGGCTTGGGCCCGCCACCAATTGTAACAACCTCTTGCTCAGGGGCCGCGATGAGGTCCGGTGGCAGCCGCGCCTGCAAGGAATCGCGCACATACATGATGAGCGCGGTGTGCGCGCTGTGCCACTCCTGCTCGAAAAAGGGATTCATCCCCGGAAATGGATTCTTCGTGCTCACCAGCGGCAGGCTAACACGGCCCGGTCATGGGGGCAAGGCGGAATGGATCCTTCACGCCCGCAACGCCTTTATTGGCGGCGGTGATACCGGTGGGGCCGCGCCTGCCATGCAGGTGCGGCCCCAGTATCCGGCCTCGTCACGGGCCCAAATAGCCGAGTGGTCATAGGAAAGGCTCTCGGTGGCCGGTTCCGAAGCGTTGAAGCGGCGGAAGCCATCGAATCTCGCCTCGACGACTTCTCCATCGGGCTGTAGGACGAAGGCATCAATGAATGGGTAGCTTCGCTCCGGAATCGGCCCGGCAATGGGATCAAAGGTCGAATCGATGCTCCCGTCAGGATTCAGCCGGCCCAAGCCGCTACGAGGCTGGCCCTGCAGGCTGGAAAAGTCGCCTCCAACGATGATCTTTCCGTCCGTCTGGAGGCCCATTGCCTCAACCAGGTCCATCGAGATGCCCGAAACAAAGTTGGTGTCCTCCGTTGCGAGATTAACCTCGAGGGTAGCCCACTGACTGGTCACGGCGCCATACAGATTGGTCACGACGACATCGTAGTTGCCAGCGTCCGACCGCTGCACATTGAGGAATGTCAAGATCGAATTTGTCTGTGCCTCCAGCGCGATCCCATCCTTTCGCCACTGAAGCGAGACTGGGGCGCTGCCTCGCGCCTGGATACTGAGGGTGGCGTCCTGGCCGAGGTTGACGGCCTGATTGTCGGGCCGTTGAAGGATTACGGGTTCAGGAATTGTCAGGGTGGCCACCGCACTGGTTATGCTCCCCCGGGCATTGCTCACGATGACCTGGTAGGCCCCAACATCAGCCTGGGAAGCATGGGACAGGTTAAGCCACGGCGCGTGCGTCCCCGAGGCCGTTGGGGTGTCAGCCAAAGGAGAGCCATCCTTCGTCCACTGATAGCTCAGGGGGGCAGAACCCGCGGCGGCCACTGCGAAACTGGCCGAGGCCTGGGGAATAGCGGTTTGGGACAGAGGCTCAGAGGAAATGGCCGGTGGGCCGGCGGAGCAGTCTGTCAGCCAAGTTGCCTCATTCGCGAAGACGTAGCCACGAACCCGGATAGTCTGGGAAAGAGCCGGGGCGGGTCCAGCCCACTGCCATCCGCCAGGGATGCGCTGACCCTGGCCCAGCAGGGTCCAATGCGTGCCGTCAGTCGAGTAATCGAAAACCGTGCGCCAGACCTCCGGCGCGGCGCCAGAACGGAACCAAGTGGTCTGGGAATCGGTGGAACTCAAGGATTGAACGACCGGACCCGTGCTGTTGAGCCGGACCAACCGGTTGTCATAGGTTGTGGCTGCCAGCACCTGGCCGTCAGGCTGTAGCGCGATGAAGCCAGTCGGAGCCTTCATTTTGGGCGCAAAATTGTTATCCAAGCTGCCGTCGGGATTCAACCGGGCCAGGTACTGACGGGGCTGACCATCGAGTTGGGTGAACCCGCCGCCAAGCAGAATCTTGCCATCGGCCTGCAGGTGCAACGCGTACACGTCCCAGACGTAGAGGGCGGATGGGTTCGGCGCGAAGTCGCTGTCCAGGGTGCCATCCGGGCCGATTCTTGCAATTCGGTCGCGCGGACGCCCGTTGACCGCGGAGAAATGGCCGCCGAGGACGATCTTCCCGTCGGGCTGGACGGCCAGGCAGAGGACTGAGCCGCCCGAATAAGCTCGGTCCGTACCAGCTCGGAAAGTCGCGTCCACCGCGCCTTCGGGCGTAAGCCGGGCGAGGTTGGAACAGCTCAGACCGCCGACACGATCGAAGGGGCCTCCGAGTACGATTGCTCCATCGGGTTGGAGTGCCAGCACGAAGACCAATCCGTTAACGGCGGGCAGGGGAGTCTGGTCGAAGGAACCGTCGCTGTTCAACCGGATTAGGAAGGGGGTTGGAGCCGGCTGCTGAGTGAGACCTGTGCCGCTGAGGAGAATCTTGCCGTCTGGCCGAAGGGCAATAGCGTTGACGGTGTCGGAGGCGCCTCCTTTGAAGGTAGTATCCAGAGAGCCATCAGGATTGAGCCGTCCGAAATGGCTGCAAGATCTGCCACCAAGCTGGGTAAAGTCTCCACCGACGAGGATCTTGCCCTCTCGCTGTATGGTCAAGCACCGCACCGCCCCGTTCGCCCCGGGGTTGAAACCCGCGTCCAAAGTGCCGTCGGGGTTCAATCGCCCGATGCATTCACGCGTTTCTCCGGCAAGGGTGGAGAACTGGCCCCCGACAACAATCCTCCCGTCACCCTGGACCGCAAACCCAAGGACGTTTCCGTCGGCGCCTGGCTTGAAGGAGTCAGGCTGTGGGAATTGGCCGATTGCTGAGAGTATATGGAGGAAGAGCAGGGCGGAGAGGTAGGTTTTCCAAGCAACTGCGGCCCAGCGCCGAGGCTTGACTGAGAGCGTGCGCAGCATGGCTGGAGGTTGCGCCCTTTGGATGAGGATGTCAAGCACAAGAGCGGGCGGTGTGTCATCAAAAGTCCTCCGGGGTACAGCAGACCTCACCGGGCGACACGCCGCCATCCTGGGCCCCTGCGACGAAGCCGCCGCCTGTACAGTCAAAGAGCCGGATTTGCATCCGGCTCTCAGTGGTGACGAGGTTTATACGCCTTCACCCAGGCGCTCAGAAGGGTAATGCGGCCAACTATTCACTCGCTGTCCGAACCGCATTACAAGCAAAACCTCTATACTAACCCTAAACGAACAGCGAAATCTTTCCTCGCCCTTCACCTATATAGATGCCTGCACAGGGCTTTTCGTTCAAATAATCTCTGATATTTCAAAGAAATTTTCCACACCGTTTCGCCGCTCTCTCGGCTCCCTTTTCCCCTCGAAACTGATGCGCTCTTCACATCACTACCATTCCCCCGGATTGCCTTGGCGTCAAGGGGCGGAAGGCATGTTTTTGCGCCTTCGAGCAGAAGAATCACGCCCAGGCGCGCACGCGGGGCGGGTCCACCCCAATCCCGTGGTGCGCGCGAGCGTAACTGCCTCATCTATAGGCTCTTGTGCAATGCCAGCCGCCCGGCATAGATGGCATCTTGCCCCAGTTCCTGTTCAATGCGCACCAATTGGTTGTACTTGGCCAGCCGGTCGGAGCGGCTCAGCGACCCGGTCTTAATCTGACCGCAATTAGTTGCCACGGCGATGTCCGCTATCGTTGAGTCTTCGGTTTCGCCGGAGCGGTGGCTTATGACGGCCGTGTAACCGTGGGTTTGCGCCAGCCGGACGGCATCAAGCGTCTCGGTGAGCGTGCCTATCTGGTTGACCTTCACCAGGATGGAATTGGCCGTTCCAGTATCAATGCCTTTTTGCAGGAACTTGACGTTGGTGACAAAAATGTCGTCCCCGACAAGCTGGATTTTGTCGCCGAGCTTTTCCGTCAGCGTCTTCCAGCTCTTCCAGTCGTTCTCGGCGCAACCGTCCTCGATACTGGCGATGGGGTATTTCTTGCAAAGGTCTATGTACAAGCCGATTAGTTCATCGCCGGAGACCTTCTTGCCGGTGCTCTTCTTGAAGGTGTAGGTGCCGTTGCCACTGTAGAATTCGCTGCTGGCCGGGTCCAGGGCGAGATAAATCTCCTTCCCCGCCTCATATCCCGCGTCCTTAATCGCCTGGAGGATGACCTCGATGGCGTCTTCCACGCTCTTGAGGTTTGGGGCAAAACCGCCTTCATCGCCGACAGCGGTGCTCAGTCCGCGCTTTTTCAAGACCGCCTTTAGGGCGTGAAAGGTTTCCGCCAGGGCGCGCAAGCCCTCGCTGAAGGTAGGCAGACCGTGGGGTTGAATCATGAACTCCTGGAAGTCGATTGGCGCGTCTGAGTGGGCGCCGCCATTGATAACGTTCGCCATTGGCACAGGCAGGACCTTTGCATTCACGCCTCCGAGATACTTGTAGAGGGGCATTCCCAGCGCCTCTGCCGCGGCTTTGGCAGTCGCCAGCGACACCGCCAAAATCGCGTTTGCCCCGAGCTTGGACTTGGTTTCCGTTCCGTCCAGCTCAAGCATGATCCGATCCACCGTCAACTGGTTGAGCGCATCCACCCCCTCCAGGGCGGGCGCGATCTTGTTGGTCACGTTTTTGACCGCCTGTCTCACACCCTTGCCGAGGTAACGCTGCTTGTCTCCATCCCGCAATTCCAGGGCCTCGTTCTCGCCGGTGCTGGCGCCCGAAGGCACCGCGGCGCGTCCCACCGCGCCCCCGGCTAAAGCCACTTCCACTTCGATGGTCGGGTTGCCGCGAGAATCAAGGATTTCCCGTGCTTTAATGTTATAGATTGTGCTCATAATTCAGTATTCCAATTTCAGAACTGTCGAACAAAGGAAGCGATGATAAGCAGAGCAGGAGACGAGTCAAGGCAGAGCGAGGTCGAATAACCAACAACGTGCGCAGTTCGGAATCTGCGTTGAGATTCTCATTAACTGACATTTTGGTGGTAATTCTGGGGCGGGATTGGGGCAGGCTTGTCACTTCAGGCGGA
>JAJYHY010000603.1 GCA_021784555.1 bacterium
GGGGCATGAAGCGGATCGAGGTGAGTATTGAATACCTGGCGGGCGAAGCGCGCTCTCGTCGGCTGATGCAGGTTCTCCAGAAGCGTGGTACACAGATCGCGCAGCTGCTCGCCGACCGCCTCCAGACCGGCTGGATCCCACCTCACCCGCATGGAGCTGCGGCTCACGGATTGCAGCCGACCGTCCGCAAGCTTTTGCACCGCTCCGGCCCGTAGCAGCTCATCCAAAACCGGTACCGTGCGCTGCTCTCCGCTATAGCGCTCACATAGCGTCGCGAACGATTTCGGGCCTTGAAGGCGCAAAACCTCGGGCTCGCCCTTGGCCGTGAGAAATTGTGGATCCGTCCACCAGGCGGAGAGCACCCGCTCGGCGCGCTGGCGAGCCCGCTGGCTCGAGCGTGATTCCGCCTCGCCGCTTGCAAGGATGGAAGCCACCTCGACTCGGGTGAGTCCGGTCACCACGGAAATATGCGAGACATTGGGCCTTGCACGCCCGGCTGCGGATTGACCCTGCTCCACCGCTGCTTTGACGTACGCGACCTTAACGAGGCTGACGAAATCCCCAATTCCCATGCCCAGATCGAGCAGTAAGCGCGCCAGCGGTTCGAGGAGGCGCGTAAGCGCCGACCGCCCCGCGGCTTTCAGCGCATCGCTCATGTGGACTCACCAGCCAAAATCATGACGTCGCTCCCCCTGGGCACCGACAAACCGACCTTAACCCGGGACTTGCCGCGAGTGCGCAATATCTATAATACTTATTACATCTACTGTCAATCCCGGCCAAGCTGGAGCCTCTTCGCGCCCGCCCGCATGGCAACCGACATGGGCACTTCCGCCGTCTTCTCGCTCCCCGCGCTGCGCGACCTCAATCGCCGCTGCATCGATCTCATGGCGCAGGCCGCCCATCGCAAGACGGAGCATCCGCTCTCCCTCATCTGTACCGTGCAGACGGATCTGCGCGCGAGCACACCGGCGAGCCGCGAGCGAGCCGCCGATCGTGCGTTCCTGCTCCTCGACCTTGAGTTCGGCAACGCTCTTTGGTGGCAAGCCATTGTTCACGATCCCGAGAGGCAGATCCGCAAACCCTCTCTTCACCCGGCATTTCCCCGATACGCCGCCCTCCCCCTCACGCGCGCGACACTCATTGCCGCCTGGCGCGCCGTCTGCGCCGATGCCTATTCCGCAGAGATCCTGCTCGGCCTCGATGCCACGGTCGCCGAACTCCTCATCAATCTGCCGGTCACGTCAATCGATCACATCGCCCATCACACTCATCCCCATCTTCGTCCCCGATGGGCTGATCATCCGGCGTTCTGGAGAGCGCTTCTACGTGCGGCCAATCGCGAAGACAGCCGGCAGCTCTCGCGCATTGACGTTCAAGGGATTCAGCTCCTGACCGGCGATATGCTCATCGCGAGCGCCGATCAGAAGGCTCACCTGCGCACGCAGAGCCGCGGTCTTCGCAGACTAGCGCGCCCCACCCCAGCCTAATGACGCGACAGTCCATGTTCGAGTTCGTAAAGTGGTTTCGTTGACTGCATAGCCTACAGCAGCCGGCGGGAGATTGAGTGACACGCGGGACATTATCAAAGCGGCGTCCAGCACAGCATCGCGAGCGACCCTCGGCTCTTCCGCGAAAGGACATTGACGCCCCGACCTTTCGCCAGCCCGTTTGCACAATGGTTGCAGATGGAGGAACCCACGCAGCGCGTTCACTCGTCACTCCTTTCGACATACGCTTGGCCAGCCGATGGCACACCGTTCAGTCCCATAAACCCAACTCGCTCGCGGCATACCGGAACCTCATCCGTGGAACCGAAGAACGTGTTGCGATTCGACATCGAAGAGAGGTGGACCCGCCTATGCGGATCTCTGCATAGGCGGGTCCACCTCTATCCTCAGATCCTCCCCGGGTCGCCCCAGTGAGTTCCCTTAACCAGATGGCGCTGCCTTCACCGAAATGGGATTGAGAGGTATTTGGGCCGTTTCGCACAATATTCAAAGAGCCATGGCAGGTAATTGCGATGCAAATTGCGCCGAGCAATCACAACGATTCCGGCGCCTTTCCGACGTGGAATAATTCCCGTTCAATGTGTTCAAGCGTCTTGCCCTTTGTTTCCGGAACGAACATCCACATGAAGACCAAGCACACAGCGCAAATGCCGGCAAACAGATAAAAGACCGAGCCCCCGAAAACCTGCAACATCGTCGGGAATAGCAGCAGCACTACCCAGTTTCCTCCCCATAAGAACATCACTGATAGAGACGACGCAGCGCCACGAATTCGCGTCGGAAAGATCTCCGACACCATGACCCAATAAATGCCCCCCATTCCGAAATTGAACGCGAAGATGTAAAGCAGGGTGCATGCGACCATCCCCCAACCGAGCCCGCCTCCCGCGGCACGCCCGAAAAAAGCCCCCATCAGCCCAATTGAAAGCCCCATCGCCGCGATCGCCATCAGCATGATCGGGCGTCGACCAAGCCGATCCACCACGAACATCGACGATACTGTTCCCACTATTAGCGCCAATCCATTGATGACCTGATACGCCAGCGCATTCGCCGCGCCCACACCCACTGAGGTGTAGATGCTGGGAGCGTAATACATGATCACGTTGATTCCGGTAATTGCCTGAAAGAGCGCAAGCGCCATTGCCATGAACATCACGCCACGAACGCCGCGTTTGAAGAGTGCTCGGATTCCGCCCCTCTCCTCGTCAATGGTTGTCCGAATTTCCTGAGTCTCCGCCTCCGCAGCCGCATCGCCATGCAAGCGACGCAGCACAGCCAGCGAGTCACTTAATCGTCCGCGCTTCATCAGCCATCGCGGGCTCTCAGGCATTGCGAACGTGAGCAGCAAAAAAACGATTGCGGGAACGGCAGTCGCGACCAGCATAAGCCGCCAACCGCGATCTGCGAGCCATTGAGCATCTCCTCCTCTTCCGATCCAGGCATTCACAACGTAGGCAAGCGTCATACCCGTCACGATTCCGAACTGGTGCAGGGATACCAGCGCTCCTCGAATCTTCGCCGGTGATATTTCCGCGATATAGACCGGCACCAAGAGCGATGCGAATCCGACACCGATTCCGCCCATGATGCGTGCCATAACGAGCTGAGATACCGACGGAGCCACATAGCACCAAAGAGCCGATAGCAGAAAAATGAGTGCGGACGCCACGAACATGCGACGGC
>JAJYHY010000604.1 GCA_021784555.1 bacterium
TCGTTCTGAAGGATGCCGCTGTTTGTCACGGCATGAGTTGTAGAAAAAAGTATGGAAGCTGTCAAACAGCCGGATAAAACGCCTCGCCTTCCCTAATCGGACGCTGAGATTCATGCTCAAGATCAGGGCGGAAGCTAGGCCTTGCTTTCATTGGGAAGTAATATTCAACAATGGTTAGGAAGTTGGACGCCGCGATTTTTATGGCGAGGGAGTCGCAGTGTAACCTCCGAACGAATTGACCACAGCAACGTCCATGGAACTTGTTAAAAGATTTGAACGACAAAATATTTTTGTCGAACGATGGCATGGGGATTGCTTGGTTCGAGAACCGCCGGGGGCTAGGATCGGAAAAGGTGGTGGTTGCTTTGAAATAAGTCCCCGGGACGTAGCCGGAAAACACACGGCAAGTTTGTTAAAAGAATTGGACGCGAAAATATTTTTTTGCACCGGATTTCGGATCGCAGCTTTCCAACCACATTGCAACCGCAAGTCTCTGTCAGGAAATGAACTACAAGCGTTCGCCCTGACAACAGTCCCGTTCAAGAGTCAAGGCTCTCACCCTTTTTAGACCCTATTTCCCTTGTGCAGCCGCGCGCACCCGAATTCCAAACAGATTAAATTGACTGCCCGGGAGGTACGGGCATGTTCGCATCGATCGAAGACCTGCGCGTTCGGCTACGAGGCACACGGTACGTCATTGATCCGGTGACGCTCAAAGCCGTCTATCTGGCAGCTGAGATGAAGAAACCGCTCCTGGTCGAAGGCCCGCCGGGATCGGGCAAGACCGAATTGGCGTACGCCATTGCTACAGCCGCAGATACCGTGGTTGAAAGGCTCCAGTGCTACGAAGGAATTGGGGAGGACAAGGCCATCGGCAAGTTCGATGAGCCTTTGCAGGACCTGTTCCTACGCCTCCAAGGCGATCAATTCGGCGACGAGTGGGGCGGCGTACGCAGCCGCCTCCACTCGCTCGAGTTCTTCTCGCAAGGGCCATTACTGCGGGCGTTGCTCTATCCAGACAAACCCTGCGTCCTCTTGGTTGATGAGCTCGACAAAGTGGACCATGCCTTCGAAGCGATGCTCCTGGAATTGCTCAGCGCTTGGCAGATCACAGTGCCGAAACTGGGGACCATTAAGGCCGAGACGGTCCCTTTCGTCGTCCTAAGTTCCAACGAGGAACGCCGCCTGGGAGACCCTCTGCGCCGCCGGTGCTTTTACCTGCGCTTCGAGTATCCGGCGATCGAGCGCGAAGTCGAGATCCTGAGTTTGCGCGGCACAAGTCAGGACCCGAGGCTACGCGGCCAAGTCGCCGGGCTCGCCTGTGCGCTACGTGCCTGGAACATGGAGAAACCACCTTCAATTGCGGAAATGCTCGACCTGGCGAAGGCGCTCGAAATCCTCGCGGTGAGCGAGATCAACCCGAGTGATCGGGACTTGTTGCTACCACTCCTTGCAAAAACGCACGCCGACCGGCGCAGGCTTTCAATGAACGCGGGCTTTGAGGGGTTGGTTTTCGATTCGCTGCGGTACCGCGACCAGCTTGCGGCCACAGAACAGCTGATGACAGAGGTGCCGGCGTGAGATTCACGACTTTCCTCCTCCTCGTGTTTGCCAGCGGCCCGATGGCTTTAGGTCAGAGTTTGCCAGGGCTCCGGCAGGTCGAGATTCGATGCGCCGAGTACTACGCGCATGCCTACCATGTCCCGGCAAAGTTGGTTGAGGCGGTGATTGACGTCGAGTCGAATTGGAACCCCATCGCCGTTTCGCCGAAGGGCGCCGTGGGCTTAATGCAATTGATGCCGGAAACCGCCTTTGATGCGGGAGTGCATAACCGATTTCAGATCAAAGACAACATTCGAGGTGGTGTCGCGTATCTCGCGTGGCTGATCCAATTGTTTCGAGGAGACCTGCGCCTCGCTATTGCGGCGTATATTGCCGGGCCACAACCGATCCTCGCGCGCGGGCCAGCTTATTCATCTCGGGAAGTCTTTCTGTACGTGTCGCATGTAGCCGCGCATTATCGCGCAAGGCGCCTCGAAACAGAAACTGGAGGGAATCCATGAAGAAAGCATTCTGTCTTGCGCTGTTCCTGGCATGCATTGCCCGAGCGCAAGGGCAAACACCCGACCCTCAGCCTCAAATCGTGAATCGCACGCAGGCATCCGGGGCGGTCACTGTAGTTGACGTGACCGCGCACTTCGTGACAGCCATCAGGGTTCCAGAAGCTGTCACCTCGGTGGCCGTCGGGGACCCCGCGCTCTTCCAAGCTGAACACTCCGACCATGAACCGGACATTGTGTTCATCAAAGTGCTCACGACCAAGCCCGCGGAATCGGATCTGCTGATTTCAACTGCCGCAGGACATGAACTTTGCATGTTACTGGTAAGCAAGGGCATCGAGGCTGGACAGACGACGGATTTTCTGGTGAATTACCGGCCAGCAAGGAGCTTCATTGTCGAGCCATCAAGTCTCCCTGTGGGCGTCCGAGAGACCCTTCCCGTGCAAGCATCCCCACTTCCTCCAACCACTACTGGCACAATGGCTTCAGAAAATCCCGCATCGTCCCCGGAGCCAGTTCCTGCCAGCCATTCCGATGCCGCGATTGCACCACCCATCGTCTCTCGATTGAGCGCCCTTGATGCGCTTCTGGAGCGTCAGCAGCATGCGCCCTTGCCAAAACTCTACGGTGAACATCCCGCGACCGAGGCTGCCGGAGGAGAAAGAATCCGTGCCGGCGTGAGCCAGGTGATTAACGGCGGCGAAGACGTGATCGTGCTGTTTTCAGTGGTCAATCCCCAAAGCCACGCCATCTTGCTCCTGCCGCCTCAGGTTCAGTTGGGTGGCGAGTCGAAGCAAGGCAAGCTGATCAAGCATTCCAGGTGGACGAGTGCCGAGCAGTTGCCCGTGATCACCTACCGGCTGAGCACGCGCCGCTTGGGACCGAGCGAGCGAGCGGACGGTGTCGTGGTCTTCGAGCGCCCGCCCTATAAGCAGTCGAATGAAACGCTCTTTTTGCAGATGGCCGAGGCAGGCGCTGTGGATGAACCGGCTCTCGCGCCCATCGGCTTCGGAGTCAGCACATGTCAGGAGGACTACCATGCCAGACGAAGTAGCGAAAAATAGCGGCGAAACCAAGGCCAATGAAGAGGATCTTCTCATAGAGGCCGAGCCAGAAAAACCGCTAACGCC
>JAJYHY010000605.1 GCA_021784555.1 bacterium
TCCTTCTACCCCGGATCCCGTCCCCTCCCACTTCGCAAAAACCCTAACCCCTTGCAGCCCCGCGGCTTGCCCAAACCCGATTCATAAAAATGAGGAAAGTCCTGTTACCATGATGCGTGACGTATTGGCCAACCTCAAATGAAAGGCAATGTTCGCCAGCCCGGTTTTGGAACAGCAATACCAAATTCGTTAGGTTTCGGAACAGTTTTCGTACACTTTGGAAATTCGCGTCAAGCCACTGTGCGTAACATCCGCGCCATCATAAAGTTATGGATACAGGTATGAAACTCGAAATCCGACCATCTGCTTTTCAGGCAACCGCCCGCCCTAATCCAACATGTGCTTTTGTTCCAACGAGTTGGATTATGCCGTGAGTGCCGATCATGCCCAGAACATCTTCAGTTTTGGTGGCGAAAATCTGTGCTAAGGCATTCAAATGCAAGAGGTTGGTACGCCTGGAGGGATTCGAACCCCCGACCTGTTGCTCCGGAGGAAGTCGGTTGTTTTCCACGCCTTCCACCCCTGCGCTGGTGTTTCATGGGTTTACACCAATTCGGGGCTTCTGCTTTCGCTCAAAGCATAACCCCTTTGGCGCCTTTTAGATCGGGTTTTGGAACAGTTTTGGTACAGTGGTCGCAACTATTTACCGATTCTACTGGTCTGTCATGGTTACGTTTCTCGCTCCTATGGCGGAATCTGCGCCTTCTCGTAAGAAGCTGCTCAAGTGGTCTCCGAAAAGGAATTCTATTAGCAGGCATTCAGCATTTCAAAATACGCCTTCGACTTGAAGCTCGGCGTGCCGGCTGACCTTGGTCTTCGGGGGGCTTAGAACAGTGGATGCTGGACAATCGGAGGGGTGGCGCGCGGCGGGACTGTCGCGCCACTGAAGGGCAGCCAAAGAACAATCGCTGAATTCCTGAGATTCGGTCATGAGCGACGCCCACTAATCCAAATCGGCAGCTTGCGCCGAATCGCCCGGGTCTTCAGGATACGAAATCCGCATTCCCTTTACTCGGGCGAACGAGGTCATCGTGTGCTCCCGGGCTTGACCAGGACGGAAGATATGCAGGACGCGGACGCCCCGCACCGTAAGCGCGTCCGCGATCAGCGAGCGGTGACAACGCCACGGAACGGCCTCCGCGCACATGATAGCGCTGGGGCGGGTCGAAGCCAGCTTCATGATCTGTTCCAGGCCCTTTTCGAATTCGGTCCCCTGCATGTAGTCGGCAAATCCGCGGAAGGATGTGTTCGGCCATCCGGTGTTGACCGAATCCCGCGCCGCGCGCCGCAAGCCACCCAGCGCGGGCAGGTGAACATATCGGATCCCAGATGTGCGGAGAGCCTGAGGAAGCGTTTTGGCGTTGTACTGTGGATTCTTCCGAGACCGGGGGATAGTCCGGACGTCCACGAGCTGCGTGATTCCGTGGCCTTGCACCAATTTGAGGAATACGCGTAGTTCGCGAGTGGAGTGCCCGACCGTGTAAATAATAACAGGCTCCTTCTTCATTCCGCATGCTCCCATTCGCCCAAGAACGTGCTCGAACATCTAGAATTCTTTGAGGTCAAAGGCCCCACGGTGAATTCTATCTCTGGCAAGCGCGGTTGGCTCTAAACGCGCAACGCAAGAATTTCTGTAAAGCATGCCCGGCGCCCGGAGGCGCGTTCGATACATCTTGGCTTTGTGGGCAGACGATTCTCCAGACTGATGGGGTCGACTCTATTAGAATTGAAGTTAGGTAGTCGGGTTGGGCGGTCAGCATTGTCGGGAAGGAAGGCAACAAGAAATAGATCATGGCCTGCGCCGCTTGTGGGCGAAATTGTTCCGGACTTTGTCCTCCTTACTCGAGAGGGAGCGTCCGTGCGCATCTCCGATTATCGGGGCAAGCGCAATTTGGTGCTGATATTTTGCGGTACGGGAAGCTCCGGGCCGGTTCGCAGTCTGCTGCGCGACGTTTCTGAATCGTACAGGGAGTTTGCGGCGGAAGAGGTGAAACTGTTCGCAGTGGTTCAAGGAGCAGATTACGAGGATGAAGACCTCGATCGCGGCGGCACGCTGGCCTTTCCGTTTTTATTGGACAGATTGGGACACGTCCATGACCTTTTCGTCGCCCCGGCTTCGGCACAGGATTTCCTCCCTTGGGTTTGCATTGTTGATCGTTACGGGGAAATCCGACATGTATGCCACGCCGGAGATCCTGAAGCTTCTTGCGGCGCTCGGGAGATTCTCGACTGGGTTCGCTATATCAATCTGGGATGTCCGGAATGAGGCGTCTCAGAATGGCCTCGTAGGATACGCGGGCGAGTGATCTCGTGCGACTTTAGTCATAGTCATGATTGACAGGATGCGTCATGCTTGAGCTTGGAATTGTGGCGAGGGCGGAGCGACTGCACGGCGAGTGACACCCGGCAGGGAAGTACACAGAACCTGAAGGGAGCAAACAACATGGAGATTGACGCAAGAAAGACGATAAAAGAAATTGTGGTCGAATTGCCGGCCTCGGTGCCCATTTTCGAGCGGCTGGGTATCAACTACTGTTGTGGCGGCGACAAGCGGCTTGAGGACGCATGTCGGGCGGCCGGACGCCCCGTGGGGGAAGTAGTGAGGTCGCTTGAGGCAGCCAAGATTGCGGCTCAAGCTGAAACTGGTGCAACCGACTGGAGCCGCGAGTCGCTGGCAGGCCTGATGAATCACATTGTGAATAAGCATCACACATTCTGCCGGCAGGAACTTGCACGGCTCGAGCCGCTGCTTGCAAAGATCTGCGCAGTGCACGGGGCCAATCATCCCGAACTTCATCTTCTCCAGAGCGTGTTTTCCGGACTGAGCAAAGAGCTTTCGATGCATCTGGTGAAGGAGGAACAGACCTTGTTCCCTTATATTGCCAGGATGGAGGAAGCGGTAAGCCGCAGAATGCCATTTCCAAGGCCGCCCTTCGGAACGCTTCAGAACCCTGTCCGAATGATGGTGCTCGAGCACGATAGCGCGGGCGCGGCGCTTCGTGAGATGCGAAAACTGAGTGGCGAATACAAGGTGCCGCCGGACGGCTGCAACAGTTTTAGCAGGTTGCTGAAAAACTCGAAAAATGGTGTTGACAATATATCGCAATGTGATATATCTCCCTCCTGGGCCGATCTACCCTCAGGAGGATTTGCCAATGCGCGGTGAAGATACTCAGCAGGATGCGAT
>JAJYHY010000003.1 GCA_021784555.1 bacterium
GATTCTGACGTTTCTGGGTGAATGGCGCATTCTGAGGCTAACCTGACCGAAGGTGATGTTATCCTCAATGAGCAAAATGTGCGTGCTGAGCAATAAAATCAAGGCAAGGGCCAATTTTGCGCTGCGCCTTCACGCCGGATATAGGTTACAGGGCCCGGCGGTGTTGAAAAAGCGTTTCATGCAACCGGGGCCTGCCCCCGGCTCCTCGCCGGTGCAACGAACGATCCGCCGTTACGCTATGGACTTTTGCGCCCTGCGCCCACCCGTGTTGTTTCACGCGTGGACAACCGTCACCGAGCGGCCGGCGGGCGTCGTGGCCTGTTCGGCGCGCGTGCGCTGTTCAATCGGCGGTTGGCCGCTACGCTGGTCAAACAGGACCAGCCAGCCGGTGCTCAGGCCCAGCCGCACCAGGTAACCATCCAATTGTTTCAACCCCTCCGCCAAGGGGTCGGGCCGCCCGTCGCGCCAGACTTTCAACTCCAAGGCCAGCGTCTCACCCGCGTAACGGACGCATAGGTCCATCCGCCCCGCCCCCACCGCATACTCGCGTTCAATGGTGCCTTCACCATTGGTTATCCGTTGCAGAAAGGCCATCAGCACCAGGTGCGGCGCTATCTCCGGGTAATGCGACGTTTTCAAGAGCGGTTGGCCGTGCTGCCGCCAAAAAGCCAGAAATGCCTCCAAGAGCGCGTTTAAGTCCAGCCGCCCATCCGGTTTGAGCCAACTCGGTTGCAGGGTGGGAATGAAGTCCTGCGTGGTTTGATTGAGCGCCCGCGGGACCACTTCTTTGTAAATGTCGTTGGCCATGGCCGGAGCGCGGCCTCGTTCGCGTCGCAGCAGGCCCAGGTCAACCACGTATTGCACGTCGTCATCGGACACGTCCTGCGCGAGGACCTCGCCGGCCAGAATCGGCTGGAGCACGCGGCGCACGCGCGGCTCGCGCAGCTTGTCCACCAATTGGTCCAGGTGCGTGTCGCGCCGCAGGATCAGGTTCTCGGCCGCCTGGCGCAACAGTTCCGCCGTCACCGGACGGGCGCGGTCCTTCCCCTCCGCCATGCGGAAACACGCTTCATAGGCCAGCGCATTGACCAGCCACGGCTGGCCGCGCGTCAGGCGCCAGGCCTCGGCCAGCGCCTCCGGCTCAAACGGCTGCCCGGTCTCGCGCGTGTGCAGGCCGTAAAGCTGGGCGACCTCGCTTTGGGAGAAATCACCCAGCCGCAGCGATTCCGCCTTGATGTTGAACGCGCTGCCGCCGGTGATGATCTCCTGCGTGCGGCTGGAGTGAATCCGGTAATCGCGCACGTCCCGGACCCCGCAGAGAAGAATGCTTTGTGGAAAACCTTGCGGCCGGTTCGCGTAGCCGCTGCGAAGCTGGCGCAATGCCGAAATCAATGTGTCGCCCACGAGCGCGTCGATTTCGTCCACCAAAAGCACCAGCGGTTTGGCGTCTTGCTCGGCCCAGCGGCTCAGGGTAGTAGCCAAAGCCGCGCCCGCTCCCGCTTCTTCCAAAAGCCGGAGTTTGCGCTCCTCCACAAACCTGTCATTCAAGACGCGCCGGGCTGCGTCCCCCAGTTGCGACAACACCGTATGAATTCCGCTCCGCACATCGTCCCGCGCGGCTTGGGCAGGCTCGACGTTGAAATACAAACCGCGCCACACGCCGCTTTGATTCAGGTAATCCTGCAGGGCGAGCAGGCAGGTCGTTTTACCGGTTTGCCTCGGGGCGTGCAGGACGAAGTACTTTTGCGCGGCGATGAGCGATTCCAGTTCGGCCAAATCAAAGCGCGCCAACGGCGGCAGGACGTAATGAAGGTCCGGCTTGCAGGGCCCGGCGGTGTTGAAAAAGCGTTTCATGCAACCGGAGCCTACCCCCGACTTTTGGCTGGTGCAACGAGCGATCCGACGCGTGGCGTAATCCGGGCCCTGCGCCGAAACCCCGCTGAGCGGCGCCTACTGAACTGGTCGCGTCTGACTGCGGCGAGCCCTGCCCGCGTAATGAAAGGTTCGGGCTAGCGAGGGGGACCTCAGATCGCTCTTCCCGTCTCATTGAGCATTTCTCATTAGGCATTGGGCATTTCGCATTGCCAATGCCTAATGGTAAATGCCCAATGCCTAATGGGAAATGCCGCTCCGCGCGACTCAGGTGCAAATCGCTCCGCCCTCGCCGCAGACGCCGCAGAATCTGGCCCGTCCGCAACACGTTTTGGAATTCAAGGACTCTAGACGATTATGCGGGTTTCACCCCATTGGACTCCTGCCGCCATCGAGTATAGGTTAGTCGCCGGTTCCTTGTAATGGTGGTTAGTTAGGTTCAAGGCGGCTCTGAGTGGGGCCGCCTTTTTTGTTCCGCCGCCATCATCGTTGACAGGAAGGGCTGCCCCGTTTAGTTTTCCGCGCATGTCTCGTCTGCCGTTTGAACTGCTGCTCGCATTGCGGTATCTGCGGCCCAAAAGGACCTTTGTCTCGGTCATCACGCTCATCTCGGTGCTCGGTGTCGCTTTGGGAGTCGCCGTGCTGATCATTGTCATGAGCGTGATGAGCGGCTTCGACCGCCAGTTGCGCGAAAAGATCCTCGGGTTCAATCCGCACCTCACCGTCTCCGAGCCTGGCCGCACCATGGACAATTATGCGCCGATTATGGCCATGATTTCCTCCAACAAGAACGTCCGCGCCGTCGCTCCGCTGGTTAGGGAACAGGTGCTGGTGGAAACCGAACCCCAAAACGGCCAAGGCCAGGTGGCCGCGCCCTGGCTCAGGGGGATTGTGCCCAGGCTGGAGAAGCGGATCAGCATTCTGCCCTCCAGCATCATCGCCGGCAAATTCGACGTTAAGGACCGCGGCCTGCTCATTGGCACCGAGTTTGCCCGGAACATGGAGCTGCACGTCGGCGACCGCGTCATGGTTTACTCTCCAAACGACTTGAAAAAGATTCAGCAGCAATACCGCCAGCGACAGAAAGAGTTACGGCGCGCGCGCGAGCAAGGCCGCCCGCCCCCCCCGGAATCGGAATCCATCACGCCCATCGCCCCGGAGTTTGACGTCCGGGGCATCTTCGACGTGGGCTACTACGAGTACAACGCGTTGGTCATCATGACCTCGCTCGAGGATGCGCAGGATCTATACGACCTCGACAACAGTGTGCATGGCATCATTGTCATGCTTCACGACCCCTACAAAGCCCCCCAGGTCAAGAAGCAACTCATGGCCGAGCTCGGCCCGGACTATGAGGTGACAACTTGGATGCAGGAGAACAAGAGCCTTCTGGGCGCCTTGGTCGTGGAGAAGAATGTCATGTTTTACCTGCTGTTCTTCATCATGATCGTGGCGGCGTTGTGCATCCTCAGCGCCTTGATTACCTTCGTCGTCCAGAAGACGCGGGAAATCGGCATGCTCAAGGCCCTGGGCGCGGCCGACCTTCAGGTGAGTCTGCTCTTTCTGAGCCAGAGCGCGCTGGTCGGCGTCATCGGCGTGCTGGCCGGCTATGGCCTGGGCATGCTGGCCTTGGCCTACCGCAATGAATTCCTGCACCTCATGGATCGCCTCACCGGGTTCCAGCTTTTCCCCGTCTCCATTTACGGTTTCTCCGAACTGCCGGCCATGATTATCCCGCGCGATGTCATCCTCATCTGCGGCAGCGCGCTGATTATCTGCACGTTGGGCGGGGTCATTCCAGCCTGGCTGGCGGGCCGGCTCAAACCGGTGGAGGCCCTGCGCTATGAATAACCCGGTCGAACCTCTCCTGCGCGCTCAAGGCATCCACAAGAGCTACAGCCTGGGCAGGCGCATCCTGGACGTTCTGCGCGGCGTGGACCTGCAACTGGCGCGCGGCGATTTCGTCGCCCTCCGCGGGGCCTCCGGCGCCGGCAAAAGCACCCTGCTGCACCTCCTGGGCGGGCTCGATTCACCCACGCGCGGCGAGGTGTGGCTGGGGGGACGGAACCTGGCCGGCTTCTCCCGGAAGGACCTCGCGCAGATGCGCAACCGGGCGGTCGGATTCATTTTTCAGGCCTATTATCTCCTGCCCGAATTGGATGCGCTGGAAAACGTCTGCCTGCCCGCGCGCATGGCTCGAATGGCCGCCCGCCAGGCTGAAGCCCGCGGACGCGAGTTGCTGGCGCGCGTGGGCCTCCAAGAGCGCATCGAACACAAACCCTACGAGCTCTCCGGCGGCGAGCAGCAGCGCGTGGCCATCGCCCGCGCCCTGATCAATGAGCCGGAGTTGGTCCTCGCCGACGAACCGACCGGCAACCTCGATTCCCACACCGGCCAGGACATCATCGACCTGCTTTGCAACCTGCGCCAGGAGCAGAACACGACCCTGGTCATGGCCACGCACGACGCCAAGCTCGCCGCCCGCGCCCCGCGCGTCGTCGAACTGGTCGATGGCCAAATCCAATCCGCGGAGGAACGTAGCGCCTGATTTGGCACAAGCAGTGTGCTTTCTCTCCGCGGGTGGCTTTGCTAACTTGGGCGGGATGAACGGTGATGCCACGCATGCTGACCTGATTCGAGAAGCGGAGTCGCTGAAACTGTATCGTGGAGCCATCGAGGGCCTGGGTCCTCGGCTGCCAGAGAACGACGAGGATTTGCATCGCCTTCTCGCCAGGCTGGTTGCCACCAAAAACGAACTCGCGTTCCCACGAATTGTCCTGGCCGCCCTCTGCGCCGGGCGCCGGGTGGATGCCAGCCATCTGGTGGAAGGGGCCGCTCTGTTTCCGGAGCCCGAGTCCATGTCCAGTGCGGCCTGGCACTGTTCCGGAGAGGTTGGCGTCGCGCTGGTCGATGCCGTCAAGGCAGGCCTCATGGGCATTGAACGCGAGACAACCGCCCTGGCGGTGGCCGCGGCCTGGAGCAAAGGGCATCCGGAGTTTGCCTTCCCTTCGGAATTGATCCCCCAAGCACGGTTGGTGGCCCGCGACGCGGCTTACAACTTCCTGGCCTGCAGCGCGCTCATGGTGGTGGCCAACCTCCTTGACGATGAGGGCTTGCGAGCCGTGCTTCGTGGCTACGGGGCTCCCGACCATCCGCTGCTGGAGGAAGGGTTTCTCGAGGAGTTCCTGGGCCGGGTCCGTCGGCCGCCGTTATCTCTGCTGCCGGAAAAACCTCCGCCCACCGAGGTGTCCGGCTTCACCGTGCGCCGCGCCGTCGAGCGGGTCGGGCGCAACGATCCCTGCCCGTGCGGCAGCGGCAAAAAGTACAAGAAGTGCTGCTACGACAAAGACCGCGAGCGATTGCTCCAGTCCTCAGCGGTGGCGGGCCTGACGCGCTCCGAGCTGCGGCAGCAGCCCGAGTTGGGCCTGACGCTGGAGGGCATCCAGAACATGCGCTCCTACGAGGTCTGCAAGCTGGACCCCGGCAAGGTGCCCCCAAACCTGCGCATCCCGTTCGCCGACCGGCTCATGCTGTTTGGTTTGCTGGACCAGGTCGTGGGGGCGCTGGAGGCCTGGCCCATGGAGCACGAGGCCCTGTGGGTCTGGGACCTGGCCCTGATGGAAGTGGTGCGCAAAGGCAGCAAGCCTTTGCTGGAACGGCTGCTTCGCCTCAAGCCGGGCGCGCTCGACGCGCTTACTTACAACCGGCTTACCATCGATCTGGTCCTGGCCGGCGACGATGGCCGGCGGCAGCTCGACCTGGTGGAAGCAGCCGCGCTCAAGGCCCTGCAGGCCGAAAGACCGGCGGCAGGCATGGTGGACCTCGCTTACTGTCTGCTGAATACGCGTCCCGCCCTGGGCATCGTCGCCACCCGCGGCGCCATCCCGATGACCAATGAGATCGAGGCCGATACCCTGCTGGAGCAACTCCTCCGGGCCAGGGATAAGCTCAACTTGCCACCCGACGATCCCATGTGCGATGTCGTCGATGCGATGCTCTTCGCCCCGCGAAATGCCACGGCCGAGGAGCCGGAGGAATTGGTCAAGGCGCGGCAGGAGTTGCAGGCCAAGGCCCGCGAGACCCGCAAGCTTCAAAAGGAAATCGAGCAGCTTCACCGGAAACTGGGGGGTCGCGAGAGCCAGCCCCCTCCGCCACTCAGTGCCGCCCGCTACACCCCGCCGCAGCCGCCCTCCACCCCATTCACTCTTCCCGAACCGCCGTCCGCCTCTCTCCTGCCGCCCGCGCTCTCCGAGTCCGAGGCGAAGGCGCTCCGGGAACGCCTCGAGTCTCTCAAGGGCCTCCTGAAGGAGCGGCACAACGAGCGAAACCAGCTTCGCCACGAGCTCAAGGCCGCACGCGCCAAAATTGAGAGCCTCCAGCGGAGGCCCGCCCCGCCACCCGCGGCCGCCACCGCTGACGACGCCGAGATCGAGGAGCAACTGCTCGACTCGGAACAAGTCCAGTCCCGCCAGACCCTCCGCCTGCCCGAATTCCCCCGCCGCTTCCAGGAGCAGTTGACCGCTCTGCCCCAAGCCACAGCACGGGCATGCGTGGCGATGGCAGGGCGTCTGGCGGCGGGTGAGGTGTCCGCCTTTGTCGGAGTTAAGCGTCTCAAGGCGCTTCCGGACGTGTACCGCCAGCGCATCGGCGAGGATTACCGCCTGCTCTTTCGCCTCTGGCCCGGCCGCCTCGAAATCGTGGACCTGGTTCATCGGCGCGACCTGGAGCGGAAGATCCGGGCCATGGGATAAGGGCCGCCAGCCGCGCCCCAATGTCAAAATATCCTGCCATGCAAGTCATTCAAACTTGATGGCACTGCCGCGCCGCAGGGGACTGCGCGCCCTACCACGTGCGGAATCTTCGGATTACGGCCTGGGAGCCCGACGGGGCAGTGCCTCCAGAATGTCTCCCATGTCGGCGGTCAGCATGTAATGGCAGTTCCCCTCACCCAGCCGGCGATGGAGGGTAGCCACTACGTGCCTGACGAACGCCCGAGAATCGTGCGGCCCTTGGATGTAGAAGGGCTTGCCATCGTCACCGAAGGTGAACACGGTCTGGCACTGAGTAGCATCGATTGGGTTGAGCAACCTGGCTGCTCGCGCGTAATCGGGATGGGGCTCCAACCCAAGACTCCGGGCATACGCCACCGCGTCCAGGACGAGCTTCTTGGCGCAGGCGGGACTCATCTCTGTTCTTCCCTCAATGGCAAAAATCTTGTCGAGCATTTCTCTCTTCTCCGACCGCATGAAGCGGCAGAGGAAGCAGTTCTTGACTCCCAGGCAATAGACGTCCACCAGGAAGACCGCCGCCATGGTCTCCCCGAACTCTTTTTGCCGGCAGACCGCCACATTGCCCATCCCACCCTCGAACACCTTTTTGCCACACCAGGCCTCATAAGAATGTTTTGCCATAGACACAGGCCTAAGGCTCCCTGAACAAAAAGGCACGCAAAATCTCGGGCGCGATTGAATTCGCCGGGCACGGAAGGCGCCGGGGTCAGTCCTGCGCCTGTGAGTCCTGCGCCTCTTTCCACCACTTCGCCTTCCCTTCCCGCGGAAAAAGTGAGGACCGACCCCGGCGCCGATTTGACATGCCAATCATGTATGCTACTGGTCTTGATTATGAAAACACTAGCTCTGTTCGCTGCGGTTCTGTGCCTCCAGGCCGCCACCGTCTGCGCCGGTTCAATGTACGACCTCGTCGTCAAGAACATCGATGGCCAGGACACCCCGCTGAGCGCGTATCGGGGCAAGGTCCTCCTCATTGTTAACGTCGCCTCCAAGTGCGGCTTTACCCCGCAATACAAAGCCCTGGAAGCCCTTCAGAAGAAGTACGCCGGTAAAGGCTTCACCGTCCTGGGCTTCCCCTGCAATCAATTCGCCCACCAGGAGCCGGGCACGGACAGCGAAATCAAGCAGTTCTGCTCAAGCACCTACGGCGTGACCTTCCCCCTCTTCGACAAGCTCGAGGTCAATGGCCCCCACCGCGCCCCGCTCTATGTCCTGCTTGCCGGCGGCGATTCTCCCTTCCCCGGCAATATCCGCTGGAACTTCACCAAATTCCTCATCAGCCGGGACGGGAAGATTCTCAAGCGTTTCGAACCTCGAACGACCCCGGATTCGCCGCGGGTCATCCACGCCCTCGAGGAAGCCCTGGCGCAGAAGTGAGGGGCGGCCGAACCGCAGGCCCTGGAGCTGGAGTGATGGAGTGATGGAGTATTGGGTATTGGGGTCATGGGGTGGCGGTAAGGCAACGGGTGTGATCAACCCCGCCGCGCGTCACGCAGGTCTGCCTGGGCGAGACGCCCGGGCCACGCAGCTTGCCCGGCGAACCTGATCGCATCCGCTGAGAGCCCCAGCGGTTGACGAGTCCGGTTTTCCGAGGTCTGACGGGTCAGGGGAGACCTGCCAAGGGAACGAGCATGAGGTTATCCGAAAAGGGTCATTCCTCCGGTCCTTTATCGGCCACTGTGTCGAATCCTTCTTGTTTTTCGACAAAGTGGCCGACGAAGTGGCCGATGAAGTGAGCCCGACCGGGCCTTTTCGGAGAGGCTCGAGCTCCGCTCCGGCCTACAGAAGGAAACCGAGGCAACGAAGCCCGCCAGCCAACTGGTCGATCCCCGAGCCCATCACTCCCATCAATCCCCGAGTGGCTATGCGGTCGGCTCGACTTTCGCCTCCTCCTTGGCCGCCGCCTCGGCGGCCTTTGATCTCGTAGCGGTTTTCCGGCGTTTGATAAAGCGCTGACGGCGCTGGCGTTTCTGTGCCTTGTTGTATTGCTTGCTCATAACGGACTTTACTTTGTCGATTACTTACGATTTTTTGATGCACTATGATGATTCATCCGAACCGATTCAACCTCTATTTGCTGGTGGCGTGCTGTTTGGTCCTGATTTCCGGCTGCAAGACCACCGATAGCAAATCCCAGGAGGCTATCCTGCGCGTACACCTGGAGGTCAATCGGGACGGCAGCAACCGCTACCAGCCCGTGCCCATCGACCGCGATCAGCCTTTCATGGTCAACGTCGAGAATGAACCGTTCCTCACCGAGGCCAATGTCAAAGAGGCTCGGGTCATCGACGTCATCGGCGGGTTCGCCATCCGGATTCAGTTCGACCGCCGGGGAACCTGGCTGCTGGAGCAATACACGGCGGATAATCCCGGCAAGCACCTGGCCATCTTCAGCCAGTTCGTCAGCGGCCGGAACAAGAAGGTCACTACGGGGCGGTGGCTTGCCGCACCCTTGATAACCGGCCGCATCGCCAATGGCGTGCTCACGTTCACCCCCGATGCCTCTCGCGACGAGGCCTATCAGATCGTGCTCGGCCTTAATAACGTGGCCAGGAAAAACGGCCAGCAAAAAGGGTAGGCGCCCGGGCGAGCAGCAGATCGACGCCCCAAATCGAAGCAGGCGAGGAGCGGAAGAGACTTCACGGTTATTTCGCGGCGTGGTAGAGTTGGCGCATGAATAATGGCGGGAGGCAGAGCGTCCTTGAGCGGTGGTGGGACAAGGGCTGGCTGCGCCTGGGTTTGCTGGGGCTTGCCATGTTCCTGGCCTATTGGCCCTGTCTTCGCGGAGGATTTGTCTGGGACGACGACGCCTGGACGCTCAAGCTGCAAGGGCTTTTCCAAAACGCCTCGGGTCTGGCCCGGATCTGGACCGACCTCACCGCCCTGCAGCAGTACTACCCTCTTACCGCAACCAGCTTTTGGCTCGACTACCATCTCTGGGGCTTTTGGACGCTGCCCTATCACGTTGAAAACGTCCTGCTCCATTTCCTGGCGGTCGTGTTGTTCTGGCGGCTTCTGAAACACCTGCAAGTTCCGGGCGCCATGCTCGCCTCGGCCGTGCTGGCTCTCCACCCGCTGATGGTCGAGTCGGTCGCCTGGATAACCGAACGCAAGAACGTCCTCTCGCTCGTGTTCTACCTCGCCGCGCTGCTCTGCTACGGGCGCTTCGCCGGTTTTTGGCCCACGGAGGCGCCAGACGACCGCCAGCCCAAGGCGGCATCCGGGCGAGGATGGCAGAGTTGGCTTTTGGCCTGGCTGCTCTTCCTTTGCGCTTACCTGGCCAAGGCCACCGCCTTCTCGCTGCCGCCAGTCCTGTTGCTGATTTGCCGGTGGAAACGCGGGCGCCTGCGCTGGCGGAAGGACGTGCTGCCAACCCTCCCGTTCTGGATTGCCAGCATCGGGTTGGGCCTGCTCACCGCCTGGCTTGAACGAACGCACGTCGGCGCCCGGGGGCCGGACTGGGATATTCCCTTCGCCCAAAGATGCCTCATCGCCGGGCGGGCGCTCTGGTTTTATACAGGCAAACTGCTTTGGCCGGCCAATCTCTGTTTCATCTACCCGCGCTGGCATCCGGATGCCACCGCGCTTGGGCAATGGTTCTGGCCGGCGGCGGGGCTCTTGGTCGTAGGCGCTCTCTACCTGGCGCGGCGCAGAATCGGACGGGGGCCGCTCACGGCGGTTTTGTTCTTTGCCGGAACGCTCTTTCCGCTGCTCGGATTCTTCAACGGCTACTTCATGCGCTATTCCTTCGTGTCCGACCACTGGGCCTACGTTTCGAGTCTCGGACTCATCGCCCTGGGCGCCGCATTAGTGACACGGTTGGCGGGGCGGTTGCGCGCGCCGGCCCTGGTGTATGCTTGCGCCGCCATCCTGCTCCCGGTGCTCGGGACATTGACCTGGCGCCACAGCGCGCTCTTTTCCAATAGCGAGACGCTTTATCGAACCACGCTCGCGCTGAATCCCAATGCCGACCTCGCTCAGAACAATCTCGGCCTCCTTCTCGCCAGGGCCGGGAAGCTCGCAGAGGCGATCCGGCACCTCAAAAGAGCCGTGGCGCTCCGCCCCGGCTCCGCGCACGCCCACAACAACCTGGCCAACGCCTTTCGTCTCACCGGCCACCTGCGCCAGGCGGCCCGGCAGTATGAGTTGTCCCTCAAGCTGGAGCCACATGACCCAAGCACCTGCAACAACCTGGCCTTATTGCTGGCCGCCAGTTCGGATCCTGCCGTCCGCAACTCGCGCCGAGCGATTCAATTGGCGCGACGAGCCGAAGGTCTTACCCAAGGCCAAAACCCGGTCGTCCTCGCCACGCTCGCAACCGCTTTAGCCGCGGCAGGGCGCCCCGCCGAGGCCGTTGCCACTCTCCAGCGGGCCCTCCGGTTGGCACTGAAGGACCGCCAGCAACGCCTCGCGCAAGCTCTCCAGGCGCAACTCGAGTTCTATCAAAACGCCTCACCCCCGCCCGCACGCTGACCGGCGCCACTTTGGGCAGCATCGACAGCAACCCGTCCATGCCGCTGCTCATCGGCGCAGTGAAGCCGGGCGAGAGCAAGCAATGCATGCTCCAGTTCACCGGCATGCTGTCGGGAAGCCAGCCCCTTACGATCTTGGGCGCGTCCTCGCTCGGCGCGCCCCATCACTCCACTACTCCAGCACTCCGCTCCCCACATCCACCCACTTGAGCGATGGCGCAACGTGGATTAGACTGCGGGATTAGCTTGAGAAGTCCAGTTGTCATTCAGCGCCGCGTCGCACGGACCTGGCGGCCACATATAGTGGGGCTGCTCGCGCTGGGTCTTGCCTGGGCCTGTCTCGGAGCGGACGAAGACCTGGCCAAGGCAAAACATCTGTTCCTCTCCGGCAACTACGAGGCCTGCGCCGCCCTGGCGCAACGCGAGGCCCCCTCGTCTTATCGCTCGGACGAATGGCGAGATTGGGAGAGCAAGGCCCTGATGGCCAGGGGACGCTATCCCCAAGCCCTTGCCGCCATCACCCACGCCTTGGCCGAAGATCGGTGGAGCGTGCGGTTGATGTGGCAGGCCCGCCGGGTCTTTCTGAGTAACGGCCGAACGGGGGAAGCCAGCCAAATGGTTCAAAGAATCATTCACGCCGTCAGCTCCAATCCGCGCGATTATCGTGACGCGGTAAGCTTGACGGTCTTTGGCGAGGCGGCTCTGCTTGCCGGGGCCGACCCAAAACGCGTCCTGGACACGGTCTATGCCGGCGCGAAGCAGGCGGACCCCAAGGAACGGGCGGTTTACTTGGCCATTGGCGGACTGGCGCTCCAGGAGCATGATTATGCCCTGGCCTCCAAGACCTTTACCGAGGCACTGAAAGAACTGCCGAACGACCCCGATTTAGAGTTGGGACTTGCCAAGGCATACGCGCCGAGCGACCCGGGACTGATGCTGGCTTCCCTGCAGGCAGCCCTGCAGACCAACAGCCACCACGTTGGGAGTCTCCTATTGTTGGTCGATCACAGCATCGATGCCGAAGACTATCCCCAGGCGCATAAGCTCCTGAAGCGCATTGACTCCGTTAATCCTTGGGACCCGGATGCCTGGGCTTACCGCGCCGTTCTGGACGAGTTGCAAAATCACCCCCGGCAGGAGCAGACCGCAACGGAGAACGCCTTCAAATTCTGGCCGTCAAATCCGAGGGTGGATTACCTGATTGGCCTGAAATTGTCCCAGAACTATCGTTTTAGCGAAGGCTCACGCCACCAGCGGCTTGCCTTGGGCTTCGACCCCGATTATCTCCCGGCCAAGATACAACTTGCCCAGGACCTGCTCCGCCTGGGCCAGGAGACCGAGGGCTGGCGCCTGGCCGATGCGGTCCAAAAAGAGGATGGGTACGACGTCGAGGCATATAATCTTGCCACCCTGCACGATACAATGGCCAGTTTCGCGAGCCTGACCAACCAGGATTTCGTCCTCCGCATGTCGCCCCATGAAGCCGCCGTCTATGGCGCGGGCGCCCTGGCCCTGCTGGAACGGGCAAAAACAACCCTTTGCGCCAAATACGGCCTGGACCTCCGGCAGCGCACCACGGTGGAGATCTTTCCCGAACAGAAGGATTTTGCCGTCAGAACGTTTGGCATGCCCGGGGACCCGGGTTACCTGGGCGTCTGTTTCGGCAACGTCATCACCGCCAACAGCCCCGTCGCCTTCCCCGGCAACCCCGTGAACTGGGAATCCATGCTCTGGCACGAGTTCTGCCACGTCGTCACGCTCCACTTGACTCGGAACAAGATGCCGCGCTGGCTCAGCGAGGGCATTTCAGTGTATGAGGAAAGCCAGGCCGATTCGGCTTGGGGCCAGCGGATGAACCCGCAGTACCGCGAACTGATTCTGGGCGGGAAGCTTACCCCGGTCTCGAAGTTGAGCGCCGCCTTCCTGACCGCAAGGTCCAACCTGGATCTTCAATTCGCTTACTACGAATCCTCGCTTGTGGTTGACTATCTGGTGAAGCGGTTCGGCCTGGAATCACTCAAGGCAATCCTCCGCGACCTGGGCGACGGAACCGAGATCAATGAGGCCATCGCCAAGCACACCGTTCCGATGAAACGACTCGACAACGATTTCGCCACCTTTGCCCGCCAACAGGCCGAACAACTCGCCCCTGGCCTGGACTTCGAGAAACCGAGTCCAGGAGGACCCGGCCCAAACGATTCGGGACCGCTCTCTACCGGGGGCCGCCAAAGGGCGCCGATTTCGGTCAATCCGTTCTCGTCGCCGTCATCGGGTCCTGTCTCGCGGGAGGACTGGGCCAAAGACCACCCGACAAATTATTGGGTCATGACCCACCAGGCGGCGCAGCTTGCGGAGGCAAAGAAGTGGCGGCAAGCCGCGCCAATCCTGCGGCGGCTCATCGATTTATATCCCAGCCAGACCGGCTCCGATAGCGCCTACATGCTTCTGGCCGGGGTCGAGCGCGGGATGGGCAATATGAATGAAGAACGCCGCATCCTGCGAACTTTCGTCCAACAGGATGACCAAGCGCCGGACGCTTGCCTGCGCTTGATGCAACTTGATGCCGCGGCGCAAGACTGGTCCGGCGTCATCACCAATGCCCAGAGATATCTTGCCGTCAATCCTCTCGTCGCGCCACCCTACCAATTCCTGGGGCGAGCAGCCGAGCACACTGGCCAAACCGGCCTGGCCATCAGTTCCTACCGCGCCCTGCTCCAACTGGATCCGCCCGACCCGGCCGAGACGCATTTCCTCCTGGCCAAGGCGCTCTATCACCAAAGCCAACCGGAGGCGCGCCGGCAGGTCCTCGAAGTACACCGCGCCCTGGCGCAACGGGAACCCGCACAACGAAGAAGCCAACCGGAGGCGCGCCGGCAGGTCCTCGAAGCCCTTGAATATGCGCCTCGATTCCGAGCCGCGCTTCACCTGCTCCTGGAAATAGATGGCGGATTGCCACCGCAGGCGGAGACGAGCTTCGTTCCGGTTAATCAACAGAAGGGTTCTAAACCATGAGGCAGACCGGACCCATTTACAAAACCGTAGCGCAGGTCTCCGAACCCGATGCCACTAGCCTTTGGCACGGGCGAGTCATTGTGAGGACCGGGCCTGCCCTTGTGCCGGAGGCACTTCCGAGAATAGCCCAACGTCTTGAACGTTGGGTGCGCGCGGGAGATGGAGTAAGTCCCGGCAGGGACGGCCGACCCCGTGCCCAACGTCTTTGCTCGCGGCCGCCTCAGCCGTCCCTGTCGGGACTTGTGGCTTTTCGGCATGCCTCATTAAGCATTGGGCATTTCGCATTATTCATTGGCAATGCCCAATGCCTAATGCCCAATCAAAGCCCAAGTGCGCGCCTCTCCGGGGCCTTCGGCTCTCCGCGTGTTTCGCGTCTCTGCGGTTTGATTGCGTTCCCTTTGCTAGCCGTGGCCCCGCGGGTCTCGGAGCGCCAACTCAACCGCGGAGACGCGAGGCACGCAGAGAGGAGAACGTTGAGTATTGTCGCGTGGCCCTCCGGGAGAAAGGCATGGCTCTGGTTCGAGCCAGCGAGACCTCAATCGTAAATCGTAAGTTAATCAATGACCTCAATCGCAAATCGCAAATTAGTCGATGCCTGACCATTTCCAAACCGAGACCCAAATGAACACTCCCAACACTCTTATCGGACCCCAACCTCAGTCGGATGCCACCTCTGCCATCGCGGTGGAACGCCAGGTCGTCGAACGTCTCACCGCGGGCCGCGCGCAGATTGAGGCCGAATTGGCCAAGGTCATCGTGGGCCAGAGAGATGTCATTGAGCAGATTCTTATTGCCCTCTTTGCGGGGGGCCATTGCCTGATTACCGGCGCGCCGGGTTTGGCCAAGACCCTGCTGGTGAAGTCCATCGCGCAGATCTTTCACCTGAAGTTCCAGCGCATCCAGTTTACTCCCGACCTCATGCCGGCGGACATCACTGGAACCGAGATCCTGCAGGAGAGTCCCGAAGGCCGGAAGCTGACCTTCGTGCGCGGCCCCATTTTCGCCAACATGATTCTGGCCGATGAAATCAACCGCACTCCGCCCAAAACCCAGGCGGCCCTGCTGGAGGCAATGCAGGAGCACCAGGTGACCGCCGCCGGAATTCGCCATGCGCTGGAGGAGCCGTTTTTTGTTTTGGCGACGCAAAACCCCATCGAGATGGAGGGAACCTATCCCTTGCCGGAGGCGCAATTGGACCGGTTTATGTTCAATGTGGTGATGGACTACTTGCCCGAGGAGGAGGAGGTGGCCGTCGTCACTCGCACGACTTCCTCAAAGCCCGCGGCGATTGAACCGCTATTCACAGGCCAGGACGTGCTGGGGTTCCATGAAATGGTCCGGAAGGTCCCCATCGCCGACGAGATCGCCCGCTACGCCGTCAGGTTGGCGGCCGCTTCGCGCCCCCACCAACCGGCCGCGCCTGATTTCATCAGCGAATGGGCCAGTTGGGGCGCCGGGACCAGGGCCGGCCAGTTCCTGGTATTGGGGGCCAAGGCGCGCGCACTGTTCAAAGGGCGGGCGCATGTCACCATCGAGGACATCCAGACCCTGGCTTATCCAACCTTGCGCCATCGCATCCTGCTCAACTACCGGGCGGAGGCCGAAGGCGTCAAAGTCGAGCACATCACCAAGCGACTGCTCGAAACCCTCAAGCCCCCCATCTAACCGCATCTCCTATGACGGAAATCCGGCTTTCTCCAATTCCAGCGGCATCGCTCATCGACCCACAGACCCTGATGAGTATTCGCAATCTCGAGTTGCGGGCGCGTACGGTTGTCGAGGGCTTCTGGAGCGGCATCCATCGCAGCCCGCATCACGGCTTCTCAGTCGAGTTCAGTGAATACCGCCAATACATGCCGGATGATGATCCGCGATACCTGGATTGGCGCGTGTTCGCCCGGACGGACCGCTACTTCATCAAGAAGTTCCAGGAGGAGACAAACCTGCGTTGCCTCCTGCTCGCGGACCAGAGCCGCTCCATGACTTTTGGCTCGCTTGCCCATTCCAAGGCCGACTACTCCGCCACGCTGGCCGCCACGCTGGCTTATTTCCTCTATCTCCAGGGCGATGCCGTCGGCCTGCTCACCTTCGACCAAGAAATCCGCGAATACCTTCCCGCGCGCCACCGCACCGGCCATCTCCGTCAACTGATGTTCGCCCTGGAGAAGCCGGGCGGCGGGCAGAGGACGGACCTCAGCGCGCCCCTGAAGCGCATCGCCGAGGTCGCCCATAAACGCGGCATGATGGTTCTCATCTCCGATTTCCTGGCCCCGCTTGAACGTCTTGCTCCGGATCTGGCCGCCCTGGCCGCCAGCGGCCACGACCTAGTGGTGTTTCAAATCCTCGACCCCGCCGAGTGGACATTCGGCTTCGACACCCCTTCTATGTTTCAAGACGCTGAGTCGGGCCGCACACTATTCATCGACCCCGGCAGCGCGAGGAAGGCCTATCAGAGCAAACTTAAGTCTCATTGCGCCCATCTTCGCCGCACCTGCCAACAGTTGGGCGCCGCCTACCAGAGGCTCTCCACGGACCAGCCTCTGGAACTGGCCTTGTTCGATTTCCTAGCCCGGCGAATGCAGCATCGGCGGACAATAACCCGGTCCTCGGCCCACCACCGGCCAGGGGGCGCTTCGGCGAAATGATCCTATGAGCTTCCTGGCGCCACTTTTCTTGCTCGGTGGATTGGCGGTGGCCCTGCCGATCCTCTTTCACCTCATCCGCCGCACCACACGCCGCCGGACGGTGTTCAGTTCTTTGATGTTCCTGATGCCGTCCCCTCCGAGGCTCACGCGGCGGTCGCGGCTGGAGCACCTGTTGCTGCTGGCCCTCCGATGCCTGATTCTCTGTCTGTTGGCCCTGGGCTTTGCCCGTCCATTCATCAAGCGTGCCATTTCCAATTCCGCTGGCCCGGGAGCGAAGCGCACGGTTATCCTGGTCGATACCAGCGCCAGCATGCGCCGGCCCAATCTTTGGCGGGACGCCCTCGCCAAGGCCAAGGCCGCTTTAGAGAAAAGCTCACCCGAAGACCAGGTTGCGCTTTGCACCTTTGACCGGCAGACGCACTGGTTGGTGACCCTCGACCAGTGGAACCGGACTCCGGTTGGCGAGCGCACACAATTGGCCATCGGCAAGCTGGCTGCGGTTCACCCGGGCTGGTCGGCCACACACCTGGGCGACGCCCTTATAGACGCAGCCGAACGCCTGGCTGACAGCCACACCAAACAGGTGCCCAGCCCGGGACAAATTGTGCTCATAACCGATCTCCAGGAGGGCAGCCGCCTCGGCGCCCTGCAAGGCTACGAGTGGCCGAAACATGTGAATTTATCCGTTGAACGGCTGAAGCCTCTGCCAGCCAGTGATGCCTCCATCCAATGGGTCCCCGCGTCCGGGGATTTCGCCCTCAAGTCAAGCACGAGCGTTCGTCTGCGGATTGCCAACGCCGCCGATTCCCGCCGGGAGCAGTTCAGAGTGGGTTGGGCGCCAGAGAGCGGCAGTGGATTCACAGGCAACCCGCTGGAGTTGTACGTCCCCGCGGGCCAGAGCCGTATTGTGCTTTTGCCGACCCCGACCGCGGCGCCGGTCCCGGATCGCGTCCTGCTCCAAGGCGACGACCAGGACTTCAACAACACGGTGTTCGCACTCGCGCCGGAGCGGCTAAAGCTGACTGTGCTCTATCTGGGAACGGAAGCGGCCAACGACCCGAAGCAGCCCCTGTTCTTCCTCGAACGGGCCTTTCAAGAGACGCGCCGGGAGGAAGTCAGCGTTCTGCCCCACGTTCCCTCTACGCCGCTCTCCCCAGCCCAGGTTCAGTCCGCGGACCTTATTGTGGTTACCTCGTCGCTGCCAAATAGCCTGGCCGGCGTATTGCGGCAGGAAATCATGGCGGGCAAGACCGTCCTGTTCGCTCTCCGCTCGGCATCCGATGCCCCCACTTTAGGTCAACTTCTGCACGTGGGTGACCTCCAAATCGAAGAGGCGCATCCAAGCAACTACGCGATGTTGGCCCAAATTGATTTCCGTCATCCGCTCTTCGCGCCTTTTGCCGACCCGCCCTACAATGATTTTACCAAGATTCACTTCTGGAAATACCGGCGTATGGAGGCTTCGGCTATTCCTGGCGCCCGCGTGCTGGCCGCCTTCGATGATGGCGACCCGGCTCTGCTCGAGGTCCCTCTCGGCAAGGGCCGGGTGCTCATTCTCACCTCGGGCTGGCAGCCGGAGGAGAGCCAGTTGGCCTTATCTTCGAAGTTCGTGCCGCTTATGTATTCGTTGCTGGAGGAAAGCGGGGCGCCACCGCCTCCGCCGCCCCAATACTTTGTCGGCGATACAATCCCTTTGAACCGGAACGGGAACGATTCGATCGACCTTCGGACACCCGATGGCGCCCGGATATCGCTTAGTCAAAAAACGAATTTCACTGTCCTTTTACCTGGTGTCTATACCCTGAGCACCGGCAATGCCAGGCATCACTTCGTGGTCAACCTCGACCCCGCCGAAAGCCGCCTAACCCCCATGCCGGTCGATGATTTGGAGAAACTGGGCGCACCGGTTGCGACTCAGGCGCCCTCCGTGGCCCGTGAGAAAGCGCGGAAGCTCCATCTGGAGAATGCCGAGTTGGAGGCTCGCGAGAAGTTATGGCGATGGTTTCTCATAGCGACGATCGCCGTGCTGTTGGCTGAAACGTGGTTGGGCGGGCGGACAGCCCGAATGACGGCAAAGGAAAACGCCCCCGCTTAAAACAACAAAGGAGACCTGGCTTATGCCTATTGATCCTCATCTCAAAGCGCAGCTCGACGAGGTCGCAGCCTGCCGGAGCCGGCTTCAGTTTTGGTGCAAACTAGCCGTTGGCTGGGCGGCGGCCGCGGCGGTTGGACTCGCCCTGCTCGAGATTGAGCGAGCAAGCGGCTTGGCTTCCTCACTCTCATTGCCCGTCATCGCGGCTCTGGGTATTGGAACCATTGCGGTCTTGATTATTCGGCATCATTCGAGGCAGCCCGATGCGGCATCGCTCATCATCGAGTTGGAACGGCGCTTTCCCCAGCTCGATGGGCGGCTTCTTACCGCCGCTCAGCAAAGCCGCACCGAGGGCGCCGAACTGGGATTCCTCCAGGAGCGGTTGCTCAAAGAAACCCTGGAGCACAGCCGTCGATACGACTGGGCGGGCCTGATTCCGGAATCGCGCGTAGCCTTCGGGCGGATGGCGCATTGGGCAGCTTTGTGCCTGTTTGGTCTCGTCCTGTGGGGCCTGCGCACGCCCGGCACACGTGCCCTGCTGATCCGCAACTTTGTGTCGGGCGTCACCGTCACGCCTGGCGATGCCAACCTGGAGCGCGGGGACACGTTGGTTGTGCTCGCCCGGTTCAAGGGCCCGCTGCCGGCGACGGTGAACCTGGTTATCGACTCGGCCACCGGCGGACCGGGGCATCCGCGCTCCAATGCGCGTATCCCCTTGGTCAAGAGCCTGGCGGACCCCATGTTCGGCGGCAGCGTCCCGGAAGTGACGACTAATTTCGAGTATTACATCGCTTATGCCGGCGGGCGCACCCGCGACTTCAAAGTCACTGTCTTCGAGTATCCGCGTTTGGAGCGGGCCGATGCCAGCCTCCTCTTCCCAGCCTACACCCGTGAAAAGCCAAAACACATTGAGGATACGCTCCGCGTGACGGCAGTGGAAGGTTCGCGGCTGGACCTGGCGCTTCACCTCAACAAGCCCGTTCGCACCGCGAACCTCCTGAGCACCGACAAGCAGGCCGAAACCATTCCTCTCAAGGTCGAGCCGAATCGGCCTGAGGCTTCACTCGGCGGCTTTGTCCTCGGCCACAGTGCCACCTATAACCTGGAACTCGTAGATGCCAAGGGCCGGACCAACAAGGTCCCTTCCCAGTTCGTTTTCAGTGTCCTCACCAATCGCACACCGGAACTGGTCCTAACTGCTCCGCGAGGTGACATGCGTCCCTCTCCTCTCCAGGAGATCACGTTTCGAGGAACCGTCTGGGACGATTTTGGGGTATTGGCCTACGGGCTGGGCTATTGCCAGGCAGGCAAAGACCCGGTGCTGGTGACCTTGGGCAAGAATGTCCCCGCCAAACAAAAGCGCAACTTCCATTACCTCTTACGTCTCGAACAGCTCCATGTCCAGCCCGACCAGCTTGTCTCCTGGTTTGCCTGGGCCGACGACCTTGGACCGGATGGCCGGCCACGCCATACCACCGGTGACCTGTTCTTTGGAGAGATCCGCCCCTTCGATGAAGTGTTCCGTGAGGGACAAGGGATGGCCGGAGGCTCGCAGCAGGGCGCGGGTGGGCAGCGGAGTGGCGGCCCCGCTCAAAGATTGGCGGAGCTGCAAAAGCAGATTATCAACGCGACCTGGAATATCCAGCGCGCCGCGAATGGGATACGTTCCTCTACGCCAGGAGGCGGTTCGCGGTCCGAGCAACCAACTCCGAAGCCGGGGAAGGAACAGAGTTCTCACCAAGGAGAATCCAGTGTGTGGAAACCGGGACCGATGCCGGTCGGGGGGTCTGGAGTCCTTGAGTCGCAAAACATGTTGCAGGCGAGCCAGGCTTTGCTGCGTGTGCGGCGAGGGCGAAGCGCTATGCATCTGAGGCGCGCACAGCGGCATTTCTCATTAAGCATTGGGCATTTACCATTATTCATTGGCAATGCCAAATGCACAATGCCTAATGCCCAATGCTCAATGAGATGGGAGAACCGGTCAGAGGTCCGCCTCGCTAGGACAGGATTCCGCGGGTGGCTCGTACACCACGCAAACGAAGGAAACGAAGAGTCGTCGCGCGCGCCCCAGGCTGGCTTCTGGGCGTCGGCCGTCTTTGGCCAAATTGGGCCGCAGTCCTCCGGCCCTGAGCCTCACCCACAGCCCGCCCCCCCTTCGCACCCGCACGTCGCCGTCACTGGCGCGCCTGCCAACTATCTCAGTGATTTGGCAGTCGTGCGCCAGGCCCTGGAGCAAGCGATCCAGCAAGCCCAGGCGGCCTCCGCTCGCCAACAGGACCCTAGGACCTCACCGATTTGGAGCCAGACCCTCAAGGACATGCGCTCGGCTCTGGAGCGGATGAAAGAGGCCTCGCAATCTTCCGCCCCGCTCTCCGAGGCCCTGGATGCCGAACAGGCCGCCTACCAATGCCTGCTGATGCTTCAGCAGCATGAATACCAGGTGTCGCTGGGCCGGCGGCAATCGGGAGGCCAGGGCAGCGGTGGCCGGAGTCGGCAGATGCAGCTTGAACTGGATCAGATGGACCTGACCCAATCCCAGAACCGATACGAGACCCAGAGCCAGGCGCAGGCGCCGGTCTCCTCCCAGGGTCGGGAGCAGTTGGAGATCAGCGCCCGGCTTCAGGAATTGGCCCGCCGCCAGCAGGACCTCAATGACCGGCTCAAAGAATTGCAGAGCGCGCTGGAGCAGGCCCGCACCGAGGAAGAGCGGGCTGAAATCCGGCGCCGTCTCAAACGGCTCGAAGAGGACGAACAGAAGATGCTGTCGAGTGTCGATGCCCTGCGCCAGCGAATGGACAGCCCCCAAAACCAGTCAAGCATGACCCAGGAGCGCCTTCAACTGGATCAGACCCGCCAGGATGTTCTGCGCGCCTCCCAAGCCGCGGCCCAGGGAGAGGTATCTCAGGCCCTGGCCTCCGGCACCCGTGCCCAACGTCAGTTGCGGCAAGTCCAGGACGAGATGCGGCGAAAGAGCTCCAGCCAATTTGCTCAGGATTTGCGCCAGATGCGGGAGCAGGCCCGCGAACTTGCCAGTCGCCAAAACGAAATCCTCAAGGATATGACCGACAATTCCGATACCGGGCGTAAGAGCCTTTCGGAATCGCCCGAGCGCCAAAGAGCGAGTGAATTGCTCGCCGGCCAAAACCATCTCATGACCAATCTAATCGAGCGCGCCAGTCGGGTTTCCGAGCAGGCCGAGGCCACGGAACCCCTCCTCTCGCGCCAACTCTACGATACAGTTCGCAAATTCAGCCAGGGCAGCGCCCAGAATGTCCAGGACATCCAAAATCAACTGCTCAGCCAAGGGATGATGACTCGCGGCCTCTACGACAAGCTAAGAGACAAGTCCGAGCAGCCTGCCCCAAAAGTCATGGACCTGACCTCCGAGCTCTTGCGCCTGGGTTTTGTGCCCCAGGCGACCGATGCGGCTCAGCGTGCCCGTGACAACCTCAACCGGTTGAAACAAGGTGTCGAACAGGCCGCATCGAGCGTTCTGGGCAACGATTCAGACGCTCTCCGCCTGGCTCAACAGGAGCTTAACGATCTTGCCAGCCAGGTGCAGCGCGAAATCGCCCAGGGCCAGGGCGGAGCCGCCCAAACCAACCGGCAGGCCTCCCCTTCGGGCGAGGAGGGAACCGCTCAGAACCCTGGCGGGATATCCACTAACAGCCCGCAGGCACAGCTTGCCCGTTCCTCCCGGCAAGCCGCCCAATCGCCCCGAGGCCCACGGCAAAGCTCGGCAAGCAGCCGTTCAGGCGATCAGAACGCGGACCAACTCGCTTCATCCAATCGCAACAATCAGCCCAACGGCGGCGCGCGCCGTGCCGGCGGACAGGGCGCCAGGCGGCTCAGTTCGCTGACGGCGGGCGGCGCCGCCGGAGGCGGGGAGGGCGGCAACCTGACGCGCGAGGTGGAGACCTTGTTGAACCGGGGCGGAGAATGGCTTTCCGGCCCGATTACGGGCAATGATTTCGTCCCGTGGTCGGAGCGCCTGCGTGACGTGGAGGACATGGTCGATGACCCCGCCTTGCGAAACGAACTGGCCGCGGTGCGCCAACGGGCGTTGGTTTTGCGCCGCGAGTATCAGAAGGCGGCCAGGAAGCCGGATTGGGCAGTGGTGCGCTTGCGGGTCCTGAATCCACTGGTCGAAGTGCAAGAGCGCATTCGGGAGGAATTGGCGCGCCGGGCGTCCCATGAAGCGCTGGTACCCATCGACCGCGACCCGGTTCCCAGCCGTTACGCCGAGTTGGTCCAGCATTATTACGAAGAACTCGGGAAAGATAAGTGACCATTTCAACCATCATTTTTGCCGGGTTGAGCTGGCTTTGGCCGCTGGTGGGGGCCCTGGCGGTTGGCGCGGGGCTTGTCGCCTGGAATTATCGGGCTGGCGCTGGCGGGCCGCTCCGATGGCTCTGCGCCCTTCTGAAAATGCTGGGGCTGGGCGCCCTGTGTCTGTGCCTGCTCCGGCCACTCTGGTCAACACAGCGGGCGCGCCCGGGCTCCAACCTTTTTGCCATTGTCGCCGACAACAGCCAGGGCATGCGCATCAAGGACCGCGGCGCATCCATCAGCCGCGGAGAATCGCTTCGCCGGCTTCTTGACCCCGAACGCGGCGCCTGGCAATCAACGCTCGAGGACAATTTCGACGTCCGCCGCTATTACTTCGATGCCCGGCTCCAATCCACCAGGGACTTTAGTGACCTCGATTTCAACGGACGGGCCTCGGCCATTGGCTTTACCCTCCGTACCCTGGCCGAGCGGTACAAAGGCCGCCCCCTGGCCGGCATCCTGCTCCTGACCGACGGCAATGCGACCGACCTTCAAGGGGTGCCCGATCTCCAAGGTTCGCCTCCCATTTACCCCGTAGTCAGTGGCAGCCAGGACCCGGTCAAGGACATCGCTATCCAGCAAGTCGTGACCGAGCAGACTGAGTTCGAGGATGCGCCCGTCTCGGTTCAGGTAAATGTCTCCGCCTCCGGGTACAGGGGACAAACGATTGTGGCGCGGCTGCTTGAAACGGACGGCAAACAGGTCGGCGAACAGCGGCTTAGAGCACGAAAAACCAATGACCAACTCGCCTTCCGTTTCCGGTTCCGGCCCGAAGCGCCCGGCCTGGTCTTCTACCGGGTGAAGGTCCGCGCTCGGAATGAGTTGGAAGCATCGAGCCGCCCGGCGGACACCCAGGAGGCAACGCTCGAAAACAATCAGGCCGTGGCCGTCATCAATCGCGGACATGGCCCCTACCGGATTCTCTATGTCTCGGGCCGGCCAAATTGGGAATTCAAGTTTCTCAACCGCGCGGCGCAGGATGACCCGCAAGTCCAGTTAGTCGCCCTGCTCCGGGTTGCCAAACGCGAGCCGAGATTCCATTTCCTCGGACGGCCGGGAGAAACGAGCAACCCGCTCTTCCGAGGGTTCGGCAATCAATCCCCTGAGGACGTCGAGCAATACGACCAGCCCGTCCTGGTCCGGCTTAACACGCGCGACCAATTTGAACTGCGCGGCGGCTTCCCGCGTACTGCGGAAGACCTCTATCAATACAAAGCGGTTATCGTTGGCGATCTCGAGGAAGCCTTTTTTACTCCCGACCAGGCCAATCTGCTCCAGAAATATGTCTCCGAACGCGGGGGCGGATTCCTCATGCTCGGGGGCATGGAATCCTTCGAGCAAGGCAAGTACCGGAACACGCCCATTGGAGACATGCTGCCGGTCTATCTGGATCACCCTGCTCCGGTCAAATACACCGGCCCCTACCATTTCGACCTGACCCGCGAAGGACTGCTCCAGCCCTGGGCGCGGCTCAGGGACAACGAAAAGAGTGAAGAATCCCGGCTGAGTGAGATGACCCCATTCGAGGTTTTCAATCCGGTGGGCGAGCCCAGGCCCGGCGCCAGTGTCATTGGCACGGTCACCGATGCCAGCGGCCAGAAGTCGCCCGCATTGGTCGTCCAACGCTTCGGACGGGGCCGAACCGCCGCGATGATGATCGGCGATGTGTGGCGCTGGGGCTTTCACGATGCCGCGGCGCATCGCGACATGAACAAGGCCTGGAGGCAACTGTTGCGCTGGCTGGTCACCGACGTGCCGAATCGCGTTCAACTCACGGCTCGACCTGAACCGCGGAACCCCAACGGCGCGGTAGTCCTTCAAGTCCGCGTCATGGACCCGAAATTCCAACCGCTGGACAATGCCAATGTGCGCATCCAGGTCCAGCCGGTCCTCTCCGACGCAACCGCAGGCGTCTTGACCAACGCCATTGACCTCCGCGCCGAGGCTTCCCCCGATGAACCGGGTCTCTACACCGCAACCTATGTCCCGCGCATCGCCGGCGGCTACTGTGCCACGGCCTGGGCCACGAATTCAGCCGGCACCCCGGTCGGCAGCGCCGAGGCAGGCTGGGCAACCGATCTCGCCGCCGCGGAATTCCAGTCTCTGACACCGAACGTCGCGCTGCTGGAGGCCATCGCGCGCAAGACCGGCGGCGAAATCGTTCCCGCCACTAGGCTGAATGCCTTTGCGCGCAATCTGCCCCGGCGCCATGCCCCGGTCATGGAGGCCTGGAGCTATCCGCTTTGGCACACACCGCTCATGTTCAGTTTCGCCCTGGTTTGCTTTGTCTCCGAATGGGGCCTGCGCCGCTGGAAAGGAATGCCATGACTCGCGAGGAAAAGCAGAAATGAGAAAACAGAGAGCTCAAAACCTTCCAACCAAGGGCATATTCCGGCGGTTCCGTGTATTCCGTGTATTCCGTGGTTCCCCTCTCTTTTCTCCCCGTGTTTCGCGTGTCTCGCGGTCCCCAACTCGGTTTTGGTCATTATGGCTTTTGGGTGTCGGATTTGTTTTGACTTTCAGTGCCATTGCGTCGCCCGCCGCGCCTGCCGGCCAGACGACCGTCATCACCGTGGTGGGCGCGGCGGGCGAGCCTGAATACGCGGCTATCTTCAGGCAGGAGGCGGCCTTATGGAAGAAGGCCTGCGCCAAAGGGGGCGCCCGGCTTATCAGCCTCGGTCTTGGCGCAGAGGGCGCTACCAACGATTTCGATCTGCTCAAACAGACTCTCGCGTCTCAACCCACCGACGGCCTGGCCCAACTCTGGATTGTGCTCATCGGCCACGGCACCTTCGACGGCCAGGCCGCCAAATTCAATCTCCGCGGACCGGATGTCACCGCCGCCGAAATGGCCGGCTGGCTTCGCCCCTTCACGCGCCCGCTGGCGTTCATTGATACCAGCGCCTCCAGCGCGCCCTTCCTCAATCAATTGTCCAGGTCCAACCGCGTCGTCATCACCGCCACACGCAGCGGCAACGAAATCAATTTCACCCGCTTCGGACAGTTCTTCGCACAAGCGATTTCAGACCCGCGGGCCGATCTCGACAAGGACGGCGAGGTTTCGCTCCTGGAGGCTTTCCTGAGCGCCTCCCGGCAGACCGCTGAGTTCTATAAACTCCAGGGGCGCATTATCACCGAGCACGCCCTCCTGGATGATAACGGCGACAAATTGGGCACGCCCGCCGATTGGTTTCAAGGCCTGCGTCCCGCAAAGAAGCCCAGGTCAAACACCGCCGTCGATGGACTTCTGGCCGGACAGTTTTGCTTGATTCCGAGCCAGAGCGAGCGCAAACTGACTACTCAAGAGCGCGCCCAGCGGGATGCGCTGGAACGGGCGGTCTTCCGTATCCGGGCAGAAAAGGGGACACTGCCGAAGGACGAATACTACCGGAAATTGGAGAAACCGCTGTTGGAATTGGCGCGTTTTTACGAGTCGAAATCGCTTTGAAATGCTGCAAGAGTGGGACCGGCCCAGTCCCGGGGCCACGCGCTGATGGCCCTCGCCGAAAGACCATGGATGAGGTGATCGGGGCTGGCAAAGCCCGGTGAAGACTTGCGCAAAGCTTGACTTGGCTCAAGGCGGGAGCGCGGCTTATGAGGCAATTTAAGAGCGTAGTTCGGCAAAATATGTGTGGCGCCTGCGGGTGGCGGGTGGAAAATAAAAAACCGTGAACAAGAACTGGACTGAGAGCTTTGAGACCAGATGCCGGGAGGATGCCCGGTGTGAGATTTGCCCCCTGAATCGGGTCAGGGCCGGCGTAGCGGTGCGCATCAAGCAACTCTGCGCCGCGCCCGAGATTCAGAACCGCCTGCGCGAAATCGGCTTCTGTGAAGACCAGATTATCCGCCTGCTGACAAGCCAGACGAATTTTATCTGCCAGATCTGCAATGCCAGGCTTGCCATCAGCGAACGGTTGGCCCGGCTCATCATGGTCGAGCCCGTCCGGCGGGAGATGCCCGGCCGCTAAGAGCGGGCCGACCGCGGATTACACGGAAGGGGAAGCAGCAGCAGCGAGGAACCACTCGCACGCGGGATCCGCACCGCCGCCCCTGCGCAATCCGGGGAACTCTCGAACGGCAATTTGCGGAATCGGCGAGGCTGGACGGGGCTATCCTTAGGAATCTTGAAATGTTGAAATGACGCCATGAGCAAGGAACGATTCGCCGAGCGAAAAGCCGAATTGGAAAACGCCCTCCAGCGACTCCAGGAAGCTGTTGCGCAACCCGAAAGCGCCCTTGTGCGTGACGCCGTAATCCAGCGTTTCGAGTTTACCTTTGAACTCGTTTGGAAAAGCCTCAAGCTCTATCTTGATCGGCAGGGACTGGATTGTGGCGGCCCGCGCTCTACTCTCAAAAAAGCCTTTACTGAAGGACTGATTGCCTCCGCGGATGAAGCGGACGTTTGGCTGCGTCTCCTCGAAGATCGCAACCTTACCAGCCACGCGTATGATGAGGCTCTGGCTACGCGTATCTACCGGCACATTGTGAAGGATTACGCTGTAATCCTCGCTGAGATGGGGAAAAAGATCCAAACGCTCACCTGGGAGTGAATATGAAGTCGCTTGCTCTTCGCGAAAAAGATTTGGCCGTCTTGCGCGGAGCGTTCCGACGTTTTCCCGCAGTTCGCGAAGTGCGCGTCTTTGGCTCGCGCGCCGCGGGCCACGCCCGACGTGCTTCCGATCTCGATCTTGCCATTTCCGCGCCGGAAGCCACTCCTGCGGAATGGAGCAACCTTTGCGATGCGCTTGAAAACGCGCCGCTCATTTACGAACTCGACCTTGTGCGCCCGGAGCAAACCACTAGCCAACGGCTGAAGGACAAAATTGAGCGGGAGGGGATTACAATTTTTCCGGGGGAAGACCGGGTGTGAAGGATGCCTGGGTTGCAGCGGCCGGATTTGGTGGTGACTCATCAAGGGCGCTTCATCTGCTCGTTGCCGCTCAGCTCGATCACGCTCACGCGATTGCCACCACGAAATACGGCTGGTTGTTCAGCGTGGCGTTGAGGCCGGGGTAAAGCCAGGCCAGGCCTCCTCGCTGAAACCCGAAATAGTATTGGATGGAGAAAGGCGAATCGGTGTAGTCGGACGAGATGACGGCTCGGAAACTGCCATCCCGGAAGCGCATCGGTTCAACGCGAAAGTGTTCGGCTTGATTGACGCGCCGGTAGAGCAGGCGGACCGAGAGCCCCGCCAACCCAGCCGAGGCAAGCGGAATGGCCAGGCTCAGGGGCAGCGGATGAGCGCGCTGAAACGTCCGCGGCGGGAGATGGTCCACGGGCAATTCCGGGCGCTTCGGCGTGTTGAAGACGACTTGAATGGACCTGGAAATGGCCTCTGGCTCACGGGATTGAACCTCCCGACCGGATGCTTCCTCCAGGATTCGTTGCATATCGCCAATGTCCAAATCCATGGCGGCCAGGCGGTCCTGCCAGTGGCCCCTAAGTTGCGGCTCCAGGCCGAAGGTAATGTCGGCGACGTAAACACCCTGAGCGCCTGAGGCGAGTTGCGCCCAGGCTTCTCGTGCCCGGTGATAGGCGCTAAGTGCCTGTTGCAGAGCCTGGCGATCCCCCGTTTGCTTGTGCAAGGCATAGAGAACCGCGGCCTGGAATTTGCGAGCGAAGAACCGGCCCAGCCCGCTCTGAACGGCTACATCCGCGGCGAGGCGCCGGAAGGGGGCGGTCCGCGGATTCGGCACGAGGCTTCGCGCGCGAGCCAACTCACGAGAGGCGGTCTCGGCCAAGTTGCTCAACCAACGCGCCACTTCCAAAGGCGAGTACTTTCCACTCGGCTTGGCGGCGAGCAGTTCACCAGCGCAATCATCGACGCGGGAGAAGAGCTGCGGGTCGAGTGGGCTGACGGTTCCAAACCGCTTCGGGCTGGGGGTATCGCCATAAGTATGATTCCGGCGCGGATCGACTATAGGCATGTTGGTGTAAAGCTCCGGCCAATAACTATTGTTGGCCGCCGAAGGCATGTGCGCGGTCGTAACCAACGGCAGGATGCGACTGGCGGAGGCAAGGGCCGATTCGACCGCTGGCGCGCCCGCCCCGAACTGACGGTTCAGATGCCGGCGCCAGGTCTCCGGGCGGGCATCTGGATTGTAGAGCAGGCGTCCCCAAAGCCGGTACGTGTAGCGGTACTTTTCAAACGGGCCGCCAGCCGGTTTCAGGGAGTTGTCCGCATAAGCGTCGCGTCCGCCGGGCCGGCCCGAGCCCTTGCGGCCTTTGAAGGAAAGCGGTTCGATGAACTCCATTCCGGCGCTGCCACAGAAGCCGGCCGCGCGCCCATAACCGGTAGCCAGGGCGGGGTCGGCCCAAAGCAAAAGGCGCTGCGTGCCCGGCCAGACCCGATGCACCACCTCGTAGCGGCGTCCCTCGACCAGCAAGTCTCCATAACCGTAGCGGAGGAAACTGCGCGAGCCCGAACTCCTGGAAAAAAAGCCGTGGTCTATCTCGCCCGGGCGTGGCATTTCGGTGGGGCGGATCGAGGCCTGGTGATAGCCTAAGCCCAGGTGCTCGGCCCAAAATTTCGGCGAAACGCTCACCGGCAGCCCGGTGTCAAGCGCCACCTTTATCATGTGCGCATCCATGCCCTTGGCATGCATGTCGAGCCGGACCGTGCGCCCGCAACGGACCAGCCCGTCGAAGACCGTTTTCCAGAATCCGTAGCTCCCCTCCGGAACGCCGCTCTCGCCGTGAATTCGGAAGGTGACACCACTAACCGCCGGGCAGGCGGTCAACAACGTTCGCAAGGCGTCGCGGCAATAGGCGGCATGGTTGGAAGGGGCCAGGCCTTCGATCCTATGGTTGACATGGGGACTGTGCGTCCAGAGGTAAGCATGTGTCCAGATGCCGAGCTGAAATTCCAGGCCGCGCGCCTCCGCCTCGCTGCTAATAAACCGCAGCATCTCGAGATTCCGTTCCCGCTCGGCGTTGGGGAGTCCCGTGACACGCACGTCATAGCCCGGAACCTCCACCAGAAAAGGATAAGCAAAATAGAAATAGGCGTCGCGGATGCCCGAGGGAAAGTCGTAGCCAAGTCCGAAGGCAAGATTGAAGCGGTTGAACCGCTCCGTGGCGAGCATTGAGAGGTAACGTCGCCAGAATGCCCGATCCCAGTACCAGGGCTTGTCCTCCAGGTCGCTGGCAAACAGGCGCATGATGCCGCGGACCCGATTTGCCGGCGCTTCGACTAGCGGCCGCCCCAAGGTCAGGGCGCGGCGCGGCTCGGCTGCCGTGGCTGCCCGGTCCGCTAATTCCAGCAGGGCGTAAGTCAGGCCTCGATCATCCGCTCCGCAAGCCAGCAGCACAGGGTGGTTGCCGAGAGAGGTCTGCGCCAAACAGAAGGCCTCCGGCCTTTGGGGCATCCGGAGCGGCGTCTTGGCAAGCAGGCCGCGCGCAACGGGGTGCCGGTGCCCCGCGGCGATAACGCACAGCGCCTCGGCCGGCGCGTCGGTGACGCGGGATAAGCGAATTGGGGAAAGTCGGTTGCGAGCCAGCGCGTTCTGGAGTTCCTTGGCTCCCCAGAGGGGCGCCGGAGCGTCGGCGACGGGATCGTCGGGATCGATGACGATGGCGACTCTGTTGAACGGCGGCAGGGCATTCGCCGCCTGGCATGGCGTTGCCGGCGCAGCAAAACCGGCGCCTGCGGATGCGCCGGCAATGGCGACGCCAGCCTTTCTCAAGAATTCTCTTCGGTTCATCTGAGCTCTTGGGCCATCGCGGTCTGAGCAGACTACGCCGTCGCGGAGAGACGTCAATCGCTTAATAAGCAGGCCAAGTCCTATCGCACGTGGAAAGGCCGATGAACGAAACTCCCCGACGGGTGGTAGTCCCATAGTCCTATAGTCCCATAGTCGAGGCGCCACCGATCAGGGAACAGGGAGCGCGCATCGGAAACCGATATTGGTGGCGCTATCGTGCGGGTCATTGCCGTAACGGTAGGCTACGCGGCAGTGCTCGGCGTAATAATTCCAGTTGCCGCCGCGACCTACGCGCGTCGAGCCGGTGTCGGGGCCGTGGGGGTCGGTCTGGGTCGCGCTGGAGTAAGGCCCCGCCCAATCCCAGCACCACTCCCAGACGTTGCCGGCCATGTCGTAGAGACCGTAGCCGTTGGGGGCGAATGACCCCACCGGGCTGGTGTAAGGCATGTCCCCGGTGGCGAAGGCGGGATTGAACCCGCGGGTGGGGCTGACATCATACGGGTAGCTGCTGTCGCTATAATAGTTTGCCCGGCTATGGGTGATGGTATCGGTGTCCGACCATGGAAAGCGATGCCCACTGACACCGCCCCGCGCGGCCTTTTCCCATTCCGCTTCGGTGGGCAGACGATAGCCGGCCTGCCAGTTGACGTAAGGCGCCACCTCCCCTGACCGATACACCTGGGTCAGCGCCGCGTCGGTGTAATAAGCGGGCGTGCGGTTTTCCATCTCGGAGCGGGCATTGCACCATTTGACCATGTCGAACCAATCGATGCTCTGCACCGGATGGTTCGGCGCCTTGCCCGACCCCGGATAGTCGAAGGCATAGCCGCGGCCGACGCTCCAAGCCAGGACCTGGTCCCATAGGGCCTTCGTCACCTCGTATTTGTCCATGTAGAACGCGCTCACAGAGACGGTGTGGACCGGCACTTCGTAAGCCGCGCCTTCGTTGAAGGTGTCGCCCATCTGGAACGCCCCGGCGGGAATCAAGGCCATACCGGGCGGCGGCGAAGGGAGGACGCCCTTTGGGATGACAAGCCGGTAGAAGCGACAGGGGGCAGACGGCGTGGGGGCGTCCATGAAGGTGTAGGGGCTTTGCGTAACCATGATGTTGGCCAGGATGGTCCAATTCGTCTCACTGAGATTGGTCAGGCTTTCGATTTGGTTGGTCACACCAATGTCGCTGACGACGCGCAATTGCACGCCGGCCCCGGTAACGGTCACCTGGGAAATCCTCAACGAGCCGGCCGCCACCCTTTGTGCCGCCGTCCCCAGCAGGAGCAAGGCCAGCAAGGCCGCCCGGAGGGCGTGAGCCAGGACGCCGTGCAGCGGCCTCCCGGCGGAGGACGAAACCGGCGTCGGGGCGTGGAGGTCCCTTGGGCTGCGGCTGGCGCCGGTGCCCACACGGGACTGAGGCTGAGGTTTTTCGCAAGCCATAATCGTTAATGAACGGCGGAGCCTACAAGATCCAGGGAGGAGCTTCGACGGGGCGTTGACCCCAGGTGTTTGAGCCCGGCGGGACCCCAGGGGCGGGTTTTTCCCTACTCGCGGATGCCTTTACGGCACGGTAAAGGTTGTCCATTCCTGGGCGCGAGGGCGCAAACAAGGATCGGGCTGGGCATAATCAACTTGGGTCTCATGCGTACAAATTTGAGTAAGAGCCTCTGCGTCGTGCAACTCCTGCTGGCCGGGAGTCTGATCTTGCGCGCGCAACAAGTCGCGTCCACTTTCCAAGTGGGACAGAGCTTCACCGCGAGCACTTACGGCATCGACTCCTCGGCCACGCCGCCTGACACTGACGGCGCGGCCGGCCCGAACGATTTTGTCGAGTTCGTCAACGGGCGTTACGCCGTCTTTCGCAAGAGCGACGGCACAACTCGCCAGAGCGTCACCGACGTGGAGTTCTGGAATCGAGCCGGAATCACCATCCCCAGCGGCTGGGAGGTCACCGATCCGCGCATCATCTTCGACATCCCGACGCAACACTGGTTTGCCCTCCAGGTCGATTTCGACCCCAGCGGCGTGAGCAATACAAACGTCTTTCTCCTGGCGGTTTCCTCCGGGCCGGACCCGGCTGCCCCTTGGAGCGCGGTGGCCATTCCCAGCGACCCTAGCGGCGCGGACTTCGCCGACTTTCCCACGATGGGCCTGGACTCCCAGGCCGTTTATATCTCCGGCGACATGTTCGACGTCAATGGCAGCCCGGCGGGCCCGAGCCTTTTCTCAATTCCAAAGGCCGGACTGCTGGCCTCGCCTCCAAGCGCTTCCGGACGCGCCTGGTTTGGCGTGATGAGTTACACCACTCGCGGCCATATCCTCCAACCGGCCGTCTCTGTGGACGGTTCATCGGGAGGCAGTGTGCTCGGGTTGGGCGGACTAGGGGTCAACGACTTCACGGGCCAGCTTGAAACGAACACAACGCTCATCGCCTGGAATGTCTTGAACGCCGGCAGCGCCGCCAATGCCTCCTTGAGTAACCCCGATTCGCTCTCAGTGCCCGACTACACCGCCCCCATCGATCCCACCCAGCCGGACTCCTCACACAACCTGGATGACGGCGACGCGCGGATGGGCGCCGCCGCTTATCGTGTCGGGGGCGTCTTATATGCGGTGCATGCGACCGAGGTGAACAACCTCGCCGCCATCCAATGGTTTCGCGTCCGAGCCGCTGACAATGTGCTGCTCGAAGCCGGCATCATCACCGATCCTACCCTCGACCTGTTCTATCCCGCCATCGCGGCCAACACCAACGGCGCGGTGGTCATCGCCTGCAACGGCTCCGGCATCAACACCTATGTGAGTTGCTACGCCGCCCTGGGACAGACCGTCAACGGCATAACTACTTTCGGCTCACTGATTCTCTTGAAGGCGGGCGCCGCCAGCTACCACGCCCCCGGTTCGACTCGCACCAGCCGATGGGGCGATTACAGCGCCGTTTCCGTCGATCCGGTGAACCCGACCCAATTTTGGACCATCCAGGCATACCCCTCCAGCCGCAGCGCCTGGTCCACCCAGGTCATTGAATTGCTCACTGCTCCGGCCCCGTCCGTCCCCGCCCTCTCTATCGCGCGCACGGACGGCAACTTGCTCCTCTCCTGGCCTGCCGCCTCTGCGGCATTCCAGCTCCAATCTACTACCAACCTTAACCCCGGCAATGCCTGGTCCACCCTTACTGAACCGGTCTCCACCAATGGCAACGTGCTCTCTGTGGTGCTGCCCCTTTCCGCTAGCCAGCAGTTCTTCCGTCTCCAACAACCTCCGGGATTAGTGCTCTCCAAGAATGATCTCCAGACCTGGATATGGAGCCAATGAGTGGCATCGATTATTCAAAGCTGCTCGCCGAGGGGGCGGCGGATTTCGAGGCGAGCCATTTTTGATAATCCGCCTCGCTTTCGACCACCAGGCGGCCTTGGGACATGCCGAAATGGCCGTTGCCGCAGAGTTGGGCGCAGTTGATTTGGAACACGCCTTCGCGGGTTGGGCGGAACCAGATGGGGATGCGCATACCGGGGATGGCGTCCTGGGTGACGCGCATGGCAAGGACCTTGAAGGAGTGGATGACGTCCTTGGATGAGATATAAACAATCACGGGCCGGTATTGGCCATCGGGGTTCTTGACCAAGGGGACGTGCATTTCGTTGATCGTCTGGATGTCGTCCTTGCCGTGGGGATCGCTCGGGTCCACTCCAAACACGTTGTCCGCCGTGACATATTTCATATCCTGCTTGCCAAAAATGCCGTCCGGGCCCGGATAGCGGAAGTTCCAGGCAAATTGCTGTGCCACGACTTGGACCACGGTGGAGTCGCTGGCCTTGGGAAACTTATCGACGGCCTTGGCCCAAAGTGGCACCGCCAGCCCAAAGAGGAGGAAGGCCTCCACGAGCGCCACGGCCACCTCGATATAACTGGAGGCATGACTCTTGACCCCATAGTAATTGGCCCTTGGGTTGCGCGAGCGCCTGAAGCGGACCAGGGCATAGATGAAGTAGGCCAGCCAGCCCACGAACAGCGCCCCCATGAGGAAATGCATGTAGATGATCAGCTTGTCCACGCTTACCCCTTGCTGGGAGGCAACAACCGGCAAACCGAGAAGTTTGGCCATCATATCAGTAACTCCCTGGCGCTTAACGCATTATTGGCAAAGGCAGTTTCAGGTTCGACCGCCGCCGGCTTGGCTTCCGGACGCACTCGCGCAACGGCGGCGGAAGGGGCGGCGGCTCCAGCCTTTGAACGTCTCGATAGATAGATGAAAAAGCTGGCGAATCCAATCAGCACGGTGACAATCACCCCCATCAGACTGAAAATGCCCCAGTTCATCCCCTTGGCCATCGGCGCATCCGACGCCCCGTAGCAGGCAGCGCACGCCAGCAACCGAGCCGGCTGGGCCGCGCAGAGAAGGCTCAGCGTGGCGATGATTGTCTTGGGCCTAGGCAGGAAAAGTGAGGATCTCACCTGGACTGCTTTCCGGGCGGCCATGTTCATGAATGCTGAAGCAATGGATTTCACAGGTAACTCTCGTTTTTTAGTTTCTTCAAAAAGTAACGTTCATAAATAATGAGGCCGACGCCCGCGGCAATTGAGCCCAAGCCGAAAAGCAGGTCCCAGCCCCGGCCGTCAGGCGACCAGAAATCCCACAAACCCCATATCCCGCAGCCAAAGGCCAGGGTGATGGCCGCCGTAATGAAGATGAGATGAAACGCCTTGAGTGACATAGGAACCTCAGTGGCCGTACGGAGTAACCGTGTCGAGAGGGAAATTCAAGTAGGCGCTCAGTGTCAAAAACATCAGGCCCAGAAAGAAGAACGCGGTGAACATCAAGATGCCGTAGATCAGCCTGCGCTCGGAAATGAGATGCATGAAATAGCACGCCACCAGCGAGCCCTTGCACACGGCGATGAACAGGGCCACGCCGATGTTGATTTCATGGTTGCCCCACGGGATATAGGAGGCCCCAACCGTAGCCAGTGTCCCGAACAGCAAGGCGTAGAAGACGAAGAGATAGCGGTGGACGTGCTGTTTGAATTCCGTGAAGTCCTCGTGCGAGGCCTCCGCGACGGCCGAACCGGTTTGGGCAGGCGATTTGATTTCCATAAACGTGAACTGTCGTTTGAGTTTAGCGATGCATTGAGAAACAACTTATAGCAAATATAAGACAGGAAAGAGGAAAATCCAGACCAGATCGACGAAGTGCCAGAACAGCCCCGAGACCTCCACCCGGTTGGTAAAGCGTTCGGGATCGGTCTCCCAGAGCTTGCTGCCGGGGCCCCAAAGAAATCCGATGACGATGGCCCCGCCAATGACGTGGAGGGCGTGCAGGCCGGTGAGCGTGAAATAGAGGGCGCAGTAGGTGTTGTGCCATGGGCCGTAACGTTCCATGCTCTTGATCTGGCTGCGCTGGATGGTGACCTCCTTGAGCTGAATGTGTTTCTCGTGGAGGTTGTAGAGGGCCTTCTCATCATTCACGATCCGGCCATGGATGACGATGTGGTCCGGGGCGCGCTCGATGATATGGCCGTCGGCGAAGCGTCCGTCCTTGAGGAGGATTTCGAAGTGGGTGAACTTGTCATGGTATTCGTAGGACTTGATCGAGAGGAAGGTCAGCGCCATGAGCAGGGTAATGGCATGAAACAGCTTGAAGCGCCCGAATTGATGCATCTTGAGGGAGGCCCAGGCCATGACGGTGGTGATGCTCGAGGTGATGAGGACCATCGTGTTGAGCGTGCCCAGAGGGACGTTGAGCCAGCCCTCCGGCCAGTAACCGGCCGGGGCGCCGACCCGGAGCAGGATATAAGCGGAAAACAAGGCGCCAAAGAGCATCACTTCGGACGCCAGGAACAGCCAGATGCCAACCTTGGCGTTGTAAAGGCCGGTGTCGGGGCGGGCTTCAACCGTGTAAGGGATATCCATAGGAAAGGTTAATGACGTGGTTCAGGCCGGGCTAGGTTCACAGGCGGGGTCGGGTTCATTTTGAGGCGTGAAGTCCCGCTCATGGCCGGGCACACTGTATTCGTAAGGGCCGCGATAAACCAGAGGCGCGGTGGCGAAGTTGCCGTGTGGCGGCGGAGTCGGGGTCTGCCATTCGAGGGTGGTCGAGTCCCAAGGGTTGTCCGAATGGGTTTCAGGGCCGTGCTTGATGCTCCAGAATAGGTTGATGACGAACGGGATTTGGACCAATGCCAGTCCCACGGCGGCCCAGAGAATCCAGGTGTGCAGTCCCATGATGAACGGGCTTAACCCCCCAACGGTGTCCGGCGTTTTGGCGCCGGAGTAGTTGGCGCCGCCATCCGCCATGCGGCGGAGCATGCCGGCCATGCCCTGCGCGAACATCGGCTGGAAAATCAGGTTCATAAATATAAGCGACCCCCAAAAGTGGATCTTGCCCCAGAACTCGTTCATGAATCGTCCGGTAATCTTCGGGAACCAATAATAGATGCCGGCAAAGATGGCGAAGATGGTGCCCGGCGCCACGATGTAATGGAAATGCGCGATGACGTAATAGGTGTCGTGCAGGTAGATGTCGCTATAGCTTAAGCCCAGCGGCAAACCGGTCAGGCCGCCAATGCCAAACATCGGCAGGAAGGCCATGACAAAGAGCATCGGCGTGTTGAAGCGGATCGAGCCGCCCCATAGGGAGATGAACATGCAGGTCAGAATGATGACCGAGGGGATGGAGATAAGCATCGTGGTAGTCTGGAAGAAGGTGGCGATTTTCGTGCCCATGCCGGTCAGATACATGTGGTGCGCCCAGACGATGAAGGAGAGAAAACCGATGGTCAGCACGGAATAGACCAGGGACTTGTAGCCCCATATCGGCTTGCGAGTATTGTTGGCGATGATCTCCGCCACAATCCCCATCGCCGGAAGGATGAGCACATAGACCTCCGGATGCGCCAAAAACCAGAACAGGTGCTGCCACAACAGCGGGCTGCCTCCCCCGCTGATATGCGCCAGTTTGCCTCCCACCGCCAGGCCCGTCGGCAGGAAGAAACTCGTGCCCGCGACTTTGTCCATCAGTTGCAGGATGCCGGCCGCTTCAAGCGGGGGGAAGGCCAGCAGCAAGAGGAAGGCCGTCACGAATTGGGCCCAGACAAAGAACGGCAGTCGCATCCAGGTCATTCCCGGCGCTCGCAACTGGATGACAGTGGCGATGAAATTGACCGCCCCCAGCAGGGATGAGGATATGAGAAAAATCATCCCGATCAGCCAAAAGGTCTGCCCATTCGTCTGAACCACTTCGGCCAAAGGCGGGTAGGAGGTCCAACCGGCTTGCGCCGCTCCTCCGGGGATGAAGAAGCTGAAAAACATGACCGTGCCGCCCAAGACATAAAACTGGTAGCTGGCCATGTTCACGCGGGGAAAGGCCATGTCCGGCGCCCCAATTTGAAGCGGCACGAGGTAATTCCCAAACGCGGCAAAGGCCAGCGGAACAATGGCCAGGAAGACCATGATCGTCCCATGCATGGCGCCGAAGGAGTTGTAGAGGTCGGGGGAGATGATGCCGTTGGCGGCCACGTTGCCCAGGAGGGAGGCCAACATGGGCCCCATGATGGGCACCGGTTTGCCCGGATGCGCGATCTGCCAGCGCATCATCAACATCAGGAAGAAACCGAACAACAGAAAGCACAGCGCGGTAAAACCGTACTGCAGCCCGATCATCTTGTGGTCCGTCGAGAAGACGTAGGTTCTGAGAAAACCCGCCTCTTGGTGATGCGCCGCGTGGGCGCCGGAATGAGGGAATGCTTCAGTAGCGGTGGCCTGCATGGGTCAAGAAACAAGAGTTACTGGAGAGACACGGGGATCTTGGTGACGGCTGCGCTTCGCGCGGGGTTGGTGGGCGGCGGCACAGCGCAATGGCGACGGGAACGCGCCCCGGTCCCATCGGCCCCGCCGTTTCAGACTAACCATATTTTGTCTTTGTAATGACAATCTCATAATTGCGCCTGGAATTTCACTTCATGTCAACTCCGGAAAATCATTTCAACCCACTCACACCTTGTTCAGCACCATTGTCCCCAGCAGCAGCGGCAGATAGACAATCGAGAGCAAGAACAATCGCCGGGCGTGGGCAATTGTCAAATGCCGGACGAACTGCACCGCCATCCCGAGAAACGCCAGGCTCAGAACCAAAGCGGCCGCCAAGTACGCGGCGCCCGCCACGTGGAGCAGGAAGGGGCAGAGGCTGACGGGCAACAGGGCCAGGGCGTGCAAGAGGGTCTGGCGGCTGGTGCGGCGCCCTTCTGGGTCAAGAACCGGAAGCATCTTGAACCCGGCCTTGGCGTATTCGTCACGATAGATCCAGGCGATAGCCATGAAATGTGGAACCTGCCAAAGCCCCTGGATGGCAAACAGTGCGAATGCCCCAAGGCTAAGCTCCCCGCGCGCTGCGGCCCAGCCAATCAATGGAGGAAGGGCGCCGGGAATGGCGCCGACAGCCGTGTTGAGCCAGGTCACGCGCTTGAGCGGCGTATAAACAAAGACGTAGGTCACAAGGGTAAGCGCGCCCAGACCGGCCGCGAGCGCATTGACCGCCAGCGCCAGATAGAGCATCCCCGCGACGGCGGCCCCCACTCCCACCGCCAGCACGGTCCGCGGCTGAAGGCGTCCGGAAGGCAGCGGACGATCCTGAGTGCGGCGCATCTTGGCGTCGTAATCACGTTCCAGCAGTTCGTTGAGCGCCGCGCCTCCGCCGGCCAGCAACCCGGTCGCCAGGATGGTGTGCAGCATCCGCAGGCCGTCCACGCCGCCACGGCTGCCGAGGTAAAAACCGATGAGCGTGGTAAGCAAGACGAGTAGTGTCAGCCGAGCCTTGAAGAGGTCGGCATAGACCGCCACCCACCCCTTGGCGGCCGCGATGCCGCGCGCCCTTACGCGAAGGGCTTGGAGCTTGCCAGGGGCAGTATTAATGAGTTCCATTCGGTTTCCGTTCAATGAAGCCCTGAGGTTGCCGCTCGCGCTCCCATAGGCGGATGAATGGGGACGGCGTCGCGGGTGCCCGCGCGGACCCAGCTTTGCACCAATGTCAAGTTTCGATAAGAGATGATGCAGAGAATCGTTCCCAAGGCTAATGAGAGAGCGCCACCTACCACGTGCGCGGTGGCGATATCCGCCGCCTTGTTGGACCAGATGGTTGCCGCCCCCAGAAAGGCCTGGACGAAAATCAAGCCCAGCCAAACCAAGGTGAGCTTGCTCAACGAATGGCCGGCACCGAGCCGGCGACGGACCGAGAAGGCCGAAACGCCCACGGCAATCAGAATCAGCAGGGCCATGAACCGGTGCGCCATCTGCATGAGAATCTGGGCCGCCGTGATTGGGTTGACGGCGAAGATCTCCATTCGGTGCTGATTGTAAGAGGCCACCGAGGCGGGGTCCGTCGCCGGCCAGAACCTTCCGTAGGCCAGGGGAAAATCGGGGATAGCCAGCCCGGCGTGCTGCTGACGCATCGTTGCGCCCAGGGCAAGCTGGCAGAGAATCAGGACGGTCGCCCCCAGAACAAAGCCAAATTCCCGTCGCCTCAGGTCGGATGGAGCCGGGCCGGCGGAGCTCATGCCCCGCAATCGCGCGCCGGAGCTCTCCCACCAGGGGCTGGCGAACAGGGCAATGGAGCAGACCAGGGCAAAGAAAAGCTGCGCGAGCGTGGCATGGAAAATTCCCAATTGCTGCATTTTCTCGGTCACCCGCAGACCGCCCAGGATTCCCTGCGTAACAACGGCGAAAAACGCGATGAGCCCCAGCCGCCGCAGCCATTTGGGGCTTGCTTCACACCGCGGCCAGAAGAAGCTCGCACCGGAAAGCGCCGCCCCCGTCAGGCCGAGGACCAGGGCATTGCTCCAACCTTTTGGGTCCGCCGCCAGGGCCGCGCCGCCCAGGCAGAGCAACGCCACTCCCATCCAGCGCATAAAGGGCCGGGACTTCTTGCCATAGAGCCAAAGCGCCAGCACCGAAGTTAGCATGCCGACACCCGAGGCCACCAGCCGGTGCGTATGTTCGTAGAAGATGCCCCCAACCCACTTGGAGATCGGGAAGAAAAACATGTTGTAGCCGTACGTATTTGGCCAGTCCGGCACGGACATTCCCGCGCCATGGCTCGTCACCAGGCCCCCCATGCCAATCAGCCCCAGCGTCGCAATCGCGGTCAGCAGGGCAAAGCGGCTAAGTCTCATTCGCTATTTTAACTCAAAACTGCGGTTGTGTCCCGAACTCCGATTCCGGAAGAGTTCCCCTATGCGCTGCTGAAGGCTCATGGCGCCTTGAGCACGAAATTGACCTCCGTCGGCGCGCCCTCCTTGACCTGGATGGTTTTTGTCTCCTTGCCCGCCTTCCGGTGGATGGCCTCAATGGTGTAAGTACCCGGTTTGACGTTCTCGATCTTGAAGTGGCCGTCCTTGTCCGTGACGGCAAAGTAAGGATGGTCGAAGACGCTGATCCAGGCGAACATCCACGGATGCACGTCGCACTTGACTTTGATGAACATCTCCGGCTTGGAAAAGCTGACGGTCAGCGGAGGGGTGCCCGGCATCTGGGCCAGATTGAACGGCTGGTTGCCCGAACTCGCGCTGGGCTGGATGTCAATGTTGTGGATGACCGGGTCGGAGTTCTTCACCAGGATCTTTTGCCCGGTCTGCACCGCCAGGATCTGCGGATGGTAGAGACAGCCCTTTTGATCCAACTCGGCTGGCTTGGCCGAGGCGCCGGTGGATTGACCGCTGATTCCCTGCAAGCTCACCACCACGTCGCCCAGGCCGGAGTTGGCCCCAACGACGTAAAAATGAGTGGTCGGCATCGTCTTGTGGAGCTTGCCGCAGGTCGGATCGGCCATGAGCGGAGTGTACTTGACTTCCGGCGGAGGCGTGCCGGAGAGGGTGACGGCGCCAATAATCTCCGCGGCGCCCGCCGTCTGGAGGGCCGCCGCCACTGCAATCATACCGAGGAAGGTGGAACATTTCATCATAATATTCGAGATAAGGAAACCGATAGCACCGAACTAATGAAGGCGCAAGCGGTTTGTAGGTCTATTAACTATGCTAATTAGCGTGGATTATCCTTGCCGCAACCCCCGAACCACTCGGCTCCACGACTTCGGGCGGGTACAGCGCCAGACTCGGCGCCTTCTCGATCGGCCAATCCCAACGTCCAGTGGCCTGAGCAACCAATCAGCGTTTCGCGAGTTTCGAGAAGAGTTCTTGTCGATTCACTATCGGGTGTGGCAGCGGATCGGGGATTGGCTGGCCGAGAAAAGGCGCGAACTGCGGAGAAGCATACGTGGGGCCGGATCGGGACGTTCAAACCAGCCTCACAAGAAATGTCCCACCTGGGACATTAGATTAGCCAACCGAGAAAGTGCGAATTCCGAGGATGCATCCGCTGGAGTCGGTCGGGACGTTCGAACCAGCTTCACAAAAAATGTCCCACCTGGGACATTTTTTCGTCAGGCCGATTTAGGGGCTCCGAATTGCTTGCTGAGTGCTGCCATCACCTCTGTCCGACGGCGCCAGGCCTCTCGTCCCAGGTAGCCCGGCGGCAGAATCCGTTCGGGCAAGAGCGGGTCCCGGTCCATGGCTGCCAGCCAACCGGCTCGCTCGGTGGCCACCCAGAACTGGAGCGCCTGCGCGTGCGTCTTGCTCTGCGGAGACTTGGCGGGCATTTCCCGTAGTATGCGCGCATGCTCCGTATAGCAAGCGCTGATCATCTCCCAATTCCAGGCACTAGACACAATTTGGGCGTCGGATTCATCGCCGCATGGCCGCCCGTCAAACAGAAGAAGTGACTGCACGTTGGTCCGTCCCTCCGCAAGGATCTGCCGCTGCTCGGTGACCGGGTCGGGCGTGATCCACACGCTGCCCTGCAGGCATCCGAAGTGTCTGTTCCGCAAGTATCGGCGCAACCACTTGCGCTCGGTATTCCGGGACATCGGAATGTCGAACAGAACCAACCGCCACCGCCCGTCCCAAGCGCGTGACCACCAGGTTTGCGGATCTCGCCCGCCTAAGGCATGCAACCGACCTGCTTCGGTAAGCCGATAGAGCCGGTCCTTCGCCGCCTCGGGCGATCTCTCTACCAAGCTCTGCCGTTCGAGCTTGGCCAACTCGTCCCCAAAGCCATTGCGGTAAGCCCAGCTCTCGAAGGAATCCGTCAGGTTTCTGAACGTGGGATGCATAAACGGATCCGCCGCCCAGAGGAGGAAGTAGAGAAACTCTTCGGTTCTGGCTCTCATGACAGTGAAACTGACAAGAACTCGGAGAAAAGACAAGGCCAGACTTATGCCCCACCTGGGACATCGGATTGGTCAGGCTCCCAGATTCTCAGGGGTGCTCAACGAGTGCCTGCACTTACTATTGCCGAACCCCGGACCTCATCTCGAATTCCAGACTTCAATCACGGCGGTTCCGAAACCGGTCGCGAGACATGCGGCGTGTTAGGTCCGGACCTCCGCGGCGACCGGATTCTCGGCATGAGCCGCGCCATGGCCAGGGCGGTGCGGGCCGCTTCGGCGCCGCGGTTGTGAGTCTTGCCGAGGCAGCGGGCGCGGGCCTGCTCCTCGTTTTCGAGCAGGAGGACTTCATGGATGACGGGTACCTCGTAGCGGAGTTGGATCTCCATCAGGGCGCGGCTGACCGCCTCGCCGATGTGCGCGGCGTGAACGGTCTCGCCCCGCAGAATGACGCCCAGGCAGATGATGGCGCCGAGATTCGGCATGGAGGGCGGGGGTGAGCGGCGGCGGGTGTGGTTGTGCGGCGCGGAATGACCTGCCGGTTCCGAGGCTTCTCGAGCCAGGCACGCTGCCACCAACGGAATCTCATAGGCGCCAGGCACCTTAACGACGCGAATCCTGCGGGCGCCGGCGCGCTTCAGCTCGGCCCTGGCCGCGCGCACCATGGCCTCCACGTAGCGCGCATTGTATTCCGAGGCGACGACGGCAAAGGACTCAGCACCGGCCTGGAGGACGGTCTTGGCGATGGGTGTCAACATACTGGAGTGATGAAGTAATGGAGTGATGGAGTAATGAAGTAATGGAGTAATGAAGTAATGGAGTGATGGAGTAATGGAGTGATGGAGTAATGGAGTGATGGAGTAATGGAGTGATGGAGTAATGGAGTGATGGAGTGATGGAGTAATGGAGTGATGAAGTAATGGAGTGATAGAACGGTGGAGCGACGGGGTGCGTGGTGTGTTGGCATAGCAATCCATCACTCCACCGCTCCACCACTCCAGTACCCCCAGAGAATTACATCGCTGTGTATAGGTCTCATTGGGCGTGGTTGGCATCACAGGAGGTGGCCCAGTTTTTCGCGCTTGGTCTTCAGGTAATTGGCGTTGTGAGGATTGGGATGGATGCGGATGGGGACCTGCTCGACGATCTTCAGGCCGTAGCCGTCCAGGCCCACGACCTTCCGTGGATTGTTGGTCAGCAACCGGATCGTCCTCAGGCCGAGGTCAGCCAAAATCTGCGCGCCAAGGCCGTACTCGCGCAGGTCCATGTCGAAGCCGAGCTTTTGGTTGGCCTCGACGGTGTCGTAGCCTTGTTCCTGGAGTTTATAGGCCTTGATCTTCGGGGCCAGCCCGATACCGCGCCCTTCCTGGCGCATATAGACGATGACGCCGCACCCGGCGGCGGCGACCTGGCGCATGGCCTCGCGCAATTGCGGCCCGCAATCGCACCGGTAGGAGCCGAAAACGTCGCCGGTGAGGCATTCGCTGTGGACGCGGACCAGAACGTTGGATTGCGATGAGGGGTCGCCGCAGACCAAGGCCAGGTGGTGCTGCGAATCGAGCTTGGAGCGGTAAAGGTACAGGTTGAAATCCCCATACTCGGTTGGCAGCTTCACAATTTCAACGCGCTCAATGAGCTTTTCCCGCGTCCGACGGAACTGGATGAGATCGGCGATGGTGCAAATCTTCAGACCGTGACGGACGGCGAACTGGAACAACTCCGGCAGCCGGGCCATCGAGCCGTCGTCGCTCATGATCTCGCAAATGACGCCGATGGGACGGCAACCGCCCAGCCGCACCAAATCGAGCGCCGCTTCCGTGTGGCCCGCGCGCTGCAGAACCCCACCAGGTCGCGCCCGGAGGGGAAAGACATGGCCGGGCTGGACGAGGCTCTCGGGCACCGCGGTTGGGTCCGCCATGACGCGGATGGTCTCGGCCCGGTCCGCCGCGCTGATACCAGTCGTAATGCCGTGGGCGGCATCGACGCTGACCTGGAAATCGGTCTTGAAGGTCTCGCGGTTTTGGCGGACCATGCGCTCGATGCCAAGTTGCTGGAGCCGCTCGGAGGTCGTTGGGACGCACACCAGGCCGCGCCCGTGCTTGGTCATGAAATTAATCGCCTCCGCCGTGACGTGCTGGCCGGCGAGGATCAGGTCCCCCTCATTCTCGCGGTCGGCATCATCCACGACGATCACCATCTTGCCTTTCTGCAAATCCAACACGACAGACTCGATGGAATTGAACTGCTCAGTCATAAGCTGTTCACAGCGTAGCCGTTCGCGGGCCAAAACGCAGCTTAAGAAGGGAGATTTTTTTCAAGCAGTTCTCAGTTTGCGGAATCCGCGCGGTTTGGTGTCCACCCTTTAGGGTGCAAGAGCCCGCAGACACGCTAAAGCGTGGACAGCAAACGTGAGCGACGTGCGAGAATGAGAACTGCTGATTCTTTTTCGACTCGGCTGGACTTGTTTGAGCACACCTTGCAAGGTGTGCTCATGGCTCCTGGCGCTCCTCGTTAAGCCACCCTCTGGCGCATGTCCCGTGTCATGGCCAGCCGCACCCGCCTGCGCCCGCTCTGGGGGATGACCCCCGGCCTTGATATTTCCCTGCTTTGGCGGCAGCATTTGCTCCTGATGAACTTCACAGAGCATGTTCGTATCCCGGCTATCATCCTCGCCGCGCTTGTAGGAACCGCGCTGCGGGCCGAGTCCCAATCCAGTGACACCCACCCGCCATTGAACCTGACCTATCCCCCAGCCCACCGAGATGCAACGGTCGATACCTATTTCGGCGTCAAGGTCCCCGCCCCCTATCAGTGGATGGAAGATCTCGACAGTCCGGCGGTCAAAGAGTGGGTTGAGCAAGAGAACGACCTGACGTTTTCTTGTCTGGATAAAATCCCGATCCGGGGCTGGATAAAGGAGCGGCTGACACGCCTGTGGAATTACGCGCGGGAGAGCACGCCGGACCAGGTTGAGGGCGGGCGGATTTTCTTCAGCAAGAACTCCGGCCTTCAGAACCAGTCGGTGGTTTATGTCCAGAACTCCCCGGAGGCGGCTGCGCGCGAGTTGCTGGACCCCAACGCCCTGTCTCCCAACGGCTCCATTGCGTTGCTTGGGTACGAGCCTTCTCCTCATGGCGTGTACCTCGCTTACAACCTCTCCCAAGGCGGTTCGGACTGGCTGACCATCCATGTCCGGGACGTAGCCACCGGCAAGGACCTGCCTGACACGATCCGCTGGGTGAAGTTCTCCGGGGTAGCCTGGACCGAGGATGGGAAGGGCTTCTTCTATTCACGCTATCCGGCGCCTCCGCCCGGCAAGGCTATCAGCGAACAGGTCATCCACCAGAAACTCTATTACCACCGGCTTGGAACCGAGCAGAGCTCCGACACCCTCATTTACCAGCGACCGGACCTGCCTGAGTGGATCGTTGGCGGGAGTGTCAGTGAGGATGGCCGCTACCTGTTCATCTACCTGGAGAATGGGACGGCGCCGCAGAACGAACTCTTCTACGTGGACCTGGGCGACCCGCAACACCCCTCGGTCTCCAATGCCGTGAGGCCGCTCTATACGAAAAACGACGCCCAATACAGCGTTGTGGGCCATGAAGGCGGCACGCTCTTCATCCAGACCACGCTCGACGCGCCCAAGGGCCGGATCGTGGCGGCGAGCTTCGAGGAGCCCGCCCCCGCGCACTGGCGCGTTCTCGTGCCCGAAGGCGAGGGCGTGATTCAGGGCGCGGCGATGGCCGGCGGGCGGATCCTGGTTGATTACGAGGTGATTGCCAAGAGCCGGCTCTCGCTCTTTTCGACCAATGGGAATTCGGAAGGCAGGATCGCCTTGCCAACCCTCGGCTCGGTCGCCGGCATCTCCGCTCGCAATGATTCCCAAACGGTCTATTACGGATTCACCTCTTTCCTGTACCCAGCCTCGGTGTACCGGCGCAACCTCCAGGACGGCCAGACCAGCGTGTTCTTTGAACCAAGGCTCGATTTCGACCCATCGCCTTATGAGGTCAAACAGGTCTTTTACCCATCGAAGGACGGGACCATGATCCCGATGTTCCTCGTGGCCAGGAAACACCTTGAGCGCGATGGCAACAATCCGACCATCCTCTACGGCTATGGTGGTTTCGACATCACGATTACCCCAGGCTTCAACCCCATGCTGCCCGTTTGGCTGGAGTCGGGCGGTGTCTATGCCGTCGCCAACCTGCGCGGGGGCGGCACTTATGGGGAAGAATGGCACCAGGCGGGCATGCTGGGAAACAAACAGAATGTCTTTGACGATTTCGCCTGGGCGGCCAAATACCTGATCGCCCAAAAATTCACCTCTTCGCGCCGGCTGGGAATCCAGGGTTATTCCAACGGCGGATTGCTCATCGGGGCGAGCATCACGCAGCATCCGGAGTTGTTCGGGGCGGCTTACGCCGGCGCCGGCGTCCTGGATATGCTCCGCTACCAGCGGTTCTCCGGCGGGGCGCTCTGGGCGCCGGAGTACGGCGCCTCGAACAACGAAAAGGCCTTCCACTGGCTCTACGCCTACTCGCCTCTGGCCAATCTCAAGAAGGGCACTTGCTACCCTCCCACCATCATCACTACCGCCGACCACGATGACCGGGTTGTGCCCAGCCATTCGTACAAGTTCACCGCCGCGCTGCAGCACGACCAGGGATGCGACAATCCAGTCATCATCCGCGTGGAGACCAAGACCAGCCACGGCTATATGCCGACCGATAAGCGCATTGCCCAGACCGCCGACGTTTTGGCCTTTGAGGCCTACAATCTTGGAGTCAACGAGCCACCGGAGGCACACAGGGCGGGTGCGCCACGCTAGATCGCTTGGTCATTGCTTTGCATTGTTGGCCTAATGTGTCAGCCGCGTAACCATCGCGTAGAGGATCAGCACCAGCAAGGCAACTCCCAAACCGAAAAAGGTGTAGCCAAACGTGCGAGCAATACTCTTCCAGCGCAGCCACTCGTCTTGAATCCGGACGTTGTCGAGCCGTCTTTCCTTGATCAGGCGCTCGTACCAGCGGCGGCGTTCGTGCAGCATCTCGTTCTTGGAGATTCGGCCCGAGAAGATGACGGTATCCATGGGGAACTTCTCAATACGGAAGTGTGTATTGAAGAAGTGGATGGAGAAGATGAAACCGGCGGCCAGGAGCGCCTCGTCGGAATGAACGACCAGGGCGATGTTGATGAACCAGCCGGGCAGGAAGCGGGTAAAGAACGTGGGGAACCACATGATCAACCCGGAGGCGCCAATGATAAACACGCCCCAAAACACGGCAAAGTAGTCGAACTTTTCCCAATAGGTCCAACGTCCGAATTGGGGTCTGGGGCCCTTGCCGAAGAACCACTTGTTGTGGGCGACAAAGTCGCGCCAGTCCTGGAGGGTGGGCAGCATGGAATCCGGGCCGAAAAGGGCGTTCCAGAGGCGCTGGAGTTGGAAGCGACCCGTCTCGGGGTCGCGTAGCTTCAACCGCCCACGCCAGGCCTTGCCGGCCAGGGAAGCCAGGTGAAGGCCGAAATAGAGAAAGGTGACGATGGCCCCGAGCCGGTGCAGCGCGCGGGCGGTATCCGGGCCGCCAATGAGATGGAACATCACGTGCGCCCAGCGCGTATAGTAGAACTTGAGGGGCATGCCGGTGGCGACCAGGAGCAGGAAACTGGTCACTACCAGGAAATGAAGGAATCGCTCGAAGGGAGCGAAACGGGTAAACCATTCGTCGCCCGTTTGCACGCTGGTCTTCGCCTCGCGGAACTGCTTGGAGTCAGTCCAGTAAAGATAACCCGTGCGGAAGAGCCAGGAGAGGGTATGTCCGCCGAAGAAAGCGAAGACGCCGACCAGCAGGCTGGTCATGAAAATGAACGTCCAGTGCAGCGCCGGATAGTTCTTGGCATCCAGCGGATCGGCATGGGGTTCGTAGGACGTGAAACCGATCGTGGCGCCGGGATGGCATTTCTGGCAGGTCTCCAGGATATGCGCCTTGGACAGGCGAGACCGAGGGTCGGAAGGAGGCAGGACATCGTGGTAGCCATGGCAGTCGTAACAGGCGGCGACCTCGGGCGCGACATTGGGTTTGCCCAAGGCCATGGCCTTGCCGTGGTAGGTCTCGTCGTAGTGCTTCAACCGGTCCTGGTGGCATTTGCCGCAACGCTGGTCGCTGAGCCTCTTGAAGTTGCCGCCCACCGGTTCCACGATGTTATGGGCGGTGTGGCAATCGATGCAGACCGGGGCGCGAGCGTCGCCTTTGGCCAGGAGCTGGCCGTGGATGCTCTGGTCATAGGTTTGCGCAACCTTAAGGTGGCACTTGCCGCAGGTCTTGGCGATGTTGAGATGGTTGATGGGCGAATCAGGGTCCACCGGCCGCTTGATGTTATGAACGCCGTGGCAGTCGTTGCACGAAGGCGCCACAATCAGCCCCATCTGCAATAGCGCCCGCCCGTGAATGCTGTCCATGAACTGCTTGGCCGCGTTGGGATACTTGATCTCGTATTCCTTGGTCAGCCCCGGATTGCTGTGGCACTTGGCACAGGTGTATGGCAGGTTCAGCTTGAAGACGGGCGATTGTGGGTTGGTGACCGGGATGATGCCGTGCGAGCCGTGGCAATCGACGCACGTGGCGGCGGCAGAGGCGCCGCCCCCCAGCTCGTGGCTCACGCCGTGGATGCTGGTGGCATACTGTTGGCCCTCGCTCTGGTGGCATTTGGCGCAATTGACCGGCTTGGGCTTTACACCGTTGTCCGGATGGTCGCTGGTGATGTCCGAATGGCAGCTCACGCACAAATTGGTTCGGTGCATCGAGGCGGCCAGTGTGGCGGCATCCACATAGAGCGACACGGCCTTGCCCGCCGAGTTGGTTATGATGAGGGTCTTGTCCGAGTGGCATTGCAGGCAATCGCTGTTGGAAATGGTGGCCGCGCGCGAGGCGGGGAGCGCCGCCAAAAACAGGCAAACCGCAAAAGCCACTTGCCGCCAGCGCCTCCCGAAGGTCAGACCCCGGTTAAACCTCGGCCCGAGGCAAATCCCGCCGGAACCGGCGGTCCGGGAATTGAGAGAGATTTCGTTTCGTTCAAAATTGGGCATTGTGACAGTCATTGCATACATCATCTATATCGCCGCTTGGGCGCCTAACCTGAATATTTCCCAGCGCGGCAACGCCGCAACCAAACATCGAGAAGCTCCCTGGCAAAAAAATTGGGGCAAAAAAATGTTTCAAAAAGAAAAGAAATTGAGAGAGAGTGATACGCGCGGGTAGGGCGCGCAGTCCTCTGCGCGCCGCAATACCGCAGGCTGCTGCCGATTGTGCGGACGCCGGCGCGCAGAGGACTGCGCGCCCTGCCTACAGACCGGCGCCGTTTTGTTCGTGACATGAAATATTCGGGCTAAGAGGCGGTCCGGTCAGCCTTGGCTGGGCGCCGTCCTCGGGGTCAGGGGTGTGCTGCGGAAGGGGCGTGATGACACCGGGCGCAGTTCGCTCTATCGGAAAGGCTGAATGCTTTTTCTCCGTTGTGGCACGCGCCGCAATACTTTCCCTTTTCAACCATCATAGTGTAGGCAGCCCCGCTTTTCTCCCCAAAATTCTTGACGATGTTCATGTTGAAGACGCCTGGGTGGCATTCCGTACATCTTAGATGTTCTCTTTCCAGATGGGTTCGGTGACTGAAGACGACCGGAGACACGCCCTTGGGCGTGAACGAAATGGCACCCGGAAAGTAGCCCTCCTGGATCATCTGCTTCAGCGCCTTTGTCTCGGGCCCCGCCGGGGCAGATTCGGGCAGATGCTCGTGCCACACCAGCTTTGGTTCGCGCGCGATAGCGGCCGCTTTCGGGGTCGGCACGCTCCTTTCCTCCGGCTTGACCTTTCCCAGCCGCACCAGTTGGTCGTACACCTTCTTGCCGATATGGCACCTGGCGCACTGGGTGGTGGTCGAAAAGGCGATGTCGCCGTTATGGCAGACCCCGCAATATTTCTCATTGCACAAGCTCTGCATATTGAAGTCGGGCTGTCCCTGCACTTTGAGCGCCTCCACGTCAAAGGTCTTTTCGTGACACCATTCGCACTGCAGGCCGATGTTCTCGGTATGCGCCTTGTGGCTGAAGAGCACGGCCTTGACCGGTTTCGTATAGTAGATGTCGCCCTGGCCGCTGGCCAGCAAGGGGGCGGTGAGCCAGACCATCGCCGCAAACAAGATTTTGTTCTTCATCTCAATCGTTCTCATTGGTGCGATCATTGCTTTCCAGCGGCGCGCACGCCTCCTCCGGGCTCCGCTTGCCGCTGCAGCCGCCAGGGCGAGGCGTGCGAAGCCTTCATATAGAAAACGTTGGGTCTGGTGCCGCACTCGGGCCGCAGCACCCACACGACCTTCTCGATCTGGTGGACCATCTTATACACGACGTTGTCCGGGTCTGAGATATCTCCGAAAATCCGGGCGCCGGTCGGACACGCGGCGGCGCAGGCGGTGAGCTTCTGGCCCTTGGAGAGGCGCGTGTCCCAGCAGAAGTTGCATTTGTCCACGGCGTGCTTTTGGTCATTGAAATACCTCGCGTCATAGGGGCAGGCCAACATGCACGTCTTGCAACCGACGCATTTCTCGGCGTTCATCCGCACGATGCCGTCGCGCGGGTCCTTGTAGGTCGCCCCGACCGGGCAGGCGCGGCAACAGGGCGGATCGTTACACTGGTTGCAGAGGATCGGAATGAACTCGCGCTGCCTGCCGATGGCGTCGCTGGTAATTTTCGTCAGGACCCGCGTCCGGTATCCGTAGTCAGGCACGTGGTTGGTTTCTCGGCAGGCCTTGGCACACAACTCGCAGTCGATGCAAAGGCCCTCGCGTATCACCATGGCGTAATGCGGCTTGTAGGGGTAGGTTTCGGTGAATGTCCGGGGCGTAGTAAACGCTTTGTTCACGATGGAAGCCACCGAGAGGAGCGTTCCCCCGCCGAGCAGCCCGGTGATGGAAAGACCGATCTTCAGAAACGTCCGCCTTTCCAGAGGGGTCACCTCGCTCCAGCGGTCGCTTCGCGGACCGGCGCCTTGGTCTAGTTGTGGATTCATAAGTCTTGCGTCTTCATCGGCGTGCGGTTTCTCGTTCCGCGTTGGGTGGGGCCGCCGCGCGGAACCCGTGATAGCGGCGGAGGGATTGCTCTTCGGACTCGCCCTCCTGGCGATAATGGATGGCGCCGCACCCCGGGCAGATGAAACCTCCGGGAGGAACGATTTCGTGTTTCTGCAGCCGGTGTCCGCCGAGGACCCGTTCTCCGCTTAGAAACAGGAACGCAACCAGGCAGAGGCCTCCCGCGACCACGGCTATCTCGTGGAAAGACGGCCGGTAGGTTAGAAGCGAGCGGTACTCTTCCACGCCCAGGGAGTGGAAAACGGGTACGATCTGACCCGCGATAACAAAGTCGTAGCGCATGAAGAAGATGCCCGCCAGCATCATGCCGCCGGCGATGAGCATCAGCCTCAGGTCAGTGCCCTTTGAGCGCACCAGAAGCACCAACGGCAAAACGAGGCCGCAGAGGATCTCGCCAATCCAGTAGTTGTAGGCATAAGGACCGGTGAGAAAGACGCTGAGCGTCAGGTATTTCTCCGGGGAAACGAAGCCGCAGATGGTTTCCCAGATGGTGAAGAACATCACCACGGAGATCATGGTGATGGTCAGCTTGCAGACGGCCTTCATTGCCCGCTCCATCCGCTCGTTCATGATCTCCGGCTCGACCCGCGAGGCGACACAGGTGAAGAAAAGGATGGCCCCGCCGCCGGACATGATGGCCGAAAAAACGAAATAAATCGGGAAGTACGGGCCGTACCAGTAATCCCGGCCACTCAGCATTCCAAATATCGCCCCGAGATTGCTGTGAGCGGCGACACCGCATAGGACGGCCATGAAGCCGGCGAGCCTGGACATCCGGTGGTTCTGTGCCAGCAAGAATAAATACTCGACGGACAAGGCGCAAAGATACAATCCGTAAAGAAGGCCCATCCACCACATGTTCGATCGCAAATTCGGCGACAGCATGAACCATATCATGTGCAGCGGATTCTCCAGGTCGAACAGAAGAATGCTGAAGCCGCCGACCAGGAAGATGAGCGCGAGGAACACCGCCCGTTTGGCAATGGGCATGAACGGTTCGTGGCCGAAAACGTGACCGACCGAAGAAACGATGCACAGACCCGTCGAAGTCACCACGCAGAAGACGTAGCCGGAGATGAGCACCCCCCAAGGTATCTCACGCGTCACGCCATAGAGGTTTCGGTATCCGCTCGCCATGCCGTGCAGTCCGACCGCATAGCAAAAAAGGATCGCCGCGGCCAAAACGACGAAAACCGCGCGGAATGCTTTGCCTGGAATGAAAAAATCGCTGAACCCTGAATAACCCCACCGTTCCGCGGTCTCTTTAGGTATGGTGATCAAAAGCCATCTCCTTTCATCTCATGTCCGAAATCAACGTGCGCTTTGCGGCTGGCGAGCCCCGATGACCAGCTCCGCAGCCGGGTCTTCAGGGCTCGCGGCCTTAAGACCTGTAATCACTTCTTGACAAACGACCGCATGTACTGAACCAGGCCCTTGATGTCACTGTCGGAGAGGCCCTTCGTCGGCCACATCACCTCTCTGCCACTCTTCTCTTTGAAACCTTCCTTGATGGCCTTCACGATGGCTTCATCCTTGAGTTCCTTCTGGGCGGCGGGATTGGTGTAATCCTTCGCGTGGAATCTCTTGCCCATGAACGTGTGGCCCTTGCCGTCTTTGCCATGGCATTTGGCGCAGTGCTTCTCGAAGAGCGCCTTGCCGTTGGCCGCCGAGACGGAGAGCGCGGGTATCGCCAAAACAGCGATGATTAGAGGAATAATTTTTTTCATAACCATTTCATTAGTTGTTAGAGCAGGCTTATCAGTTCCTGCCTGATACTGGAGAAAGCATGAAACATTTGGCGCGCCTGCGCTTTCCTTCCTTTGCCCATTTATTCTCCTTTTTTGTCATTTAAATCCAATTAACGTCCCTTTTATAGCAGAGAAGCCCGATTCATATCGGCCTGACAACGCGTGGGTCAGAGGTCCGAGCAAGCAATCAGCTTCTTGCGAGTTTTAAGAAAATTTCTCGTGGATTCACTGTTGGACGTGGCAGCGGTTCGGGGATTGGCCGGCCAAGAAGAGGTGCGAACGGCGGAGGCGCATCCGGGGAGTCGGTCGGAGCGTTCAAGCCTGCCTCACAAAAAATGTCCCACCTGGGACATTGGATTGGCCCGATCTGAGCAACCTCGTACCACAAGGGGGGCCCGGCGAAAGACGCACAAGAAATTATTTCAAACTGGTCACTTTGTAACACGCTGCGAACAGGGCACTTACAAGAACACGATTTTCCGCCTGATGGTTTGCTCAGACCTCTGTGGGTACAAAAAAAGGGAGCCTTGGTGGCTCCCCGGCTCTTGTGCGTCTATGGGACGGCGCTACTTCTTGGCAAAATGTCGTATGTAGGCGACCAGGTCCTTAATCTGGGTGTCGTTGAGCTTGCCGCCGAAGGCCGGCATGTGCTTGCTCTTCACCCCATCCTTGATGGCCTTGACCAGGGCCTCATCCTTGAACTCTTTCTGCACCTTTGGATTGGTATAATCCTTGATATGGAACCTCTTGCCCATGAACGTTTGGCCCTTGCCGTCTTTACCATGGCATTTGGCGCAATCATGGTCGTATGTTTCCTTTGCCGTTGCGGCATGAAGTGACATGGCGCCCGCAAAGAGCAGGGTCAGGCACGAGACGAGTAACTTTTTCATAATTTGCTTTCTCTGATTCTGTTGCGTTTTATTGGTTAGATGGAAATCTCTGGCATTCTGTTCACGGCGCGCCGTTTCCCCACGAGCCGGGCGGCTCCGAGACGAGCTACGCCCAACTCCGACCGCCACTCAATAAGAGGCGGCCTCCCCGCGCGCGGCGCTCTTGTCACTCACTTTCATCGATCGGAATATAGTAGCCCCCTGGCGCGTCAGCTTCGCCTATTTTGGCATTCTACTACCCTTTTTTGCACCCGCCCATGGGGAGCCGCCCCTATCCGCGAGCGACGGTTTTTCCCCATTTCCGCCCCCGTTCGAGAGGTCTAGAGTATTGGCGTAACGAGGGTTGAGGGCTGCTGACGCCCAAGCGGCGTTGGCGCTTCACCAGAGAGCGACCCCCAAATCGCAAAGGAAAGAGAGCTATGAAAAAAAGTCTATTGAGTATCGCAGTCGCATGCGCCGCGTGCCTGGCCTTCCAGGCTCAGGCGCAAAGCACTCCGGGTCAGACCTACCAAAACCTGCAGCAGAACCAGAAGCAATCCTGGCAGCACGGTCGCATGAGCGCCACGGGGCGTATGCACCAGGAACTGAGGGTCAGCAAGATCAAGGGTTGCGAGGTCAAGAGCCAGTCCGGCCAGCAACTGGGCACCATCCGGGATGTCCTCATTAATCCCGCCTCGGGTCGGATTGACTTTGCTTTGATCAGCCTGAACCAGGCGGCAATGCTGACCCCGGGAGCGCAACAGAACCAGACGGCGCCGAGAACCTCGGCGTCCGGCGCCCAGACACATGCCAACGCCAACACCACCTGGGGAACTTCTCTGCTCGGCGGCAGTGCCGGCAAGGAAGTTGCCGTGCCGTGGATCCTCCTTCGTCCTTCGCGAATGGCCGGGCAGATGGGGAGGACCTACGCCTACAACACCCACAGGGAGTCCTTCACCTTCAGGGGGAACCAGAGCAAGCTCCAAACCGCCCCGCTGTTCAATGCCAAGACGGACCTTTCGCGGCCCGGCTGGCGCCACAGCGTGTTTGCCTATTATGGCGTGACGGGTGAGCGGTACCAGGGCGGAGCCTTTGCTCCTGGCGGCGCCACTTCAGGAGCCCAACAGGGCCATCCAGGCCAGCCCGGAGAGCAGGGCCGGCAAAATCAACAACAACAAAAACCCGGCCAGCAGAAGCCGTATTGACGGCCGCGGCGCTTCATCAGCGGGAAAATCCTCGAGGCTTTATCAATACTTGGAAGGCGTTGCCTTATAGAGGCCTAGGAAACGGAGTTCGGGGAAGGGAAAATGGGTGACCCCGACTCCGTTGCCTTTTGCCCTAAAGTGCCGCGTGTAATGCGGAATGCCATTGCGCGCGCCTCAGCCGCAAACCACTTCAGACGCGACGAAACTCTCCGCCAGTGCAACCGCCTTGAGCATGGCTTTGGCCTTGTTAAGCGTCTCCTGGTATTCGTTTTCTGGAATGGAATCGTTGACCCAGCCGCCGCCAGCCTGGATATAGGCACGGCCATCCTTAATGAGGGCGGTGCGAATGGCGATGCAGCAGTCAAGGTTGCCGTTGAAGGAGAAATAGCCGACGCAACCGCCGTAAGGGCCTCGAGCGGTCTGTTCAAGCTCAGCAATGATTTGCATCGCCCGAATTTTTGGCGCCCCACTGAGCGTCCCGGCTGGGAAGGTAGCGCGCATCAGGTCGTAGGGAGTCTTCTCGGAAGAGAGCCAGCCCTCCACTTGGGAGACGATATGCATCACGTGACTGTAGCGCTCGATGACCATCAGGTCGTTAACCTTCACGGAACCGAAGTCGCAAACGCGGCCCAGGTCGTTGCGGGCAAGGTCCACGAGCATGACGTGCTCGGCGCGTTCTTTGGGGTCTGCCAGGAGTTCCTTTTCCAGCGCCTGGTCTTCCTCGGCGGTGGCCCCGCGGCGGCGTGTGCCGGCAATGGGCCGGATTTCAACCCGCCGGTCCTCGCAGCGCACATGAATCTCCGGAGAGGCGCCCACGAGCGAGAAACCCTCCAACTCAAGCAGGAACATGTAAGGGGAGGGGTTCACGGAACGCGCGGCGCGGTAGATGTCCAGCGGCGAGGCCTTGACCTCGGTCGAGAATCGCTGAGAGCCAACGACCTGGATGATGTCCCCGGCGGTGATGTATTGCTTGGCCTTGAGGACATTGTCGGCAAACCGCTCTCTGGCGACATTGGACTGGAAATCGAGAGGTGGGACCTCCGCAGGCACCGTGACCGGGTGATGTTCGATGGGCTGTTCGAGAAGCGCAACCAGCCGTTCGATTTCGGCGAGGGCGTCCTCGTAGGCCTCTTCCGGGCTGGTTGCGTCATCCAGGACGGCGTTGACCAGGACGGTCAACGTCTGGGCGACGCGGTCGAAGATCAGCAGTTGATCAGCGATGAGGAAACATAAGGTGGGCGTGCGCAGGTCGTCGCTGGGCGGACGCGGGACAACCGGCTCGACATCATGGATGAATTCATAACCGATGAACCCGACCGCTCCCCCCGTAAATCGTGGCAGGCCCGGGACGGCCACCGGTCGAAACTTCTCCATCACGCGCTCAACGACTCTCAGGCCGTCTTCCACACAGCTCCCGCCATCCAGCGGAGCTTCTCTGGAAACTCGGTAACTTGCCGTGATTCTTCCGTTTTCAACCACTTCCGCCAAATCGCCGACCTGCCTGACCACCGCGCGGGGATTGCACCCCACGAAAGAATATCGCCCCAGGTGCTCCCCCCCTTCCACCGATTCGAACAGGAAGGATTCGCCTTCCCCCCGAATTTTCCGGTAGGCCGATAATGGAGTTTCAATATCGGCCAGGAGCTTGCGGCTGACCGGCACCAGGTTGCCCTGCTTCGCCAGTTCCTCGAATTGCTGGAGATTGGGTGAATACAGTTCCACTTAGCGCCCTTTTAACTCACTGCTCCGAGGGTTGAGCCCCCTCCGGGCGGCAGATGTTCGTGAGGCGGACGTCCTCCGGGCAAATGGGGGCCGGCCTTGAGGGCAGGTCGCTGCGCTCCGGAGGCGCCTTGCGCAGCGAGGCGCGGCGCAGCCGCCAGACACCGAGCGAGGTAAAAAGGGCAACGGCCACGGCGTAAGCGATGATACCCAGGCCAATGCCCAGCAGGACGGGGTTGGCTCCTCGATCTGTGTCGCTGAAATAGATCACGGCGGCGCCGATGGCGGCCGTGAGAGCGGTCTGGGCAAAGAGACACGAAAGGTACAGACTGGCGCTGGTTTCCTGAATCCGCTCGACGTGCCACTCACGGTAAAGGTGCTCGCCCAAAGAACGCATCAGCCAGGCCGATTGGAAATTCCGGGCGGCCACCAACACGCTGGTGGTGCTGATGACAATCGCCGGCAAAGGCCAGAATGCGAAGCCGAAGCAGAAGGCCAGGTTGACCGGAATGCCCCAACGCCAGCCGAGCTTCTTGGCAATGGGATTGCCCTCCAGAACCATGTTGGGCGTGGCAACCCACGTGCTCAGAAAATCCATGCCACGCGCCACCACCAGCAGCAGGAAGACCTGGGCGTAAATCCGGCTGCCGAATGGGACGATGTCATCCATTATTTCTTGCCGTAGATCTGTTCGGGCGTCAGCAATTGCGCCTCCGTTGTCTTAAAGGCCGCGCCGTCCGGCTCGAGCGAGCGAAAGAAGCAGGATTGGTAGCCCTCATGACAGGCCGCCCCGACCTGTTCCACCTGGATGAGCAGGGTGTCGCCGTCGCAATCAAACGCAATATTCTTAACCGCCTGGGTATGGCCGCTGGACTCGCCTTTCATCCAAAACTTCTGCCTCGAACGGCTCCAAAAATGGGTCTTGCCGGTCCGAATCGTCGTCTCCAGCGACTCCCGATTCATCCAGGCCATCATCAACACCCGCCCGCTCTTCTGCTCCTGGATAATGGCGGGAATCAGGCCCTGCCCGTCAAATTTCAACTGTTCAAAAAAACTCATGGATTATCTCAGACCCCAACACCTTACCAGATTTCGCCGCCGGAACCACGAAAAAATCGCGCAATTCCAATCCGGCCCTCGTTGGCGAATGAGGGCAGCCCGGGACGCGGCTCATTCCGCCAGGTTTTAGAGTGCGGCTGTCCCCTGCCGCTTTGACCCCGATAAGCGAGTGACCGACAGACTTAATCGCACCCGATTCGTCGCCTCAATTTGCAATTCTTAATTCTCAATTCTCAATTGACGGCCGCTAATGCAACCCTTAGAGCCTGTTTTAAAATTCGCAGGAAAGGGTTGCGGCGAGGGATTTTGGCCGTGGCCGAGGCGGCGCGCTCCGAGCATCCCCTCGCGGGCTGTAAGGAGCGAGCTAACGAAGGCCACGGGCAAAAGAGCCGCCGCAAGCCCCGGCCAATTTTAAAACAGGCTCTTAGGAAATTTGGACTGTTTACAACGGGCTTTGAGATTCTACAACTCTAGTATGACAAAGCGATCGAAGAAGAGCGCGGGCCTGCTCCCGTTCAGGCGGAGAGGCTCCTTACTCCAGGTGTTTTTGGTCCACATGGGCGGGCCGTTTTGGCGGCACAAGGAGGAGGGCGCCTGGTCCCTGGCCAAGGGCGAGTTTGAGGATGAGGCGCCCTTGGAGGCCGCTCTGCGCGAATTTGAGGAGGAGACCGGCATGAGGCCCGCCGGCGAATTCATCGAGTTGGCGCCCGTCAAGCAGCCTGGCGGCAAAACGGTTTTCGCCTGGGCGGTCGAGTGGAACTGCGACCCTGAGAAGATAAGGAGCAACTCCTTCAGCATGGAGTGGCCAAAAGGTTCCGGCATCATGCGAAGGTTTCCCGAAGTGGATCGTGCCTCGTGGTTTTCCCTGGAAGAAGCCCGCGGGAGGATCCTCAAGGGCCAAATCCCGTTGCTCGACCAATTGCCGGGGCTTTTCGGAGGATCATAGACGGTTTGGTGACGCGAACCTGGTCGAAGAGCCGTATCAGCCTATCCAACTCCGGATTCATTCCGGGAAGACTTCACAAAGGATCCGGGCAGCCTCTTCATCCGAGGTTTCCGCATCGTGGAAGGCATCGTAGGCGTCCTGGAGCCGCTGGTTTATAAAGGTGAGCCTGCACCCATTGACCCCGATTGGTTTGCGATCTGACCAAAGTGCATTTCAGCCTGATTCATGCGGTTTGCCTGAGGTCTTCCGGTTGGTACCCCCACCCCGAATTGAACGGGGATCAACGGTTTAGGAAACCGTCGCTCTATCCATTTGAGCTATGGGGGCAACCGCCTGAAATTCGCGCGCTCGCAGCTCAGATCTCTGCGGCTTCATTTTCGTGGGTTCACCCTGTGGTTGCCGCCATGAATGGCATACATCCAAAAGCCCTCGAAAGCAAACGCTAGTCACCATTCCGCAAGTCGCGGGAGAACCCCTGCCCCCGCAAATCCACAGGCCTTTATTATGCCCGGCTCAAAAGCGGTGGCAAATAATTTCGCCGTTCCACTACGCCACCGGGCGCATCTCGCGGCCATTTGCCCCTTGATCGCCGCTTGGCCCTGCGCCGCCTTCCAATGCTTCTTTTGGACGACATTGAGGTTTACCGTTGCGATGCGGGTTTGGCCCGAAGCGGCTGCGCAGCAGAACAGGGTCAGGGCCCGCTGTCAACGACAAAACTGGCGGCACGCCGGTTTCATTCAGGGGCTCCCGCGACCTCGTGAATAATGCCGAGAAATGTTTCCGCCGTCTTGCGCCAAGTGAATCGCGCGAGGGTCTCGCACGCCCGCTGGCCGAGCGCACGCAGTTTATCGCGGTGTTGGTAGGCCCACTCCAGCTTGTCGATGACGTCGTCCAGATCAGGCTCAGGCCACCTCGCGACCAGCACGCCGCTTTCGTCCTTGACCTCCGCCTCACCTTTGGTCGCAATCACCTGTGCGTTAGCGTGGGTTACGATTTCCGCATGCCCGGTGGTATTAGTGGCGATCACCAGCTTGGCGCAGGCCATGTACTCCATGAGTACGAGGTTCGTCCCGCCCTCGCAGCGGTTGGGAAAAAGGCCGACGTCCGTGTTGCGGTAGATCCTGGCCATCGCCGAGTTCAACTGCCGGGGACACGTAATCACACGTTCGAGATCGATGCCGTTTTCGGCAAGGGTGCCACTTATCACATCTTGAGGCCTCCCCCTCGGCGGAGCGAAGCGGATAAGAGGCGAACTCCGCATGGAATCAAAAATAGCGGGCCAGGGATTCCACCAGGCGTTGACCAGAAGGACGTCGGCGTGCCGGTCTTGCAGCGTCTTGTAAGCGCGAATGACGACATCCTGCCCTTTCCGGTACTCAAACTTCCCGCCGGAGAAGACCACGAATTTGTCTTGGAGGAACTGCCTTTCCCCGCCGGCGCTCCCCGGCGGGTGGAAGGCGGTGTGGTCAACGCCCTGAATGGCGACCTTTGCGTCAACCAGCCCCGCCTCCCAGAGCACGCTTGCGCACCAGCTTGAGCCGGCGACAACGCTGCCAAAATAGCGGCGTCCATTCTCCACCCAAGCTGGCTGGAGCAGATTGCGCTCAAAAAAGGTGTATCCAATTGTCTTCGAGCCGCGCACGGCCATGTCCCTGGGCAGAAGTCTCTCGTCGCCGATGCCTTGCAGAAGTGCCCCGTCAAGAACCAACGGACTCTGTCGCGTCGTTCCGAGGGCCGACTGGCCGCGGCGCAGCACCAGGGCGTCCAGTGCGTGGAACTCCAGGGCATCGCCGACGGTCGCCAGATCGAACGATTCGCCGACGATGCGGAGCGGCCCCAGCGTCGCCAACTCAAGCGCCAAGTGCTTGCCGCACACGCCCCAGCCGTGGGCGGAGCCGATGGTCATATTTAGGTAAAGCATACCTGTTCAGCACGCAGGCCGCGGCGCGGAAGCGCGCGGGGGCGAGCGATTACCACGCCCACCCCCGATAGAACCGCTGACGGTAGTTCGGGGCGTCACTGTCGAGGATCTGCACCGCGGTGTTAGTGCCTGGCGCCTCGGCCAGGAATGTCCAGTTCGCCAGATCGCTTGAGGCCTGAATCGTCCAGGTCTCATTCGCCGGCCCAGCGGCGTCAAAGCTGGCCGTGCCGTCCGCGCCGACGGTCAGCGGCCCCAGGCTTACCCCCGCCAACGGGAATTGCCCGGACTGAAGGATGGTTCCCGTATCGCCGACCGCGACGAATGTCCCCTGGCCATAGGCAGCCCCCAGCAGCTTGTTCATTGTTCCGGATTCGCGGGCAGCCCAGTCCTGTCCGTTGGTGGAGGTGAGGACCGCTCCGGGGGCGCCGACTGCCACGAAGGTCCCGTGGCCGAAGGCGATTCCGTACAGGATGGCCTTGGTCGTCGCTCTGGCGGGTGCCCAACCTACGCCATCGGAAGAGGTAAGGATGGCGCCATACCCGACGGCGACGAATTGGCCGTCCCCATAGGCAACGCCCTTGAGGGTGGCGTCCGTGCCGGAGTTCCGGAATGTCCAGCCCATGGCGTCGGGCGAGCTCAGCACCGTACCGTAATCGCCCACCGCCACAAACGTGCCGGCACCGTAGGCGATGTCAGAGAGTTGGTTGCCGTACCCGGGGTCCTCGCTCCTCCAACTCACACCGTTCGGTGAGGTGAGAACCGTTCCAGAACTCGTCACCGCGACGAACTGACCGGCCGCGTAGGTCACGGCGTTGGGGACTGGTGGCACGGAAGCGCGGCGCGTCCACTGGACCCCATCGGGCGAGGAGAGGAGATAGCCACCCTCGTCGGCCGCCACGAACAGGCCCGAGCCGTACGCCAAAGACTTGACGATGCTGATGTTCGCGGATGGCTGCCCGGTCCAGTTCGTTCCGTCTGGCGAAGTCAGGACTTCTTGCAGCCCGCCCGCGACAAAGCGGCCATCGCCATAGGCCAAACCGGCAATGCCCCGGCTCGTCAGGGTCGAATCCGCGTCCTGAAACGAGGTCAGGTTCGTCGTCGCGAGCATGGTCCCATCACCGAGCATGACCCATGTCCCATTCCCATAGGCCAGGGCCCGGAGGTCAGTCGCGGCGCCGGAGGCTCGCTTGACCCAGTTCGAGCCGTCGGAAGAGACGACCACCAGCCCGCTTGGGCCGACAGCGACAAACTGGCTGTCGCCAAAGGCGACCGACCAGAGCAGGATTTCGCGGGCGAAGGGCGGCCAGTTGGTCCAGGTGCATCCGTCGGGGGAGACGATCGGGCTCCTCGGGTCCATGCCGACCGCGACGAACCGGCCCGCGCCGTAAGCGACACTCAGGAGATGCGGGTAAGCGCCCGGCAGCCCGTCCCAACCAACCACCTCCCAGCCCGCCGCCGGCTGGGTTGAGCAGTAAAACCCCGCGAAATCTGTGACCGCGACGTAGGTCCCATCGCCATACGCCAAGCCCTTGACCTCCGACCAGCCCGCCGGCTCCTGCTCTGACCAGGCGACGCCGTCGGGCGAGATCAGGATAGCGCCGGCGTGACCGCCAACCCGCCCGCCTGCCACGAAGCCGCCGCCGCCGTACACGACCGTGTTGAGGTGGACAATGTCGGAAGGGCAGGCCTGTGGCGTCCACTGGACCCCGTCGGTCGAGGTCAGGATGACGCCGAAACCGCCTTGCAGGCTGAAGCCATAGCCCACGGCAACGAGACGTCCGTTTCCGTACGCGAGGCCGTACAGCACGTACCCCGCGTCGGCGCCATAAATCGGGCCGATGCTGTGATACTTCCAGTTAAAGCCATCCGGCGACGTGGCCACGGTCCCGCCATTGCCCACGGCGACGAACTGGCCGCCGGCGAAAACAGCGGCGTGGAGGACGTTGCCATTGGGCAAGGGGTCCCGCCATTGCCATTGATCAAGCGGGTCGGTGGCGAGACAGGCGGCGCTGGCAAGTGCCGCAAACAATACGGTGGAGCAGAGTTTCTGGTTCATAAGATGTGAGCGGACTGTGCGCTGGCGCCCTCCGGCAGGTGGCGCCGAGGTGCCAGCCCATTGGATGCGGGCCACAGCCCGAATGTGGCGGTGAGCTTCTCCGCGGCATGGCGCCAGGTCCAGTCACGCCGCGCGGTTTCGGAGGCGGTTGATCCCAGGGCTTTGGCCTCGTCTCGATTCCTGTACGCATGGCGCATCAGGTGAACGAGGTGATCCATGTCGGGCTCGACGTGGTAGCGCAGCAGGGTTCCCCTCCTCGTTCGCTCCGGGACGGGCCTCGAGTGGCCCAAGGTGTATGCCCAGCGGGGCGAGAGGAAGTCGGCCGGGCCGCTCCAGGGCGTGGCAATGACCGGCAGCCCGCAGGCCATCGCCTCCAGGATTGTTATGGCAAATCCCTCCGCCCTCAATGGAAACACATAGCAATCCGCCGCGGTATAAATGCCGCCACGCCGGTTAAGCGGGACGTCTTGCTCGATCAACAGGATCTCCGGAGCGCAGGGCTGTTCCCTCGCCTCCCTGACCATGGCCTCCAGCCGGCCAAAGGTCTCCGCGCGGCGCTCGGCATCCCGGATGCCAGGCACACGCAGTATTAATGAGACGTCATCCCGCGCGGTGAAGGCGCGGCAGTAAGCCTCTATGGTGAGATCAAAGCCCTTCTCGTATAACCACGGAAAGCTTGTTTGGACGAACTTGAATTGCTTGTCCGTCGGAAACCGGAGCGGGACCGCCTCGGGGCGGAACACCTCCGGATCTATCCCGTGCGGAACCACCGCTCCCCGACGTGGATCGAGGCCGGCGTCGAGGTACGGCCGCAGAACATGACGGGAGGGGACAAGAACCTTCTCGAAGAGTTCTTGCAAACGCCGGACCCCGTCGCGCGTGGCGAGGTGATTGCCGGTGGTGTAGAGAACCTCGCGTGGCGTCAGGCTGTTGAACGCGCCGAACTGCGAGTAGCCCCCGCCGTGCTTCAGCATGGAGAAATGCACGGTTATCGAGGCCTCCGGATCGTACTGGCGGCTCAGGCTCCCCAGCACCCGGTCGTATTTCTCGGGCGCCCCCGCGCGAAAGAGGTCCTCCTCCCGGTGGATGTAGGCCATGGCAAGGGAGGCGTGTTCGTCCTGCGGCACGGCTGGCACCCCGAGCTCAATGAGGGCGTTGGTGAGCTCGAACATCACGTGGGCCAGGCTCGAATTGCAGAACAATTGCTGGCGCATTACCAGGTGGATCGGAGGCGCCGGATTGGCCGGGGCGCATCCAGGCGCCACGCTGCGGATCTGCCGCTCCAGCAGCGCCAGCAGCCGCGCCGGCTCTTCGCCGACAGCGATTCGGGGGTCCAACCCTGCCAGCAACGGCAGGGGTTTGCCACAGTTCGAAGGCGCGGGGGCGCCCTTCTCCCGCGATCCCAGGACGTCAGACCTCCTGCAATCCCCGCCAACCTCCGGTCCCGCTGGGCCGGGCCGGTGAATCCAAGGCACGCCGCTCTGGGCCAGGAGCCCAGGGCCAGCCGCGCAACTCTGGTCCGGGACGTTGGAAAAGACCACGTCGGGCCGCTGCTGGACGATCAGCGTCTTGAGAAACTCGGCGGAATCCAGGACCTCGGGGGGGACGGGGAAGACGCGGACCCCGTTCCAGAAATGGGGCGGCTGCGTCGAACCGGCGGCAAACCAGAGCGCGATGGTGTCCTGCCGCCGGGCGAATGCCCGCAGCAGCACGCGGGTTTCCTTCGCCGAATACGTATCGGCGTCCTCAGCATCCGCTAACCAAGCCAATCGTAATTTCATAAATCGCAAAAATCACGGACTACATGGATCACACGGATAGGAGCGGAGAGGCAGCCGGTTGTTGGTCCGTTTTCATCCGTGTAATCCGCGTAATCCGTGGTCATGAACGCCCGGGCCTCATCCCATTCCGCGCCGCATTTGCCGCGCCGTTCACGACACGGCGCAGTATCTCCGGGTGCTTCGACCGCAACTCATCATGGATGTGCAGCACCTCGTCGTGGAGAATCTGAACCGCCTGGCAATATTCCTTGCCCGGGTCGTAAAAGGTCTTGGTCGAATCGACGCACTCGGCGTAGCACCATGTTCGGCATGTGAGGCTGGCCCGGCAGGTGCGGCAGTCGGGCCGGGCGTCCTCCAGCACATTGTACTTCAGAAAGGCCTCCCGGAGCCGGTCATTGAATGGCCCGCCCAGCTTGCCCAAGGTGAACTGACCGGCGCATTGGTGCGGGCCGAAGCGGTGGCAGGGCCAGAGGTCGCCGCGTGGATCGACCAGAACTACGCCGCGCCCGGCGCCGCAGGGGAAGTGCGAGGCCGGATCGACCGAGTGCATCTTTTCGAGGCCCTTTTTGAATTCTTCGACGCCCAGCGGCTTGCCGGACACCAGGCGCTCGACATAGCGCTCGCCCAGCTTCTGGTATTGGCTGCGCAACGTCTCAAAGTCCTTTTCCTTCCAGTCGCAATTGACCGCCGCTTTGAAAGTCATCGACTTGAAGCCCAGTGCGGCCAGGTACTCGGCCCCGGCCACCAAGGCGTGGACCGAGTAGGGCGAGACCGTCGCCCGGGCCATCACGTTTGGCCGGTAAGCCAATATCTTCGGCACATTCTTCTCCACGGCGTCCGAGCTGGGCCCGCCGCCCAGCATAGGGCGGTTATGGTTCTGGACCTCCGGGATGCCGTCGATGGAGCAGTGAAACCCCATGCCAAACCGGCGCCAAAAGGCCATCATCTCATCCGTCAGATGCGTGCAATTGGTGGTGCAGCCAAAGTGCAGGCTCTGGCCGTGCTGGCGGGCGCGCATCTTGCCGTAGGGGACGATCTTCCGGATGAGATCAAACCGCAGGAGCGGTTCGCCGCCCATCAGGTTGACTTTGAGCTCGCCCTTGTAGCCGCCGCTCGATTCCAAAAGCCAGTCTATCGCCGCCTTGGCCGTCGGCTCGTCCATGTTCACCGCCTTCTTTTGCCACTTGAAACAGTAAATGCAGGCCAGGTTGCACGACTCCGTCACGTCCAGGTCCAAACTGTGGACGCTTCGGACGGCGGGCAGGCTGGCGTGAACGCTGGACCAGGCCGCGTTTTTGGGGCAGCCCGCGCAGGGCAACGGCAATGTTCTTTCCGGAACCGGTGGTGCGAGTGAGGCGCTCATGGAATGGAATTTTCGATTTTAGATTTGCGATTTGCGATTTGCGGAGGAGGCCGGCCCGCCGGAGCTCGACTTTGCCAGCAAGTACTGACTCATCGCACAATGTTCGCCCGAGGCGCGTGAGGCCCGTGAGGGCCGGCATCTTTGTAGAAAGGCCCGCCCAGCGCATATCAGGCCCGTGAGGGCCGGCATCTTTGTGGTGCGGGGAGATGCCGCCCCTGACGGGGCTAGGAAGGGTGTTGTGGGCGCGGTTTCTACAAAGATGCCGTTCCTACGGAACTGGAAGGTCCTTGTGATTGCGGTTTCCACAAGCGCCCTAACGGGAGCCGGGCGATTTGTTCCCGGAATGGTTCTACAGGCCCATCGGGGCCGGCGGCTTTGTAGAAACGGGCGCTCAAGCCCACCAGCGCATGCCGGCTCACCGAGCGTCCGCAAGTTCGTACCGTGTCGAACATGCTCCCACAATCTCGTGCCCCGGCTGATTTGTTTAGGACGAACTTCTGTGGGGAAAGTTGAGCCGCCGCGGGCCTCACCACACTTGTGCTCGTCTCCACGGTGGATGGCGCGCTGGGAACGGATGAGGCTCGCATGGCGTTCGGCCGAGAGCCGGGAGATGCCCCTCCCCCGAGGAGGGCGTGGCGGCGGAGCAAAGGGGGACGGTGGCCGGCCGCAGGCCAGAAGAAGCGGCGGCGGAAAGAGCCGACCGATCGCCCTGAACAGCCTATCCATCCGCATCATCCACGCGCCCTGCGGCCTCCTCTCTTCAGCATCTCTGTCCGTTGTCTTCATTGGTTCTCTCTCTCAGGCTTCACGCTTGGGGTCTGCGGTCTCATCCACCGTCCTCCGGGGATTTGCGATTCCAGATCTGCGATTTGCGGTTGACGCATCATCCACCATCCATCATCCCATCATCCATCATCCATCATCCATCATCCCCGCCCGCTCGCGCTCCGGCGCGCCGCCCTCACCGCCCACCGGCACGTACGTAATCCCCTCGTCGCTCAGTTCGAGCCGTTCGCGCGGGCGCTTGTCTTGGGTCCGGGCTGCGGCCTCGAGCGAGCTCCAGAGCATCTCCTCGAAGAGCGCCCGACGCGGCGCACAGTAGAGATCTCTTAGGTCCGGGTCGCCCCCGCTGTCGCCGATCCTGTCCTTCATACATGCCTCGATGCGCCCCAGCGCTTCGGCAGCGGTCCCCGGCGATCCACGTTCCGCGGCGAGGTCGCGTCGCTCCTCGAGCAGGAAGACTGAGGCATCCAGACCGCCGCAACGATAGCGCCAGTCGCAGGTTTGGCACCGCTCCGGCTGCATCACGTTGGAGAAGGCCTCTGCCATTGCGTCCAGCCTCTCCCATCTAAGGCCATCCGGTTCCTCCAAGACGTTCCCGATCCGCCTTCGATCGATGCCGACGCCAAACTCGCCCGCGTACATCTCGCCACTGGGCAGGACAGCAATCTCGGCGCCCATAGACGCCGCTGAGCGGATTAGCGGCACGTGCGAGTCCAGCCTTTCCGCCACCCACGAGAGCGGCGAAACCAGCCGCATCGGAACAGCCGGATCGCGGTAGAGAGCCATGAGCGCCTCCACATAGTCGTTTACGGTCGGTGGTTCGAGCTCACTGGCCGAGGAAAGGAATGGCGACGACACGAGATCGACGGTTCCTCCCCGCGTGAGTTCAAGCAGGCCGCGGACCAGTTCCGGCAGGCAACCGACGTTTGATCCGCATACCGGCAGCACGACGTGCGGCCAAAGGCCCATTGCCGGGAGCTCGCCCGGGCGG
>JAJYHY010000606.1 GCA_021784555.1 bacterium
GGCAGTGAATTCCTGTTTACCTCTGGAAAACATCTGCAAACGGCTTCTGATAACGTTTTGAATGCTTTCAATCCCCCAATTTCTGCAACTGCAAGGTAAGTTATTGCTGCTCAATTACTTTTTTCAAGCGGCTAAACCCCGAGACCGAGGCGGGCCAGCCGGCGTAAAACGCAATGTGCGTAATCGCAGCCACAAGCTCTTCCTTCGTGAGGCCGTTTTCAAAAGCCTTCCTGAGATGAAATTCGATTTGCTCGATGCGGTTAAGCGCAACCAGGCATGTGACGGTAATCAGGCTTTTGTCGCGCTGCGAGAGCCCGGGGCGTTTCCAAATATCTCCGAAAAGAAGCTCTTCCGTAAGCTTCGCAAATTCCGGCGCCACAGCCCTCAGGTCGTCTATCGTTTTCTGTTCGTTTCGGATTGCCATGTTTATCTCCTTTCTTGTTTTTTTGTTTTCATTGCGGGCGCAGCAGCGCCTTGATCGCGCGGCGCTCGTCCATGGCGCGGTAGCCCTCCGCCACCTGTTCAAGCGGCAGGGTCAGATCAAATACCTTGCCTGGGTTGATCTTACCGTTCCATACCAGACCGATAAGCTCGGGCAGATAGCGGCGCACCGGAGCGGGGCCGCCGTGGAGGTGGACGTGAGTGAAGAACAACTCCCCGCCATCGAGCTTGACGCCGTGCGGGACGCCAACGTAGCCCACGTGTCCGCCCGGGCGGGTGGAACTGATCGCCTGCATCATCGACACCTGTGTGCCGACGCACTCCAGCACAGAGTCGGCGCCGATTCCTTCTGTCATCTCCTTGATGCGTGAAACGCCCTCGCCGCCGCGTTCTGTCACGATGTCGGTTGCGCCGAACTCGCGGGCGAGCTTTTGCCGCGGCTCGTGACGGCCCATCGCGATGATCCGCCCGGCTCCCATCAGTCTCGCGGAGAGCACACCAAGGAGGCCGACCGCGCCGTCGCCTACGACCACGACTGTCTTGCCCGGCTTCACGCCCGCCGCATCGGCGGCAAACCAGCCCGTGCCCATGACGTCGGAGAGCGTAAGCAGGCTCGGGATCATATCATCCGGAGGAATATCCGGGGTGGCCACCAGGGTGCCGTCCGCGAGCGGGACGCGCAACAGAGGCGCCTGCGCCCCGCCGACCAGCTCGTGTTGCTGACAGGACGACTGATAGCCGATCTGGCAATGCGGGCAGGTGTTGTCGGAAGAAAAGAAGGAACCTATAACGAACTGGCCGGGCTTAACGGATCTGACCGCGCTTCCTGCCTCCTCGACAATGCCGCAGTATTCGTGGCCCATTGGGGTCGGCTGGGCGACCGGGCTGATGCCGCGGTAGGGCCACAGGTCGGACCCGCACACGCAAGCGGCCGCAATCCTGATGATGGCATCAGTCGGTTTGACGATCTTCGGTGTTTCGCGCTCTTCGAAGCGTACGTCGCGCGGACCGTAGAGAACTGCTCCTTTCATGTTTTATCTCTCCTTTCGCGCTTAGCGTCCGCTTAATACGAGAATCTCTTCGGGAAGCCTGGCTCCTTGAACTGTGATCTTCGATAAGGCGCTATCCATCTCCCGGAGGTCGCCGGGCGTAAGCTCGATGGCAAGCGCTCCGAGGTTTTCGTCCAGGCGCCGGAGTTTCGTGGTGCCCGGAATTGGCGCGATCCACGGCTTCTGGGCCAGCAACCAGGCGAGCGCAATCTGGGCTGGGGTGGCGCCCTTACGCCGCGCCCACCCGCGCACCAGATCGACCAGCACCAAGTTGGCCTTTAGTGCGTCGGGGGCGAAGCGTGGAACGCTCGCGCGGAAGTCGGAGCTGTCAAATCTGGTGGTCTCGGTCATTGCGCCGGTGAGGAAACCCGCGCCAAGCGGGCTCCATGGGACGAAGCCGATGCCAAGCTCTTCACAAGTCGGCAGAATCTCCGTCTCCGGGCCCCGCCACAAGAGGGAATATTCGCTCTGGACCGCAGTGACCGGCTGCACAGCATGAGCGCGCCGGATCGTTTTGGCTCCGGGTTCGGAAAGGCCGAAGTGTCTGACCTTGCCTTCCCGGATCAAATCCCTCACCGCACCCGCCACATCTTCGATCGGCACGTTCGGATCGACGCGATGCTGGTAAAACAGATCGATGCGATCAGTTTTTAGACGCTTGAGCGAAGCCTCCGCGACCGCCTTGATGTGCTCCGGTTTGCTGTTGAGGCCTCCCCCGCGCTGCCCCGTTTCCGGATCGATGTCGAAGCCGAACTTCGTGGCGATTACCACCTGGTCCCTGAAGGGCGCCAGCGCCTCGCCGACGAGTTCCTCGTTTGTAAACGGTCCGTAGACTTCGGCGGTATCGAAGAAAGTGACGCCACGCTCGAAGGCCGACCGGATCAGCGAGATTCCCGCCTGCTTTTCGACGGGCGGGCCATAGGCATGGCTCAGCCCCATGCAGCCCAACCCGAGGGCCGAAACCTCAAGCCCGTTTTTCCCTAATTTACGCTTTTGCATTTTTCCTCCTTTCACTGCTCAGGACCGGACTGCTTTGGCAGGTTTTCCTCGCATCTATTTATAATCATATCGTACTCCTGAAAGAACAAAGACAGGTAGACCAATCCTATTAATTTCTTGCCTAATCGTCCGAGCCCCTCGAATTGGGGTTGTTCCAGCTAACTGGGGCTGGTATATAGGCGAGATGTCAGCGCGTGAGCAGCCCCACAAGCAGGCGTTTGAGAATAACAGCATGGAGGCGGCACTCGAAACGCTGGGTAATGGCATTGCCCGATGGACCGATAATGGCGACCAGCTTGACGGAAATCCCGGGAGATTGTAAAAATTCATTTTTCAAGGACTTCCCTTTTGGCGTTCCTGACGATCCTTCTGATGTAATCATCCATCAGGCCGGAAGACGGCCCCCCATAATGCCGGCCCCTTCTGCCTATGGCAATCACCTTGTTGCTGACCGGCGTTTTGGCTCCGGCCGGCCGCCTCTCTCTTCAATGCGCGGGAAGACGCCTGTCGCCAGTATATATGAATACTCATTGGATAAACCTGTGGCCCTGGTTTGAGAAAATCCCGGATTGAGAATGTCTATAAAGATGGCTCTACTGGGTTTCCTGTGGGTATCCCGCGTACGAAGTCACCCCGGCGAAAGCCGGGGTCCAGTGACTTTAGCTTTAATGGATATTTTCATATAGATCA
>JAJYHY010000607.1 GCA_021784555.1 bacterium
GGGTTTTTCTGGCTCGGCCTCTTTGAGAAGATCCTCTTCATGGGCCTTGGTTTCGCCGCTATTTTTCGCTACTTCGTCTGGCATGGTAGTCCTCCTGAGATGTGCTGACTCCAAAACCGATGGGCGCGAGAGCCGGTTCATCTACAGCGCCCGCCTCGGCCATCTGCAAAAAGAGCGTTTCGTTCGACTGTTTGTAGGGCGGGCGCTCGAAGAGCACCACACCGTCCGCTCGTTTGCCAGGCCCCAGGCGGCGAGTGCTTAGCCTGTAGGCGATCACCGGCAACTGCTCGGCGCTCGTCCACCTGGAATGCTTGATCAGCTTGCCTTGCTTCGACTCGCCGCCCAACTGAACTTGCGGCGGCAGGAGCAAGATGGCGTGGCTTTGGGGATTGACCACTGAAAACAGCACGATCACGTCCTCGCCGCCATCAATCACCTGGCTCACGCCGGCACGGATTCTTTCTCCTCCGGCAGCCTCGGTCGCGGGATGTTCACCGAAGAGTTTTGGCAAGGGCGCATTCTGCTGACGCTCCAGAAGGTCATCGAGTGCGCTCAATTGAGAGGCGATTGGCGGTGCAATCGCGGCATCGGAATGGCTGGCAGGAACTGGCTCCGAGGACGATGCAGAATTTCTTGAAGGTATTGTGCCAGCCGTGGTTGACGGAAGTGGGGATGCTTGGACGGGAAGGGTCGCTGCGACGCCCACGGGGAGACTTGATGGCTCGACAATGAAGCTCCTTGCGGGCCGGTAATTCACCAGGAAGTCCACGCGCGACTTGGCCTCTTGACCCCTGCTTACCAGCAACATGCAAAGTTCATGTCCTGCGGCAGTTGAAATCAGCAGGTCCGACTCAGCGGGCTTGGCCGTGAGCACTTTGACGAACACGAGGTCGGGTTCGTGATCGGAGTGTTCTGCTTGGAAGAGGGCGGGGTCCCCAACGGCCACCGAGGTGACAGCTTCTGGGATCTTGATGGCTGTCACGAAGTGCGCAGTGAGGTCAACTACGGTAACCGTCCCAGACGCCTGCGTACGGTTCACGATTTGAGGCTGAGGGCTGGGTGTTTGCCCTTGCGCGTGGGCAATGCATGCCAGGAACAGCGCAAGACAGAGTGCTTTTTTCATGGATTCCCTCCAGTTTCTGTTTCGAGCCGCCTTGCGCGATAACGCTCGGCCACATGAGACACATACAGAAAGACTTCCCGAGATGAATAGGCCGGCCCGCGCGCGAGTATCGGTTGCGGACCGGCAATATACGCCGCAATCGCGAGGCGCAGGTCTCCTCGGAACAATCGAATCAGCCACGCGAGATGCGCCACGCCCCCGCGAATGTTGTCTTCGATCTGAAATCGGTTATGCACCCCCACATCAAAGGCGGTTTCCGGCATCAACTGCATCAACCCCACGGCGCCCTTCGGCGAAACGGCGATGGGGTTCCAGTTCGACTCGACGTCAATCACCGCCTCAACCAACTTTGCGGGGACATGGTAGGAGTGTGCGTAGTGATCGGCGCATCGGGTCTCGTACTGCCGAAGCCCCGGAGGGCCTTGGGCTAAAGCCTTGAGGCCAGTGGCAATCGCCAGCACGAAAAGCAGCGTCAATTTCACGCCTGGACCTCCGCTATCAAACTCTCCGCCGCCGCGAGCTGGTCGCGGTACCGCAACGAGTCGAATATCAGCCCTTCGAATCCGGCGTTCATCGAAAGCCTTCGCCGGTCGGCCAGAGTTTTTGCCAGAAGCGGTAGCAGCAAGTCCCGGTCCTCTGGGTTGATTTCGCTCACCCCGAGGATTTCGAGCGCCTTCGCCAAGTCGAGCATTTCCGCAATTGAAGGCGGTTTCTCCATGTTCCAGGCACGTAGCGCACAGGCCAGCCCGGCCACCTGGCCTCGCAGCCTTGGGTCCTGGCCCTTGCCGCGCAAGCCTAAGATTTCGACTTCGCGCTCGATCGCCGGATATTCGAATCGCAGGTAAAAGCACCGGCGGCGCAGAGGGTCTCCCAAGCGCCGTTCCTCGTTGGAACTTAGGACGACGAAAGGGACTGTCTCGGCCTTGATGGTCCCGAGCTTCGGCACCGTGATTTGCCATGCGCTCAGCAGTTCCAGCAGCATGGCTTCAAATGCTTGGTCCACCTTGTCGAGTTCATCAACCAAAAGGACGCAGGGTTTGTCTGGATAGAGCAACGCTCGCAGTAATGGCCCTTGTGAGAAGAACTCAAGCGAATGGAGGCGGCCGTGTACCCCGCCCCACTCGTCGTCGAACTGGTCTCCTTGAAGGCGTAGGAACAGGTCCTGCAAAGCCTCATCGAATTTGCCGATGGCCTTGTCCTCCCCAATGCCTTCGTAGCATTGAAGCCTTTCAACCACGGTCTCCGCGGCAGCGGCTATCGCGTACGCCAATTCGGTCTTGCCCGACCCTGGCGGGCCTTCGACCAGCAACGGCTTTTTCATCTCAGCCGCCAGATACACGGCTTTGAGCGTCACCGGATCAATGACGTACCGAGTGCTTCGAAGCCGAACGCGCAAGTCTTCGAGGGATGCGAACATGCCCGTACCTCCCGGGCAGTCAATTTAATCCGTTTGGAATCCGGGCGCGCGCGGCTGCACAAGGAAAATAGGGTCAAAAAAGGGTGAGAGCCTTAACGCTTGAGGCGAATTGTTATCAGGGAGAAAGCTTGTACTTCATTTCCTGACAAAGACTTGCGGCTGCAAAGTGATTGGGAAGCTTCGATCCGAAATCCGGAGCAAAGAATATTTTCGCGTCCAAATCTTTTAACAAACTTGCCGTGTGTTTTCCGGCTACGTCCCGGGGGCGTATTTCAAAGCAACCACCACCTTTTCCGATCCCAGCCCCATGCGGTTCTTCAAGTAAGCAATCGCTATGCCATCGTTCGACAAAAATATTTTGCCGTCCAAATCTTTTAACAAGTTCCATGGACGTTGCTGTGGTCAATTCGTTCGGAGGTTATACGGCAACTACCGCGCCATGAAATTCGCGGCGTCCAAATTAGCTAACTATCGTTGAATCTTCCTTCCCAATCAGGGCAAGGCCTAGCTAAGGTGCTGATCTTGTGCATGGATCTCTGCGTCCGATTGGGGGAAGGCGAGGGGTTCTATCCGGCTGTTTGACAGCTTCCATACTTTTTTCTACAACTCATGCCGTGACAAACAGCGGCA
>JAJYHY010000196.1 GCA_021784555.1 bacterium
TTGGGAGCTATTGGATGAACACTGGCTAAAAACTCCTGGCGCCTGAACAACACACCGCTCCATCCGACCATCTAATGAATCCGGTCGCAATACTACAACCCAGACCTCCTTCGCTTAACAGCTATTGGGCGCTGGCCTGCTTGTTGTTTGGCTCGGCCGCCTTCTCGGTCTTCTTCACGCAGTGCCCCTCCTTCCTGGCCCGCCAGAGAGACATGCAGCGTGCCAAGGGCCTGAGCAACGCCCAGACTTTGTTCCGCATCGAGAAGATCCCCTGCGACAACCAAATCCGCCAAGCCCTGGACCCGGTCGGCCCCGAACGCCTCTTGCCGCTTTACGATGAGATATTCGAAGACCTGCGCTCGGCCCAAGTGCTGGAGGCCTACCGCGCCATCAAAGGGACCTTCCTCCTGGCGCTGGACGGCACCTGGTATTTCTCCTCGGACAAAATCCACTGCCCCAACTGCTCCTGCCTGGAGCACCAGACCGGCCAGAAGACCTACTATCACAGCGCCGTCACCCCCGTCATCGTGGCCCCCGGCAATCCCCCACGCCATCCCCTTGCGCCCCGAATTCATCGTCCCCCAGGACGGCCACACCAAGCAGGACTGCGTAATCGCCGCCTCCAAACGCTGGCTGGAAAAGAACCTCCCCCATTACGCCAACCAGGTCCCCCTGGCCGACGGAGACGACGCCCTCAAAGTCAACTGGTGCGAACTGACCGTGACCAACGACCAGGGAGAAGTCCTCTACCTCAACGCCTTCATCACCGACTTCACCCTCACCGACCAGAACGTGGAGAGCATCGTCGCCTCGGGCCGGGCTCGCTGGAAGATCGAGAACGAAAACAACAACACCCTCAAGACCAAGGGCTATCACCTCGAACACAACTTCGGCCACGGCAAACAACACCTCTCCTCCCTGCTGGCCCATCGCCAGCCTCCAGCCCCCGCGCCTGAGCAAGCGCCAAAATGAGAATTGCTGTGGAATCGGCCAGAGTGCCGCGGGCGATGCGAAGGAAATCGATGGCGCCGTTCAAGTCATGGCCTGAGGGCGTCCCGGCCACGTAGAGATCGGCCTCGGGGGCCAGGGACACATCGGTCCCGATACCCGGCCCGGTGCCAACCTGCTTGCCGTCGATATAGACGGTGAACGTCTTTGCCTTGCGGTCTGCCTCCGCGATGACGTGGTGCCATCGGCCGTCATTGACGCGGAGGCGGCTCTCCAACCAGGCCGTCTTGCCCTCTGAGGTCGTCGCCAAGGTGATGCCTCCCGACTGGTTGACGCCCAGAACATACCCGGCGCCATCAAAGTGGAGCGCGCCCGTGGTCCAGTTCTTCAAGGGCCTATGCTCATAATCTTTTAAACGGACGTGGGCGCCATGGAGGGGGCATGTGGGGAACCGGTAGTAATTATCCCGCGTGGTATAGTAAGGTGACATGCACCAATGCTCGTCCAGGATGCGAGCGGGGTCGCCGGGGATGGGATAGAAGTTCCATTCCGCAACGGTCTCGTAAAGGCTCCAGGGCACAAAGACCTTTACGCCAAGCCCGCGCGCGGCTGAATTGGCGGAAGGCCGGAAGTCGTGGGCGGCCGCATCACGCAAAGGCGGTTGTTCGGCCATAATGCCCACGGTCGCGGCCAGCGGTTTGTAGCCCTCCAGGGCATCGCGGAAGGATTGAAGGGTCGTGTGCCATCGCCCGGAGGGTTCAAACACGCCGAAGCCCTTGCCGACATCGTAGAACACGTTTCTTGCGCAGGCATCGGTATCAATAGCGTAGCGGCCGCGCCGCACTCCGGCATCCGCCTCGTTGCTCGCCTTGGCCGTGCGCGCCGGGTCGGCATCGCGGAAGACGCGCCGCCCCATGCCCTGCCAAATGTTGCCCAGGAACTTGACGCGTCCGGCCTGGGGCGCCTGCCGGCGCGAGCCGCGCACGAAGTTGTAGATGGTATTGTTGAAGAAGGGGTTTTGGTAACTGATAATCTCCTGGAAGGCGGAGGTATTGGCGAGCTTGCCGGTGGGCCCCTTGGACTTGCCCCAAGCGACGTTGTTGAAATGGTAGTTCTTAAATGCGCCATCCAGGTAAAAGGCGTGGCCGAACCGCGCCTCCGTCTTCGGCGTCATCACGTGTTCCCAGTTGCGGTAGCCGCCCGCGGGCAGTACTGTTGCTTGCGGTTCTTGCCAAGACCATTGATGCGGTTGGGCGCTGGCCAGGCTGAGTTCCGCACCCAGCAATGCCAGCGCGATAATGAAGTTTCCGGGGCTGCCGATAGGGATTTGCGTTTTCATGGCCGGAACGGACTATAGCCAGGCGAGGCGGAGTCAGCAGGCGAGACTCCCGGAGGAAGTCATCAGTTCTAATTTGTATTGCATACCACATGAATATCACTTTCAGCTAACCTCACCCCCTTGCAACACTGCCATTGAATTAGGGGGTGGTCCCCTGTCTCTTGCTCTTGCTCATGTTCTTACTCTTGCTCTCTAAGTTGCTCTGGGGGAGCCGGATCATGAGCAAGAGCAAGATGGGGGCAGCTCCTTTGCTTAATTCAGTGCCAGTGGCCCCTTGCATTTCGGCATGGTTCGCGCCACGTTAGCGCCCGATAAGGTGGACCTGGCGGACGGCCAGCGTCCTGCAGCGGTGATGGACAAAACATAAGAACTATGGCTTTAAACAATGCTCCTGATTTAACACAGCGACCGCCCCGCAGCCCGCGCGTGCGCCTGGGCGGCTACGTGACGCTGCCGCGCATGCTGGACAAGGGCCGCGCGTTACTGGCGGGCAAGAACGGGGAGTATAACTACGCCTGCCCTATGGACCAGCGTTTCCTGGAATTTACCGGAATCGATCCCGACCGGTTGAAGGAGCAACTGGCATCGGGCAAAGGAGACGTGGCTATTCTCGATTGGATCCAGAAGAACGCCAGGCATCAACGCACCGAACCGGAGATTGCCGCGTGGTCGGCTTGGGCCGAGCGGCGGGCGCCCTCCGATGCGGAATCGCGCGCCTATTTCAACGACCTCCATAAGAAGGCGGCTCCCCAGCGCGAAGACATCGCTACCTGGTTCGACCTTCTCGACCTGGACGACTACGTGAGTTTCGGCGGGGTGGCGTAAACGAGATACGAGTCTCTGATCCCGGCCTTTCGTGCATCTTGGGCTCGATCAGAGACTTGTCACCTGGTCTCTTACAAGAGATGCCGCCTTGGCTCAGATGAGGCTGGCGACGCGGCGGAAATGGTAGCCGATAATCGCCAGCTCAATGGCATTGCGGAAGTGCCGCGGCCGGCGGAGCAGGGTGCTCCAGAAAAAGCGCCAATAGGCAATCCGCCCGCGATACCAGATGCCCAGGAACCAGAACGACTTCAGGAAGGCCTCGAGGTCCGACTTCGAAAGCGAGAGTTTCGGGCCGCTGGGGCGATGCGCCTTGAGGAAGGTGCGAATTCGCTGGTAATAGACGTGCGGCTCGTAAAGCCGCTTCATCAATTCCCGGTAACCCGCCACCAGGAATTCTTTGTCGAGGATCGGCTTGAAATTCAGCACGGCGTCGGTGTTGTTGCCCGTGGTGTCGGCCTCGAGCCGACCTTCCTTCATCAGACGGCGGTAGAGTTGGGTCTCAGGCAGGGCGGTCAACAGCCCCACCATGGCGGTGACGACGCCGGAGCGCTGGATAAACTCAAACTGCCGCTCGAAGACGTCGTGCTTGTCATGATCGAAGCCGACAATGAACCCACCCATCACCTCCAAGCCGAAGCCTTGCAGCGCCTTGACGGTCTGCACCAGGTCGCGGCCGCGGTTTTGCAGCTTGCTGCATTCCTGCAGGCTTTCGGCCGAGGGTGTTTCGATTCCCAGAAACACCTTCTTGAACCCGGTTTGTACCATCAGGCTGCACAATTCGGCATCGTCCACCAGATTTACCGAGGCCTCGGTAAAGAAGCTCATCTCGGGGCGGACCCGCTCCCGCCAGGCGATCATCTCGCGAAGGAGTCCCTTGGTCAGCTTCTTGTTGCCGATGAAGTTGTCATCCACAATAAACACCGTATCCTTCCACCCTCGCGCGCGAAGCTCTTCCAACTCGCCGATAAGCTGGGCGGGAGACTTGGTGCGCGGAACCCGTCCGTTCATGATGATGATGTCGCAGAATTCGCAATCGTAGGGACAGCCGCGTGAGAATTGGACCGCCATGGTGGCGTAGTGGCGGAAATCAATGAGGTCCCAGCGCGGGATAGGCGCCTTGGCAATGGAAGGCCGGCCCGCCCCGCGGTAGAGGTGACGCACGGTCCCGTTCTCCATGTCCTGAACCAGTTCAGGCATAACGTCCTCCGCCTCGCCGAGCACGAAATGTTGAATCCGCGGGAAAGACGCGTGACCGGTGGTGAAGAGCGGACCGCCGGCAATGACGGGTTTGCCGAGCCGGAGGCAGCGTTCCACAATATCGTTGACCGACTGCTTGTGAACGATCATGGCGCTGATCAGGACATAGTCCGCCCAACGCAGGTCGTCGTCCTTCAGCCGCTCGACATTCGTATCCAGCAGCCGCAGCTCCCACCGGTGGGGCAGCATGGCCGCCACGGTCAGCAGGCCCAGTGGCGGAAAAGCGGCGCGCTTGGAGATGAACGGCAGGACGTGCTGGAAGCTCCAGAACGTCGCCGGCGTCGAAGGATAAACAAGCAATACTTTCATCAGGGCAACCAATTTCCCCACTGAGTTAAATACAGATTATTCTCATAATAACCGCTCCATGCCAGGTTTCAAGTGGGTCTTTTGCCCGGACGCACGATGTTGCTCATTGATTGGTCGAAAGAGTGCCAGGGGGCACGTCTTCGATGCGCGCGTTTTGCTGAAGCAGTTGGAAAACCTTCTCATTCATGATTTGGTCGTAGATCTCGATCAGGCCGTTGCGCTTTTTGAGGTCGGCTTCGAGCTTGTCGGCCGTCGTATCGGCCAAGGCGGCCAGGCCACGAAGGCGCTCCTTGATCTCGCTTTCGGAAACCTTGATATCCTCCTTTTCCGCAATCTTCTGGAGAAGAAAGGCGACCTTGATCCGCTCCTTTGCGTTGCGCTCCGCAAAGGAATGGATCTGGTCCTTCTGCTCCTCGATCTTCTCACGCGGCACACCCCGTTTTGAGTTTTCCTGGACGAGGTCATAGACGAGATGCTTGGTCTCCTGGCTCACAGCGCCTTCGGGCAGCTCGAAGTTCACGCGGTTGAGAAGGGACGCAATGAGCTGGTTGCGAATGACGCCCTCTTGGGTGTGCGCCAACTCGTTCTCCAGGTCGCGGCGAACGCCCGCGCGCAGCTTCTCGATATCGGGAGCGGTATAGGCCTGCGCCAGGACATCATCAAGGGGCGGCGAGACCTTCTGCCGGATAGCGGACACCGCCACTTCATAAGTAGCCGTTTTGCCGGCGAGTTGCGGGGTAGAAAAATCCGCCGGGAAGGTGACGGTAATGGTTCGTTTGTCTCCGGCGCGCGCGCCTAGGAGTTGTTCGGCAAAACCCGGGATAAAAGTCTGCCCTGACGTATCGACCCAGAAGTCCTTCTGCTGGGTCAGTCCCTTGGTGGCCGGGGCGATCTCAGCTATGGGCCGCCCTTCGCAAGTCCCGGTGTAAGTCACCACGGCGAAATCGCCCGTTTGGGCGGGACGTTCGACAACCTCGTATTTGGCACGGCGCTCCCGCAGGACATCGAGCGCGCGGTTGACATCCTCTTCAGTCACGCTGCGGGCTTCGCGCTTGACTGGGATTCCTTTGTATTCGGGCAATTCGAATTCAGGGGCCGTCTCGACCGTTGCGGCGAATTGCAGCGGCTGGCCTGGGTTGAATTGGATTTCCTCAATATCGGGGGGTCCGACGACGTCCAGCTTTTGGTCATCGACGGCCTTTTTGTAAGAGTCGTTCAGCAGTTCACGCCTGACGCGCTCCCGGATGTCCACCGCGAATTTGCGAAACACTATTTCCCGCGGCGCTCTCCCCGGACGAAAGCCCGGCATGGTGGTCTTGCGCTGAAATTCGCGCGTGACCTTCTCGAAGGCCTCATCGACCTTCTGCGCCTCGACTTCGACCCGCAGAAGCTTCTTGCATGGGGCCAGATTCTCTACGCTCACATTCACAAGCAAACCTTTCCGTTACATCGCTGAAAAATCCAGTGCGCGGGTTGCAGTCGCCGCCTTTCAGCGAAGCTGAAGACCTTATAGGGCCAGTGCAGGCGCGTCAAGTCCCAGAAGGCCGCGGGCACAGCCTGGCATCTGACAGATGGCGCTGCCGCCGTAGGGCCACCCAATGGCAAATGCGCTGCAGGAGTAGCAGGCGAGGCAAAAAGATGGGGGCAAAAGGATGAAGAGAAAGGCATTTCCTTGCCCCCATGTTTTTGCCGTTCCCCAAATCTGCGTTAATCGCCCTACCCACAGACTGTCGCCGGTTCGTTCACGGCATGAAATACTTGGGCTAAGTCCCGCGCCGCTCACCAGACTCGGAGGGGCTTAGGACCGGTCGCAGGATTCTCAAACGGGCCAGGAAAGGGATTCCGCGCGTCCCGATGATGGCCGAAGTAATCGGTGTCAATCCGCAGAGGCGAGCCATCCGGGTTCTCGAATCGCTCACCTGAGATGAGCGCGCTGCCGAGCCGTTGGCTAGTGATCAGCTTGCGATGCCGTTCCTGGCTCCAGGCCGGATCTTCCTTGAGCTTAAGGAAATAGCCGGCGGGGAGCGCCGTGAACTCGATTCCTGCGGCGGCGTCAGGCTCAATCAGCGGCGTTCTTTCCCATTTCGAGGGTTTGGCGCCGTCCAGGAACACGTTTCCATCCATAAACATCGGCAGGCGAGCCTTATCGTACACCCTCAAGCTGACCGGTCCGCCGCCGAAGATGTTGTTATAGAAGCGGTCGTCGCCTGTGGGATTTCCGTGCAGCGCCGCCACCATTGTGGAGTGCGGCTTGAGATAAGGGGTTTGGCGGCGTTCGCCTTGGATCTCGCTAATAGTGCCAAGGAAAAGATTGTGGACATAAGCGCCGCCCTGGGAATTGTCGAGCAGCGCGTGGGGCGAGAGAAAGAGGTTGTTGTCCACCAGGAAGGGGCCGTGGTCCACTTCGACGAACAGGTCCTCGCTGGTTTGGTTATTGTGGAGCAAGTTGCCGGTGACGCGCGTACCCTGCGCCATCCAGTCGAGCCAGATGCCCCGAACGCAGCGGTAAATGTGGTTGTGGCGGATGATAACGTCCACGGCACCATGAAACTTGATGCCGGCCATCTCCGCGCCGTTGAGCCGGGTCGGCACGTCGATATCATGGATGACGTTGCCGGTGACGGTGCTGAAGGCGCAGCCCAGGCTGCCAACGATGCCCGCTTGTCCGCAATGGGAAATGACATTGTCTCGGACAATATGGTGTCCGATGTCCAGGCGGTTCCATCCATGGGCGAGGGCTCGGTGAATGGTGCCAATGTAGCCTTCGGCGGATTCGGCCCGGTTGTCCCACGCGTCGCCGTACTTGCCCAGAGAGATGCCGGCGCAAGCAGAGTAGCTGATGTCGTTGCTCTCAATAATCCAGCCCTTGCTCCAATGTGTTCCGATGAGGCCGATCTGCTCGGCGGTTGGGGGCGCCCAGGGTGTCGCCGCCTGGCTCATCGTGAACCCGCGCACAGTGATGTAGTTGATGCCGGTCTTCTTCGGGTAAAAGACGGTCTGGCGCACATTGATTTCTACAAGCTGTTCATTGGGAATTGCGCCTGGGAATTGCGCCCAAATCGTGGTGTTTGTGCCATCAACCCGCGCAAACCAGAGGGGCGAAGAGGGGCGTTTGGAAACCGGGCCAGGATGCAGCAGGCCCTCCAGGTTGATTGCTTCGGCCAGCGCCCGGCCGTTGAGATACACGCAACCGGTGTGGCGCTGCCGGCCCATGGGATTGTACCAGTCCCCGTGAATGAGATCGCCGTAGGGATTGAACTTGCCGAAGAACGAATCGGGCAGCGTAACCTTCCACACCGCCCCCTGAACTATCACCCAGCCCCTGACGACCTCGGAGCCTTTGATCTCCACCTTCTCGCCCGGCGCGGCTTCATAGACAATCCGCCGGGTATCGGAGGCGCCGCCGCGCGGCGGGCTGACCCGCTCGCGGTACACGCCCTGGTGGATAAGGATGATGTCGCCCGGTTGGGCGGCCTCGGCGGCGCGCTGGATGGTGCGGAAGGGGGCTTGCGGTGTGCCGGGATTGGTGTCGTTGCCGTTGGTGGCAACCTGGAACTCAGTGGCGTGAGCCTTCAGGCCCAGCGCGGCAAGGATAAAGAAACCAAGGATCGTTTTCATGTTTTTCGCTCCAGGGGCTGCGGCGGCGAAGCGCCTTGTGCCAAACCGGGCGCCCAGGATCTCGCCAAAACTCCGCCGCACGACGGCAATCGCGGGCTGGCTCAACGGGCAGCCTTGCCGCCATCAATTGCGTAGTCCGACCATACCGGAGGAGCAGAGCTTGTCAATCCAATGCTGAATCCGCGCTTCACAAGTGAGGGCGCTTGCCGCATCATCTCGTTTCAGTTATGAGCAACCAAAACCAAACTACTTTGAACCGCAGAGGATTTCTCAAGAATTCCGGCATCGCCTTGGGGGCGGTGAGCCTGGCCACTCTCGCGAACCTTTCCACCTCCGCCAAGGCGGCGGGGGTGCGAGTGTGGCCCTTTGGGTCGAGGCCGCTGGTGCGCAAAGGGGACGTGATTCTTTTTCAGGGCGACTCGATCACGGACATGGGCCGGAGCCGGGAGAAGGCGGCGCTGGCGAACAACCAGGAGGCCCTGGGCAATGGTTACGCCTGGTTCGCGGGGCTTGAACTGCTGGTTCAGAAGCCCAAGGCAGGCTTGACGATCTACAATCGCGGGGTGAGCGGCAACAAAGTGTTTCAGCTTGCCGACCGGTGGCAAAAGGATTGCCTGGACTTAAAGCCGACCCTGCTCAGCATTTTGATTGGAGTCAACGACCTGTGGCACACCCTCAACGGGAACTACAACGGTACGGTCGAGATCTACGAGCGGGATTACAACGCGCTGCTGGTTCGGACCAGGAGGGCATTGCCGAAAGTCAAGCTGGTGATCTGCGAACCGTTCGTGCTCCGTTGCGGCGTGGTCAATGAGAAATGGTTCCCCGCCTTTGATCATTACCGCGCGGCCGCGAAACGCGTCGCCGAGACACACGGCGCCCTGTTCATTCCGTTCCAGGCGATGTTCGACCGGGCCATTCAATATGCGCCGGCTAAGCATTTTACCGCCGACGGTGTGCATCCCACCGATTCAGGGGCCTCGCTGATGGCCTACAATTGGCTCCGGGCGGTAACCGGTGGGCGATAGGCAAAGCGCCATGCGCTATCTGCCCAGCGGTGCATTCCCGCCCTATGGCCAGGCGGCAGTTCCAGTCACTGTTCCCGGCACGCCGCTCGACTAATACTCGCACGTTGCGCTGGCCTGCTTTCTCCGGTATGGTACAGGCATGGCTAACCAGTTGGTGGATGAGGCGCGCGTCGATCGCACCGGCTTTTCCGTGACTACGCTTGCGAAGGCTGAGGCGGAGGATCTGGCATACTGGCGGTCGAGAACGCCGGACGAGCGGCTGGCCGCCCTGGAGTTGAGCCGCCAAATCGCTTATGGCTACGATCCGTCTGCCCGCGGACTTTCGCGATTTTTTGAAGTTGTTGAATTCAAACCACGTTGAGTATCTGCTCATCGGCGGGTACGCGGTTTGCTACCACGGCTATTATCGTAACACCAACGACATCGATTTCTGGATCGCCATGCATCCGGAAAACGCCGGGAAATTGACGAGATTGGTTCGGGAATTCGGATTCGCCCTGCCGGAAGTAAAGGAGGAGCTGTTTCTGCAGAAGGGCCGGCTCATCCGCATGGGCATCGAGCCGACCCGCATCGAAATCCTGACCGAGATCTCCGCCTGCGACTTCACCGAATGCTATGCCCGGCGCGTTGAGGGTGTAATCGACGGCGTCTCCGTTAACATCATCAGCCGGCAGGACTTGATCCGAAACAAGCCTAAAAGCGGTCGTCTCAAGGACCTCGACGACGCGCAGCAACTGAGCTGAACAGCCGCCTCGGCCGCGGTGTGAGGCAGGCACAGTGGCATGTATGCACTTGGGCGAACTATGTTCCGTGGAAATCCAGGCTAGTACACTGACTTTCAGCCCGGATTCCGACCGGCAAGGAGACTCTTGACCTTCTCGACCAGTTCGTCGCCAAGGAAAGGCTTGGTCATCTGCCCGTCGAAGCCCTTCAACAGCGGGTCGGAGTCCTTTTCCAGAGGCATGCCAGTTAGAGCCAGCGCGCGGATGCCGGAGTTGAGCGCGCGAATCCGCTGCAAGGCCGCCTGACCACTCAACTTGGGCATGCGCAGGTCAAGGATGACCAACTCAAAAGGGCCATGACGCTGAAACAGTTCAACCGCCTTTTCGCCGTTTTCGGCGACGCTCACCCGATAGCCTCCGGCGGTGAGGATAGCGTGGAGCAGCATCCGCAGGGCTTCGTCGTCATCGGCGACAAGGATGCTCTTCGAGGCGCTCGCGATGGCAGCGCCGACGGGAGCATAGGCCGCCGTTTCCGCGTTGAACGGAGACCCGGAGCTTGCAGACGTGGATTCTCGGCTTGAATCGCCAGACAATGCCATGCGGCAATCATGCCTGGCGCCGCGGCAGTTTCAATCCAAAAAGCAGGGTTTTAATGGGTCAGGGCATAGATGGCGATGTTTAGGGCAAGCTTCTTGCCGTCTTCAGGACTGACACCTTTGCCTTGGTTGCAAGTATTGTTGGCGCTAAACGCGCAGCAGAGACCGTCTTGGCACATCACCGCAACCAGTCTGCCATGATGATACAGGCCGTCCAACCGAACGTCGCGCGGCTCGTTCAAGCAACGGAGATGCCCCAACTTATAGAGCGAGCGGTAAATCAGGCTGTCGAGCGGAATGGGCCGGACTTTTTCGTGCGGGAAGACGCGGCTGAACTCCCGCCGCCAGGCCTTGGGAAAACCGGGCTGGCTGCAGCAACCGGAGGCAAAGACAAATCCGCCGTGGTCCAGGTAGGTTCTCAGGTCCGAAAGCTCGGCCTCCGACAGGACGAAATCGTAGTGGCCGTTCATGAAGACAAATGGCGTGTCGAACAGGGCCGGGTCGGTGAGCCGGATTCTTCGTTCCGTCTGCACGTCAAGAGTCGAGGCCTTTGAAACCAGTTGCATCAAATCGCTGCCAACGCCCGAACAATCGCGGCCGTCATCGTCGGCATAGAGCAGCCTGCCCATGAAGAAGGTGGTGTGTGAACCGCTCGCCGAGCAGGAGAGGGCCAGGGTGAGCGCCAGGAACAGGCCGACCCAGCAGGCCCTTGGACTTGCGATTTGCGATTTGCGATCTGCGATTCGCGGTTCGCGATTGAACACGTCTTTCATTCGATACTCCATCTTTTGCGCAGCAACCATTCGCCTCCGAGACAACCCAATACCAGGCCCATGCTCCAAGCGTTCAGACCCAGAGGTTGGCGAAGGCAGGCCTCATGTTTCGCCCGCTCGCGCTTTGCTCGAATCTGCCTGATAAGCCGGGTCGGATTCGGACAGTCCTCAGCCTTGAACGCCAGGCCGTGGCTGGCCGAGGCCCACTGTCTGAGGGTCTCCATGCTGCGGGCGGTGTCTTGGAACTCGAGATTGCGGTCCCGGATGCGAATGGCCCGGGTAGCGACGACCGACTTCGAGCTATTAAGGACGCTGACTGAATACGTGTCCGGATTGCCGGCGTGAAACTTAAACTCCGTTGGGCGCAGCGGCGCCAGCGCGACAGATTCCTCATGCACCGTCTTCTTCCGGCCAGCCGTCACCCGGACAGAAAACCCGTCGGCCGCCGCTGGGGGGTCTTTGGAGTCAGGCGCGGCTTTGGAGCCGGGCTCCATCTCCAGAACGACCCTGACATCCATCCGGGGATGGAGGTCCGCATCGGCCAGTTGAATCGAAATCTTCGGGCGTTCCGCCTCACCCAAATAGCGAAAGAGCTGTTTCCAGAAGCGATCGAACTGACCGGGATCGGAGTCTTTCATCAGCCGCCAGCGCCAGAAGTTCTGGAGGCAGAGCACGGCCGAAATCCCCGCGCCATACCGTTCGGAGGCCATGAGGATGCGATGTCCATGGGGAGCCGCATCGGTCGGATGGACCATCCAGACCTGCGCCCCGGGCTTGGCGGAATCGACGCATGCGTATCGTGTGAAGGTGGGCAACCGCCCCCACACTTTGGCGGTCGAGGCGCCGGGACCGAACTGGAACATGGGGCTGTCGAGGGCCTCCGGGGCCAGTTGGATGTGGAACGGAGGATAGGGCGATGCGCCTTCGGGATTCGAGGCGATTCTCACCGGCAGTATTTGCTCCAGGCGGCTGTTCCGCCAGGAGGCGTCGAAGGTCGATGGGCCACCGATCATCAGGATACCGCCGCCGAGCTGGCAAAAACGGGCCAGAAGCTCTTGCTGCCCGGCGGACAGATCGGCGGCGCGCAAATTGGAAAGCACCACCACACGAAATGGTTTTAGTGCCTCGAGGCTGGTTGGAAAGCCGTGAATCAGTTCGCCGGCGCTCTCGACATTTTGGCGAAAGACCGATTTGTCCGAGGTGCGAGTCAGCCCGGTCAGCTTGATAGTGGGGTCGTTGGCAAGGGCCAGGCCGATGAATTTGTAATCCCAGGTGAGCGCGCCCTGGATATAAAGCACGCGGATAGGTTTGGGAGCGCTTATCCGGACGAGCGCATCGTCAACCAACTCCGGCGCTTTGAGGCCCGGAAGAGCCGGCGGCACGAGCTGAACCGAATAGTCGTGCTTGCCCGCCTGGCTTTCGGCCAAAACGAACTCCTCGCGCCAGGTGCGCGGGCCCGCGCCAGGCTGAACGCGCTTTTTCTGGCAGAACTTGCCATCCCGCAGGAGGACCAGGTCAAAGGCCGGCAGGCGGCGAACATTGGTGTCCAGCTCAACCGAGACATTGAAGGTGGCGTTGGGAGGGACGTTTGCTGGCGCGTTCACATTGCGGAGCCAAATTGTGGGCGCGCCCTCGTCGCTGCCGAAGCCGATGCCGACGAAGGGGGCGCCGGCCTCGGCGAGGGCGGCAAGGCCCGCCTGGTCGTCGGCGCGGACATTCGCAATGCCGTCGGTAAGGCCGATTACAGCCAGCGGGGTTTGCCAGGAACCGCGTGCAGCCTCGGCGATGGCGCCACCCAGGTTGGTGCGCTTTCCGTCCGCGGAGATGGAAGGTAGCTTGTTCTCGTTCACGGGGACCGCGGATTGGTCGAAAAGCATCACCCGGACCGGCAGACCGGCACTTTTTAAGCTCGGAAGCAATGTCGAATTGAGGAAACGCAGAGCCTCGTGGTAGCGCGTCTGCCGTCCATCACGCACGGCCATGCTCTGGCTGCGGTCCACTAGAACCACTACGGGACGCCCGCGCCCGGCCAGCAACCGTCCCGTCACCCACACCGGGCGGGCCACCAGGCCGACGAGGGCCAGGAGAGCGGCGCCGCGTAATGCCGCCAGGGCCAAGACGCGGGTCCTCGGAATGCCCAGACGCGCCTGGAGCCAGGCGACGCCCAGGACCAACAGTAGGACGCCAGGCAGGCCGACCTGCCAGGCCAGCGGCAATTCGAAAAAGATGCCGGCCATCATTGTTCGGAGAGTTTTCGGAAGTACTCCTCTATCCGCTCGCGATAAGCTGGCGGGAAATGCGCCGGATCGATATCGGTCAGGCCTTGCAGCTCCGCAAGGCCACGCTTCAGGCTGCCTCGCGGGGCGGTCTGCAGGGCGTCAGCGAGTTGGGCTTTCTGGAACGGTTCGGGTTCGCTTTGTTCGAAGGCGTCGCTGACAGCACTCAGGCTCCTGGCGGCTTGCTCGGCGCGGCGCCGCCTTTTGGCCGGGGCCTGGGGTTGGCGCACGTCGTCCAACTGCCTTGTAAGTCCGGCCAGTCTTGAGTCATCGAGGGCATCGCGGAGGGGCTGGCCAAACGCATCGCGAGTGGGTTCCTGCTCCGCGAGCTGTTTGAGGTCCTGGAGCGTGTGACGGGCCTGTTCGGCTGTCCCGGCCAGCGCCTCCTGGGAGACGTCACTGTTGGTTTTTGCGCCCTGACCCAGGGTGCGGGCCTCGTTATCGAGCCTTTGCTTCAGCCGATAGGCCTCGGCCAGTTGCTGGCTTGCGCTCCGCGCCGCCCCGGCCTCATGGCGAGACTCCATCCCCCGTTGCGCCTCGCCGGCTGAATTCGCCATGCGGCTCGCATCGGGCTGGCGCTGGTGATTGCCAAAGGCACTTGGGTTCGCCTCCACCGCCGCGTGGAAGCTCTTTCTGGCCGCAGACAACTGCGCCAAGGCCTCCCGCTCACGACCTTGGGCGTCGGGGAGGGAGTTGGTCCGCAGCAACTCGCTGGAGCCGGCGAGTGAACTCGCGGCCTGGTCCAGTTCATCCAAGGCCTTGCCCAGAGGCTTCTGGTTCATCTGTCCGGCCATTTTCGCATGAAGATGGCGGGTGGAGTCTCGCAAATCGGCTTCGGCCCCTGAGAGCCTTTGGCGGACCCGGTCATTGGAGGCGCGCCGGGCCTGCGGCTGCTGAGCGTAGCGATACGTCTGGCGAATGACTTGCTCCTGGTCGTGGATGAGCGCGGACAACTGGTTCAGGGACTGGTAGGGCTTGCCTTGCTGACCGCCGGGCATGTTTCGCACCCGTTCGGGAGAAGGTGTGATTTCCAGGAAATAGACCTCGGAGGCATAGGAGTTAGATCGCGCGGTCGTTGCCTTGGCGTAATAGGAGATAATGTCCCAAGCCGAGAGGTGCAGCCCATCCAAATGGAGGCTCGGGGAATAAGCGGCGTAGCCGGGTTCCCTTGGCGTGGGTAATTCGCGAGCCACTTCGGCCTTTCCGTTAACAGCCGAAAAGAGGGAGACGTTGGTCATGCGTCCGCTGGTGGCGGCCTCAATGTGAAGCGGCACTGCGGCCGTCAGTTTGACCTGGAGGTCTCTGCCCGGTTGGATGATCCTGACCTCGCCCCATGCCTTCGCCTGCGGGGGCAACGGACGAGGCGCGACGGGCGGCGGCGAAGGGGGGTCGGAATGCAGAGGAGGCTGCGTCGGGGCAGGCGCACTGTCACGAAGCAGATTCCAGGGAGCGGAAAAGTGGTCCAGCAACAGCGTCCCGCACAGCACCGCGCCAAACATCAGCAGCGCCACTAACGGGCGTTTCGCCGAGGCGGCAGAGGGAGGCGCTTTTTCGGCCAGAACCCGCTCGGTCTGCCGGGCGATGCGCGCCTGGAAGTTCCGGGCATAATCGCCGCGCCCTCTATGTTCCAGGAAGAACAATGTGTTAAGACGGTCCAGAAAGCGCCGATCTGCTCGTTCCAGAGCGGCGGCCAGGCCGGAACGTTCGACAGTTCCGGTGCTTACGACAGCCGCAACTATAATCCATGCAGCCAAGCCCAGACCTCCGAGCGAGTAGAGCAGAGCAGTCGCCAAAGGTCTGCTCTCCAGCCAGCCGAACAGGATGGCCGCCTCCAGCAACATCACCGACAGGGACAGGGCCGCCCCCAGTGTGAATGTCCAGCCCAGGAACCGAAACCATCTCCAGCGAGAACTCTCCCGGTTCAAGGTCGAATCGATTACCCCAAATCCATCACTCATGTCCCCTCCTTTCGCAAGGCGTTGGGGTCAGTCCTGCACTTTTTCCCGCCGCTCCGCCTTCCATCCCCGCGGAAAAAGTGAGGACTGACCCCAACGCGACCCC
>JAJYHY010000197.1 GCA_021784555.1 bacterium
GGGCCGCGACGGGTGTGCCTGACCGCGTCACGCTGGGCATTGTCACTATTCTGCTGGCTCCGCTGGCCGAGGAGAGCCTATTCCGTGGAATTCTTTACACCTGGATCAAGAACGCGGGCTTTCCGCAAGTGGCCCTTTGGGGCACCTCGGTGCTTTTCGCTCTGGTCCACATGAACATTGTGACGTTTCTGCCGCTGTTGGTGCTGGCCCTGCTGCTGGTCTGGCTCTACGAGCGTACCGGCAACCTCCTGGCATCGATGGCGACACACGGTCTGTTCAACGGCTTAAACTTCGCCATGCTCTATCTCCTGGAGAAACGCCCTGGATGAACGAATTCGAATTGATCGCCCGGTTGACCCGTTCCCTGCCCACCAACCGCTCCGTGGTGGTCGGGCCGGGCGATGACTGCGCCGTGCTGGATGTCGGGCTACCGGACCGCCTGCTCCTGTTCAAGGCTGACGCGCTGGTCGAGGGTGTCCATTACACGCCCGCCGCGCCGCCCGAAAAGATCGGCCACAAAGCCTTGGCCCGCTGCCTGAGCGACATCGCGGCGATGGCCGGCACCCCCACCGCCGCCCTGGTCACCGCCGCCTTGCCCGCCTCCTTCGATGCCGCCCACGTCGAAGGCATCTACGCCGGCATGAGTGCCTTGGCCCGGCGCCATGAGGTGGCCATCGTCGGCGGCGAAACGACGACCAACCCGCAACGGACGCTTCTGTCGGTCGCCGTGCTTGGGGTGGTGGCGCGAGGCAAAGCGGTGTTGCGCTCCGGAGCGGAGGTGGGCGATGCGCTGTTGGTCACGGGCGAGTTGGGCGGCTCACTGGCTGGCAAGCACCTGGAATTCGAACCTCGCCTGGCCGAGGCGCGATGGCTGGCTCAAAACTTCCACGTCCACGCCATGCTCGACCTCAGTGACGGGCTGGCGGGCGATCTGCGGCATCTTATAAGAGCTAGCAAGGTGGGCGCCGAGCTGCTCGCCCCTTCCATCCCGATCAGTCTCGAAGCCCGGCGTGCCGCCAAGGAGCAGCCCTCCTCCAAGCCGGCCTTGCTGGCGGCTTTGACGGATGGTGAAGATTTCGAGCTGCTGTTGACTGTCGCCGCCCGTGATGCGGTCGCGGTTCTCGATGGTTGGCACAAACAGTTTCCAGACCTGCGCCTGACTTGTATTGGCAAGATCACCGGAACCGAGGGGATCACGATTCGCGACAAGCAAGGCGTCCGTCCTCTGACTGCCAATGGCTACGTTCATTTCTCGCAGCCCGAATGAAACGGAGGCGCTGGGCGAGAGCTGGGGCCGTTCCGCGCCGAGCGGGCTTGTCATTGGGCTGTGCGGCGAGCTCGGGGCCGGCAAGACAATCCTGGCGCGCGGTCTGGCTCGCGGGTTGGGCGTCATCTCACGCGTGCAATCTCCGACCTTTACTTTAGCCAGAGTTTATACAGGCGGGCGTCTGGCTCTCTACCACCTGGACCTCTACCGGCTCGAAACCCGCGAACAAATTGCCGCCGCCGGTCTTGAAGAGTATTTCTCTACGTCGGGAGTGACCGTTATCGAATGGGCCGAGCGCTGGTTTGGAGAGAGCGGCCGGCTGGCATTTCGCGCCCGGCCTCTGTCCTCAACCTCCTGGCCATTATCGCCGCCGGCGCCCGCGCCTGGGGTATTGCGCTGGGTTACAATCGAATGTCTGAGCGGAACCGACCGGCGCATCCATTATGAAGATATTGGCCATTGAGTTTTCTTCCAGCCAGCGCAGCGTCGCCGTTGTTCAAGGCGATTCCACCGGCAGCGCCATTGCCGAGAGCGAAGCCGTGGCAACAGGGCCGGACACGGCGGGGCCGCTTGGGCTGGTCGAGATGGCGCTGGGCGAAGCGGGCATCGAACGCGAACAGATTGAAGGTATCGCCATCGGCCTGGGTCCCGGTTCCTACACCGGCATTCGTTGCGCCATTGCCCTGGCCCAAGGCTGGGAATTGGCCCGAGGCACTCCATTGCTGGGTGTCAGCAGTGCGGAATGCCTGGCTGCTCAAGCCTACGCCGAGGGAATGGCCGGTCAGGTCCACCTCCTTGTCGATGCCCAACGCGGCGAATTCTACCTGGCTAGTTATCTCATGGAGCCGAGCGGGTGGAACGAGGTTGCCCCCCTGGCTCTGGCAACACCCTCCGACGTGAGCGCCCGGCTCCGGTCTGGAGGAGTGCCGGTGGGGCCGGATGTGCTCAAGTGGTTTGCACATGGCCGGCAGATGTTTCCCCGCGCCACGACTCTCGGACGGCTTGCCTTGGAAAGAACGGAATTCCTTCCGGGCCACAGGCTCGAACCCATCTACCTCCGTGAAACGACCTTCGTCAAGGCGCCGGCGCCGCGCCGTTACGATTCTGATTCGACTGGCCAGGCGGGCTGCGCGCCCTACGCGCGTATCAAACATGCGGGCTAATCCAAGCGCGGATATTCGCGCTATTCATTCTTGCCGCGCCGGGTAAACTCAGGCCCGCTATTGCATGAACAGCTATTTGAGCGCGGGCGACTGGGCCATTATCGTCTCTTACTTTCTGGGGATTGTTGGACTGGGGGTGTGGTTTGGCAAAGATCAGCGCAACACACGCGACTACTTTCTCGGAAGCAGGGACGTGCCGTGGTGGGGCATTGGGATGTCCATCGTTGCGGCGGAGACCAGCGCGTTGACGATCATTGGCGTGCCCTCGATGGCGTATGGGGAGAACATCGCCCTGCTCCAAATGATCATCGGCTATGTGCTGGCGCGCATCATCCTGGCGGTTGTCCTGGTCCCGCACTATTTCAAGGGCGAGATTTATTCCCCCTACCAACTCTTTGCCAACGCCTTCGGCCCCGCCGCCCGGCAGACTGCGGGCGGTTTCTTTCTGATCAGCGAGACCCTGGCCGCGGGCGTGCGTGTCTATGTGGCGAGCATTCCTGTGCAGTTGATCCTCGGTGACCGGTTCCTGGGCTTAGGCACAGGGGACCCCCTTCTGGGGGCCATCCTCTTCTTCATCATTCTATCCCTGCTCTACACTTGCATCGGCGGCGTCAAGGCGGTGATTTGGACCGATGCAACCCAATTCGCGCTCTTTCTTTTGGGAGGGATCTTCGCGCTGTTCTACATCCCATCCCTCATGCGGGGAGGGGCCGGCGCCGCCTTTGCCAAGGCTGCTGCCGGGAACAAGCTTCATTGGCTGAATATCCTGCCTCCCGCGCACGTCTCCTGGCTCCATTTCTTGCTCGGTCCTCCGTTCAACCTATGGATGGGCCTCATTGGCGGGACGGTAATGGTGTTGTCCTCCCACGGGGCGGAGCAGTTGATCGTGCAACGGGTGCTGGCGTGCAAATCGGTAGCCGACGGGAGAAAGGCCCTGATCCTCAGCGCCGTCGTCATTTTTCCGCTCTTCCTGATTTTTCTGCTCGTTGGCGCATTGCTCTGGGCCTTTTACCAGACCCATCCCCTGCGGATCCCCTTGCCTGAGCCGCGGCCTGGCGTTGCCTCCAACGATTTCATCTTTCCTATCTTCATGCTCACCGAGGTGCCGCATCTGCTGAAGGGTGTTTTGATCGTCGCCATCCTTTCCGCCGCGATGTCCTCCGTGAGTTCGGCCCTGACTTCGCTGGCTTCGGTCTCGACAATGGACTTCGTCCGGCACGTGTTGGGTCGCCGGAGCGAGGAGTTTTTTCTGCGCTTCAGCCGCATCTCGACGCTTGGGTGGGCGGGGGCGTTGATCTTCGTCGCCTATCTGAGCCGGGAGGTGGAGTTTGTCTTCAACGCGGCGTTTTCGCTGCGAGGGCTGACCAGCGGGGCGCTGGTGGGAGGACTGACCCTGGCGCTGTTTTCCAAGCGCCGGCGGGCTATGCCAGTGATTACAGGCATGCTTGCCTCGCTGGCGGTGATGACCGCGATTGAACTCCTGCCCAGGCTCTCCTCGACCAAGCTCCTGTGGTATAAGACCGTTGGAACCCAGATTTTCTGGCCGTGGTACACCCTGATCGGGGCAATTGTCACCCTGCTTGTTGCCGCTCTGGCCGGCAAATTCGGCGACCGACCCGTTCGAAAAAAGGCTGGTCTTGGTGGTTGAGGGTGGCTACCCTGTGTCCATGATGAACAGGGTGCCCGTGCAGTTTCTGGACGAGAGCTTCCATCGGGTGGTGTTCGACGCCATACCGATTCCGGTGCTGGTTGTGGATGAGAACGTCAGCATCCTGGAATACAATGCCGCGGCGGCGAACCTGATCGGCGACGACAAACGCCAGGTCCTGGCCCGGGGATGTGGCGAGGTGCTGCGTTGCACCCAGGCGCTGGAGAATCCTGAAGGGTGTGGAAACGGCACGGCGTGTGCCGAGTGCGTCCTGCGTCAGTCAGTCGAAGCGGCGGCCGAGGGCCAGGGCGTAACGCGGCGATGGGCCCGGCTGGAGTTGCTTGAGAATGGCCAGGCAAGAAAGGTCAACCTGAGAGTTAGCACCCAGCCGTTCACTTGCCAGCGCCATTCGTTCATCTTGCTTATCCTTGAGGGCTTGAACGATTAGCTCGAGGTCGCAGGCTCGCCACGCCCCGGTCAGACGTGTCGGACGGGTCAGACCAGTCTGGCTTTAATGATCAGCTTGAGATGCCATGTCCGCCACGCCCGTTCCACAACAGATTTTGTTCGCAATTTGCGCCCGTTTCGGCTAGGTATAATCGCAAGGGCGAATGAGCGCAAAGAAACTAGTGGAAAGTAAGTTAGCCATGACGAAGGACTTCACGGTGTCAAACAAGCTAGGCATGCATGCCCGGCCAGCCGCGATGTTCGTCAAGACTGCCAGCCGCTTCCAATGTGACATCTTCGTGGAGAAGGGTGGCGAGAAGGTCAATGGCAAAAGCATCATGGGCCTGATGATGCTGGCCGCCGGGCCAGGCAGCACCCTGACCGTCCATGCCGAAGGCCATGACGCCTCCCAGGCCCTGGCCGAGCTGGAGGTCCTTCTCCAACGAAAATTCGACGAGGATTGAACCGCAACGCCCTTGAATAACCCATGGCGCAAGTCGAAATCGACGTCAAATACGTGGCCCATCTCGCGCGGCTTTCCCTCTCTGCCGAGGAAGAGCAACGGATTGGGGCGCAATTAGGCGGCATTCTTAGCTATATTGACAAGCTCAAGGAAGTGGACGTTAGTGGCGTGACCCCGACCGCGCATCCTTTCCCCCTGGTCAACATCGTTCGTCCCGACGAACTGCGTCCGTCCTTATCGCACGAGGAGGCCCTGCGCAACGCCCCGGCCCGGGCCAACGGCCTGTTCATGGCGCCCAAGATTATCGAGTGAACCAGCCCTGGTTTGCCTGTGGCATCGTTAAGTTCCAACGAAATCAGTCGCAGCGTGCGTCTGGCCCTGGCCGAGGACATTGGCAGCGGAGATATCACAACGCTGGCGACAGTTCCGGAAGGCGCCATGGCAAGAGCCGTCATTCGCGCGCGCGAGCCGCTGGTATTGGCGGGGCTGGCGCTGCCTGAGGCGGCATTCCGCCAGCTCTCGCCCGCCGCGCGGGTTTGCCGCGAGGCGCGGGATGGACAAGCCGTTGTGGCCCAGCAGGTGCTCCTTAAGGTGGAAGGGCCGGCAGGCGCCCTGCTGAGCGCCGAGCGCGTGGCTCTGAACTTCCTCCAGCGCCTTTCGGGGATAGCGACTCTGACCGCCCGCTTTGTAGAAGCCGCGAAGGGCGCCAAGGCCCGGATTTTGGATACGCGCAAGACGACCCCCGGTTGGCGCCAATTGGAGAAGTACGCCGTCACTTGCGGCGGCGGGCAGAATCACCGATTCGGACTGTTCGACATGGTTCTGATCAAAGACAACCACCTGGTCGTGTTGCGGAATGAGCGGCCCAATGCCATCGCGGCGGCGGTGCAAAGGACCCGGAAACTCTACCCCGGTTTGAAGATCGAGGTCGAAGCGGACAACCTCGAACAAGCCGGCCAAGCAGTGGAGGCCGGGGCGGACATGATTCTGCTGGACAACATGACCCCGGCCCAATTGCGTGAGGCGGTGGCGCTGTGCAAAGGCAAAGTGAAGACGGAGGCCAGCGGCGGCGTCACGCTGGCGAATATTCGGGCCATCGCCGAGACGGGGGTCGATTTCATTTCCGCGGGGGCGTTGACCCATTCGGCTCGCGCCGTGGACATCGGCATGGACTTCGACTTCTCATGAGCCTCGACGCCCAGATCCTTCAATCACTTCGGGCCGCGGGTCCGGGCGCCGTCTCCGGGGCGGAACTTTCCCACAGGCTGAAAGTGAGCCGGGCGGCAATCTGGTCGCGTGTTGAGGCGCTTCGATGCTTGGGTTATGACATTCAAGCCGGGCCGCATCTCGGATACCGATTGGTGAGCGTGCCGGACGTGCTGCACGCCGATGACTTGCGTTCGCGTTTGGACAAAACCCAGGTGATCGGGCGCCAAATCCAGGTCTTTCAGGAAACCACCTCGACCAACGACGTGGTCGAAAAACTCGCGCGCGACGGCGTCCAGGAGGGCGCGGTCGTCTTCGCCGAAGCCCAAACGCGCGGACGGGGCCGGAGGGGACGCAAATGGGTTTCGCCGGCAAACAAGGGCCTGTGGTTTTCGGTCCTGCTCCGTCCCCCCCTGCACCCGGCCGAGGCTACACAACTGACGATCGCCTCGGCCACGGCCCTGCGCCGGGCCATCCAGACCGAGGCGGGGCTAGAGGCCTCTATCAAGTGGCCTAATGACATTCTGATCCGCGGCCGGAAGGCCGCCGGAATCCTCAGCGAGCTCAAAGCCGAGTTGGACCAGATCAGGTACGTTATCCTCGGGATCGGCGTGGACGTGAACCTGAACCATGCCGACTTCCCAGCCGATCTCCGAACGCAGGCCACTTCGCTCAAGGCGGAACTGGGCAGAGAGGTTGCCCGACCCGACCTCGCGGTCGCCATCCTCAAGGAGCTCGACCGCGACTACTCACGTATCCGTCGCGGCCACTTTGCCGCCTTGGCCGCCGAGTGGGAGGAGCATTGCGAAACTCTCGGGCACGAGGTCGTCATACAGTTGGCGGAGCGCCGGGTTGAGGGGCGAGCCGAGACGCTCGCCGAGGACGGCGCGCTGCTGGTGCGCACCGACCATGGGCACCTCGAAAGAATCGTGGGGGGCGATGTGACCGTGACGGTGAGTCACCAGGGAGCGCGGTGAGCCCGCAGTGGATTATCGGAATAGGGCTATTAACTTGATTCCCCTTCCGTCAATGTAGCGGCAAAACGCCCCAACATGTTGTGCGTATTTGATTCGCAAACCACGAATCGTTGGGTCAGGGGAATGATGTGGATAGCCCTATATCGGAATAATGGATTAACTGACATTTTGGCGATAGCTTGGGGTGGGATTGTCGCCTCGACCGGGGGTTCTTGCCCATTCCCGCGGTTTTCCTCGTTTTGAAGGGCTGGAGGTCCGCGGGGCCATGGTGGCGGTGAAATGGCGAACGCCCGAACTCCGAGAGGGCTCCCTGGCGCGACAATAAAATACGCGGCCGCGTATTTTATTGTCGCGTCCCTGGCGGGCAAAGGCGTATGGGTGGTGCGGCGGGTGGTTCAGAAGCCGGCTCGCAGCTCGATCGCAAATCGCACATGGGAGATCGAGAATCCTCGGTGGGGTGGTGGAGAATTGATGAACTATAATTGGCATGAAGCTCAGAAACGCGCCGCAGTTCCAGGCCGCCGGGGACCTGGCGGTTTTGTTCTGCTTTTTGACATCGGCAACACCCACACGCATCTTGGACTGGCTACTTCCAAACGGATCGTCAGACATGCCGAGATTCTGACTTCAGATTGGCAGGCTGGCCTGGCGGAGCGGCGCGTGGCCGAGTTCGCCGGGGCCCAACGGTTGGAGGGCGCGGTGCTATGCAGCGTTGTGCCTCCCGCGACGCCCTTGGTTCACGCTTCTGTCCGGAAACTCTGGGATCGTCCCTGCCTGGAGTTGAGGCCGGCAGCGGTCCGGCTCATCGGCATCGATTATCCCAAGCCGGCCACCATTGGTCCGGATCGGCTGGCCAATGCGGTGGCCGCCCGCCACCAGTTCGGCGCGCCGGTGGTGGTGGTGGATTTTGGAACGGCGGTGACTTTCGATGTGGTGAATAGCGCGGGCAATTACGTGGGCGGTATCATCGCCCCCGGCCTCTCCGCCATGACTGATTACCTGCATGAGAAGACCGCCTTGCTACCGCGCATCCGCGTCCGGGAAATCGAGGGCGCCGTCGGCAAGAGCACCGAACAGGCAATGCTCATCGGCGCCGTTCATGGCTATCGCGGCCTCATTCGGCAACTGTTGGGAGAGTTGAAGCGCGAACTCCGGTCGTGTCGTCTGCCCGTGGTGGCGACCGGCGGCTGCGCGCGTCTCATCGCGTCGAGGTTGCGGGAAATCACCGCGGTGGATCCGCTATTGACTTTGGAGGGTCTGCGCTTGACCTGGCTGGAAAATCACGCGGAAGTGTCCTGAATTGCCGCCGGGCAAACTGCGAATAAAGTGCCTTGACGGCTACGGGCGTACCCGCTGGAAAACTGGCAGCGGGACTTCTACGATTACTCGACGGCCCATTCCGTGCCATTGCTGAGATGCGCACCTGGGATTCAAGCCGACACGAATCGCCTTGACATGTCTTGCCCAAAAAGATACACCTGAGGCCATGAAAAAGGACATTTCACGCCGTGCTTTTGTCAAGTCTTCACTCATCGCCTCCGCCGCGGTTCCGTTGGGCCTCAAGGCCCAGGACCCCTCCGCGCCTGCCGCCCCCCCCGGTTTAACCGGGGCTTCGGCGGCCGGAAAAGCGAGCTTCCCGATGGGAGAGATCGCCGGACAGCAATTCAGCCGCCTGATTATGGGCGGCAACCTGATTGCCGGCTGGTCCCATTCCAGGGAGCTCTCCTATGTCTCCACCTTAATGCGGCGGTATAACACACCCGCAAAGATCCGCCAGACACTCGAGTTGGGCGAGAGCCATGGCATCACCGCTATCAACACGTGGGTCATGGACGATAATACTCAGATCTTCGAGCATTGGAAGGCCGGCGGGAAGATGAAGTGGTTCGCACAGGTTCGGCTCGATGCGGGCGGCGGCTTTTCGCAGATTCGAAAGGCCATAGATGAGGGCGCGGTCGGCATCCATCTCACGGGAGACGCGGCTGAAGACCTGCTCAATCGCGACAGATTCGAGAAGGTGGGTGAATCGGTCGAATACATCCGATCGCAGAAGCGCATTGCCGGCATAGGAGCGCACGATTTGAGAGTAGTCGTCGAGAGCGAACGACGGAAGCTCAACCCGGATTTCTATCAAAAGACGCTGCACACGCGCGATTACTTTACGGCTCTGCCTCCGGGCCAGAACGAGGCCGTCGGCCCACACGATAATTCCTGGTGCAGCGATGCCCAGGCGGTGGCGGATGTGTTTGCCAAGGTTAAGCAACCCTGGATAGCGTTCAAGATTCTGGCCGCGGGCGGCATTCACCCGCGAGCCGGATTTCCGTACGCTTTCAACAGCGGAGCGGACTTCATCCTGGTCGGCATGTTCGATTGGCAGATAGCCGAAGATGTAGAGCTGGCCAAGCATGTCCTTCACGTGGTCGGGCGCCCCAACTCAAGACGGACTCGGCCGTGGTGCTGAAGGAATAAGATGAATGGAGTTGCTCAGGTCAAGCCGCCTGGGCAGTTACGGATGAATTAAATACGTGCAAGTTCCGCGGGGGTCGGTATTCTCGTGCTATGAGATTCGGTGTCGTTTTATTTATCACACTCACATGGCTGACGTTGGCCAGGGCATCCGATAAGCCGGGCCTGCTGAAGCCCATCGCCACGGCCGTGGGGCAGAAGTTCAAAATCGTCCTCCTATCCAATCCCTCTACCGGTTACCAATGGCTGCTGGCAAAGCCGCTGGATAAGGCCCTGCTCAAACAGGTCGGCAAGTCTTACAAGAGACCAAGGATCAATCGCGAGGGCGCCTCCGGCCGCGAGGAATTGGTTTTCATCGCCACCGGAGCAGGCAAGGCGGAAATCCGCCTCAAGTACGCCCGGCTGTGGGAGCAGGATGTGCCGGCGGCGCGAAGCACGAATTTTGTGGTAGTTATCAAGGCAAGTTCTCCGTAAGCGGTTTGGTGAGTGACGCTTCCGGAAAACTATCCAGCCGCTGAAAGGCCTGGCGGGCAAGCTGCGGCCCTCTCTCGCCTTCGGGGCTTCACGACAGCCGAAGATCTTCCAGCTTCGCCCAGGTCCGCTGCCAACCGATGTCACCTCCGCAGCCGTTGAAGGTTTATCTCAGCCTTTAATCGGGCGCGGAGGTCCCTTGGCACCGTGTAGTCCGTACCAGCGACTCTTTTTCCCAGTCCACGAGTTGGAGCATGGCCGTCTCGCGGTATGGCCCCGGCGCCGCCACCAGGCTCTCATGCCCCCCGGTCTGAGTTAGTTTTCCATTGTCCAGCACCAGGATGAGGTCGGCCCGGCGCAGCAGGCTCAGACGGTTGGCGACCACGAACGCGGTGCGGCCTTGCATCGCCCGGCGCAAGGCGGAAACGATCTCGTGCTCCGTCTTGGAATCCACGGAGGCCGTTGGGTCGTCGAGAATGAGGATCGACGGCTGCAAAAGCAGGGCGCGGGCAAGGGCCAACCGTTGCCGCTGGCCGCCCGAAAGGTCCGCGCCGGATTCTCCCAGAACGGTTTCGTAACCGTTGGGCAAGGCCAGGATGAACTCATGCGCGGAGGCCATGCGCGCCGCCTGCTCGATCTGCTCGCGTGTCGCGTTCGGATGCCCGAAGGCCAGGTTGGCCGCCACGGTGTTTGAAAAGAGGAAACTCTCTTGATAAACGATGCCGATTTGACGCCGGTAGGTGTCCAAGTCCAGGTCGCGCAGGTCGTATCCATCCACAACGATCCGTCCGTGCTGCGGGTCATAGAATCGCGGGATGAGGCTCAGGAGCGAGCTCTTGCCCGCCCCCGTCATGCCGAATATGCCGACAACCCGGCCCGGCGCCGCCTCGAAGGAGACGTCGTGCAGCACGGCTTCGCCCGCGTTATAGGCGAAACTGACGTTCTCGAACGCGACGCGCCCGCTTATCCGCGAGGGCCGGACGGCGCCGGGCTTGTTTTGCACCTCGGAGGGAGTGTCCAATACTTCAAACACCCGCCGGGCAGCGGTAAAGCTCTGTTGGACGGAGTTGGCGATGGTGGTGACATTGGCAACCTGTCCGTTAAACTGCTGGAGCAGGCCCGCGAAAACGACCAGCCCCCCGCCCAGAGGGATTCGGCCCTGAACATAGAGCCAGCCGCCGTAAGCAAAGAGGATGACCAGGCTCAACTGCGAGAGGAGTTGGGTGGCGGGCGTGAAGAGCGCCAGGTCCGTAAAGATCCGTTTTTGCTGTCCGGAGACCTCGCGATTGGCCGCTTCGAAGCGGGCTGCCTGGCTCGGTTCCGCGGCAAACCCCTTGACCGTTTGCATGCCGCGGACATTTTCGGTAAAGAGCAGGACCAGGCGGTCATAGAGCTCCCGGTTGCGCGCATAAGCCGGGCGCAGACGCCCCGAATAATAGTGCGTCACGCCCCAGAGCGCGACCGTTACGGAAAGGCACGCCACCGTGAGCGATGGCTGGATGCGCCACATGAACACGAAATAGACCGCCAGCGTCAGCGCCATGTTGATTCCCTGAAGAACGACGCCATCGACAAAAAGCCGCGTGTTCTGCACGTCGCCGGTGACACGGTTAAAGATCGAGCTGGAGCCGTGCCGGTCAAAAAAGCGAAAGCTCAGCCCCTGCAGCTTGGCGTAGAGGCGATCGCGCAGGCCGGGAACGATTTTACCCTGAGTCAGGCGCGCGGTGACCATGTTGTAATGATACGTCAATGCCGCCCGCAGGACGGCTTGCGCCACGATGGCAATGGACAGCGCCGTGACAATCTCCAGCGGAGTCCAGCGCTGGGGCGGTGTCCAGCCAAAGGGATAGACGGGGGCGCGCTGGGCCGCATCCAGCGCGTGGCGGACAACGTCGATAACCAATCCAAGCAACTGCAGGCCCGCTAACCCAAGCAGCAGGAGCAACAAACTCAACAGCAGCGACACCAGGCAGTCACCCCGAAACTGCCACGCCAACGCCAAAAGCCTCCTCACCAACACTCGATTGGAATAGCGCTCGGCTTGCATATTCGAAAACGACCCCCTAGCGCGGCTTCGCCTCAGTCCTCCCAGCGGGGCTCCTTTCAGATTGCATTCCCTTGTCCCCATTCCTTTGCCAGGCTCATTTGTGGACACGGGTACGCGGTAGGTCGCTCACGGGGATCGCACAAAGGAATGGGGGCAAAGGAATTGGTGTGAAGGTGTTGGCGCTGGCGACGCTTCGTCTGAGACCATCTTGTTCTTTGCATAACCTTACATGAATGTCTGCCAAACCCGTGAGGGCGGATCAATAGACCAGGGCGAACTCCCCGTTGTCTAAGGCTGCTACCGCAACCCCGCCCCAGACCGGCACTCCCTCGGCCCGTCCGCGAGAAAATCGCTTTGTTCCCAAGTCGAGGCATTCCCAGGCCATTGAGCCGCCTTTTGCCCAGGCCGTGCCTTCTGTCCACGCCATCAGCAGTCGCGGATGGGCGTCGCCGCTGACGGCGAAGGCGGGGTGCTTGCGATTGGGTCCGCTGCCCGCGGCGGGGATAGCTTTGATCGGCAGACCGGCTGCGCGCTGGAGCGGGACATCCGCGGTTTGCGACTCGGCCTCGGCCAGTGGCATGGCGGCTCGAAACACCTGGCCTTTTGTCTCCCACATCGCCAGCAATGAATTGTTCGGGCCGCTCCCCAGCGCCATCGTGCTCATCGGACAGAAAGAGATGTGCCAGGGTCCGAGGATAGTCGAGGTAAAGGTCTTGCCCCCGTCGTTGGAAAGGAGCAGTGTCGCGTCACGGTCGCCATTGGCGGAGGCTGACCTGTAGAGCACCGCCAATTTGCCCGGCGCCGGGCAGAACACCTTCAAGCCGCAGCACGGACAAGCGCCGCTGCCTGCCGGGCTGATGACGTGCTCGGGCTCGAACGTTCCTCCGCCGTCCGAAGAGCGCGCCAGGAAAACCTCCCTGCTGTGCTCGTCCCGCGGACCACTGCCGTCAACCGGTTGAGCGTGCCAAACCACAAAGACGTCTCCCTGGCTATCGGCGGCGACCGAGCCGCCGCCGTCGAGGAGAGTGGTAGAACCCATCATATTCCGCTCCGGTTCAAATCCGTCGCCGGCATCGTTCATTCGCGTGTAAAGAAGCGGGTTGCCGCCGGCCGTCCGCGGCTGAGCCTGGTTGGAGCCGTTCCAGACGACATAGACCCGGCCGTTCCGTCCCAGAGCCAGTTGCGCGCCTCGAACGGCGCCGACGGCAATCGCGCTGCCAGGCTGGCTGTTCACCCGGATCGGAGTTTCAAAGGCGGCGCCGTCCCTCTCAAGCCGACTGTAGAACACATCACATGCCGCGGGGTCTCCTTCCAGGTACACCAGGTGAACCGTCCCACGGGCATCCACCGCTACCTGGGGCTGGAGACCGCCTTCGGGAACCCGAAGCACTTTGGGCCGGGGCGCGGGGCCAGTCCTCACTTTTCCCGCTGGAACGGAGGGCAAAGTGGCGGAAAAAGCTGTGGGACTGACCCCGGCGGGTTCGGACCCGTTTGCAGGCCGCGCGCCCGCGCCGACGCAGCAGAGCACGAAGGCCGTCACTGCAAGGCCGACCCTTAGGGCCGCTATTGGAATCAGCCGCGAAAGAACGCAAAGAGCGCAAAGATTTTGAAACACTACGGCATTTCTTTGCGCTGGCTCGTCAATTTTGGTGGCCGCTCTTGCCATCCCGGCGGCACGTCGATTCAAGTCGGATTGCATCATCATTATGAGAACTCACGAATTCGGCCAAGATAGACCAATCCCGCCAATTGAAAAGGCGCTATCTGGGGTTGGATTGCAGCCCAGCGCCTCCCGCCAGCGCCCTGGGGTCTTGACGTTTTGCCTTCAATTAAACACCGTTGGCTCTAGCCTGGTGGATCGTCCGGGGCGTCTAAACAGGCTGAACTTCTTCCTTTCGAGGCACGAACCGGATCTCCACGCGCTTATTCACTGCCTTGGCGATGCGCCGGAGCATGGTCAGGGAGTGTCCCCTATAGTCCGAGTCCTCCAGCCGGCTGATGACCGACTCGGAGGTGCCGACCATTTTGGCGAGCCGCGCTTGCGTTAAACCGGCCTGCTCTCTTATTTCATACAGTCTTCGCGCCAGATCGTCCTCGGCTCTGGCTTCCTCAAGCTGCGCGATTCTCTCCGGCTTGCCACGGTAGTACCGCCGATACAGGATTTCCGTTGCGTCAGCCGTCGCTTTTCTTTTCTTGGGCATATTCATCTCTCCTCGTATGTATGCACCTTGGGGTTTGTTTCAAATTTCCGTCTTCGTTCGATGGCCTTTTCAATCTCCTTGACCGGGACCTCGGCCTCTTTAACCAACCCGTGCGACACGACCGCCGCCGTTCGGCCATGGAAAAAATATAGCATTCGATAATTCACGTGCTGCAGTCCGACACGAAGCTCGTAGATTCCGTCTCGCAGAAAATCCGCTTCCGGCCGCCGGAGCTCATGGCCCAATTCCCTCAGGCGCTCGATTCTGACCGTGCATTTGTCGAGGGCTCTTGGTGGCAACGCGTCGAGCCATTTGAGAATCGGCACGGAGCCATCCTCCTCCTGGTAGAGAACCACATCAGTCCTCGGCATTCAGGCCCTTTCTCATTGCATGGAATCCTCGCAACTTTGCGAAGTTTGTCAATGGCTCGCTTTTCGAGTCCCCCGGCAGCGCTGCGGAAACCCCCTATCCCGGCCGTCGTCACGCGCCAGCCGTAGCGCCCAACGCGCTGGCTTCCGAGATCCCCGTGAAGAAAGGGCTTGCAACGAAGGCCTGCTGTGCTCAGATTGTATGCATGAAGACCGTCACCTACCCTGTTCGGGTTGACCAGACCGTTTATGACAACCTGGTCAAGGAAGCGAAGCGGCGTCAGAAATCGCTGGCGGAACTGTTCCGCGACCTGATTTCGTACGGCCTGCCTGCCCTTCCGCCCATCCCGGCATCCTACGAAACGCTCCAGGAGGTGTGGGACAATCTCGGGCCCGCCCCGGAAGTTCTTTATGACAAACTCCCGAAGAAACCCGAAAACTGGTGAGGTCGTGGTCGTGGATCTCGGCTACGCAGCCAAGACCCGGCCGTGCTTGGTACTGGCCGAGCAGTCCGACACCCAGCGCGCCGTGGCTATCGTCGCGCCTTTGACGACCGAAATCCGCGGCGGAGAAACGGAAGTGGCGTTTGCCAAGCCGCGCTGGCTCGCTCAGGAGTGCGTCGTCAACCTCTCCGGCCTGGGGTCAGTTGAACTCCATCGCATTGAGCGGCGCCTGGGCACGTTCCCCACGGACAAATTTGAGGAGGCCCGGGCGGTCCTGGCCAAAATGTTTGGCTTTACAGCTGGCGGACATGTCTGAAGTCAGGTTGTGATTGATGGCGAAGGTAGCGCCACAACTGGCTCACGTTTCGTCATGGATCTATGCGTAGGGCAGGAGGCCCGGCAAATCAATGTTATGGAGAGTAATCTGACTTTCTGGTCAGGGTTTCGGGGGCATTTGAACCTTCCGCAGCTTTCCGTAGGTTTCCGCAGCCTTCCGTAGGTTTCTGCAGCCTTCCGTAGGCTTCCGCCGCGCCATGGAAGCGGGTCCGAGCCGGGGCGTGTTGGCGTTGGATGGGGAGTC
>JAJYHY010000608.1 GCA_021784555.1 bacterium
CGATCTGGCGCCCAGGTTAATGACTGTGGTGGTTTTGCCTTCCGAAGGCAAAGGGCTAGTGACCAGAAGCACCTTGGGCACGGGACTTGCGGAAAGCAGAATCGAAGTTCGAAGGGAACGGTAGGCCTCGAGCGCCGCCTGATTGGATTGGATGGCCGCCTGATGACCGGTTGGCTGCGTCACCGCCAGGCTCTTTGACTTCCGGGCGTTTTTGTCGGCCCCATTGAGCAAGAACGAAGGAACCACTCCGAGCGATGGCAACCGCAACAGGCTCTCGACTTCATCCGGAGTCTTGAGCGTGTCATCCATGTATTCCTGGAAGAAGGCCAGGCCCACTCCCGACCCGAGGCCCAAGATCACACCCAGCGCCAAGTTCAAAAGGACACGGGGGCGAACAGGCGTCTCGGGCACCTGCGCTCCGTCCACCACGCGAATGTTGCTGCTGGTCAGGGTGGATTGGATTTGCGCTTCCTTCATGCGCTGCAACAGGTTTTCGTAGAGTTGCTGGTTGGTGGCCACCTTTTGGTTGAGGATGTTGTACTGAATGGATTTTTGAGCGATGTCGTTGACCACGGCCTTCTGCTGCTGCAGAGCCTGCGCCAAGTATTTTTCGTTCGAGCGCGCCGCCTGGTATTTCTGGACAATATTTTGGGTGAGCGCGGCCTTGGCCCGATCTAAATTCTTCTGAACCGTGTCCATTTGTTTCTTCAATGCCACGGCCGTCGGATAATCCGGCTTGACGGTCGTAGTCAGTTGGGCGTACTGGCGCTGTAGGTCAGCGAGCGACTCGGAGAGGCTCTGGATCATCGCGTTTTGAAGAGTGCCGGGCAGGTCTTGAATCTTTGCGGCCTTCACAAGGCTGTCTTGCGACTGGTACTGAAACCGCTCGGCCTGGGCTTCAGTATATTGTTTCTGGAGTTGTTCCAGACGGGCGTTGGCCAGGTTCTCCTGCGCCGTGATGAAGAGGATCGAATTCTTCTCCGCGTAATTCTGCAGGGTGTCTTCGGACTTCTCCAGCTTGGCTTCCAACTGGGCCAGCTTTCCTCCCAGCCATTGGGACGCCTGGGCGGTCTCATTCCATTTCACTTCCAGGTTTTCTTGGATATAGTCCTGCGCTAAATCGTTGGCGACCAAGGCCGCCAGCCGCGGATCGTGCGAGTCGAACGAAACGTTCACCAGATTGCTCTCGCGAACCGGATTGACCTGCAGGTTGTTCTGGAAGTAGCCTACCGCATTGCCGAAGGCCGCCGAAGAGGGCGAGGGCGGATTCGGATCGGAAGGCTTTGGAATGTGCTTAGGATTCTTGACGATCAGGCCCAGGAACGACCGGCTCTTGTAAAACTCGGGATAGAGGTAGAGCTTCAGGTCGCGGACCACCCGCTCCGCCAGCGTGCGGCTTTGAATGATCTTAAACTGTGTCTGCCGGTAAGTGTCGGGGTCCTGGTTGTTAATGCGGAGGATTTCATTAAAGTTCAGCACGTGCGGCTGCTCGGGGGTGATTTCGATCAAGTCGGTCCCTTCATAGACCCGCTTCATTTTGAAGGTTCCGATGGCGACGGTGGTGACCACAATCACGAAGCATAACAAGACCGTCCATCGCCGCTTCAAAATGACCTGAAGGTAATCCAACAGATGCGGCGATTCCTCGGGGGCCACGTCGAGAATCTCACGCTCGCGGATGGTCACCGCTTTAAGCGGCGCGAGGCTCTGGGGTTCAGGCTCGGGATGAATATCCTTGTGGTTGTCGTCGTCCTGCATCATGCTCCTTCGCCCGTCTCCCGGTTAGGTGGGAGTGGAGAATAAAACAACCCCGGACCGCCTCAATCGCCGTTTCGCGCTGGGAAAGGGTCCCACGCGGGGGAATCATTAGCTCTGAATTTAAAGCCGTCCGTAAATCAGGAGACCACTGATCGTGCCGATTGCCGCCTCTGCGCCCTGCTTGAGAGCGGCCTTCTCTCGGCTGCTCGGCACCCACAGGATGTCGTTGGCCTCCAGCACCGGGTCGGCCGCCTTGCCGCGAATGACCTTGTTCAGGTTCACGGGAATGTAGGTATGCGAGCCATCCCGCCGCGTATGGATGATGCGAGTGTATTTCGCTGCCGCGTTGCTGCTCAGTCCCTCCGCCATGGCGATCGCCTGCAGCACCGTCAGATCGCTGCGGTCGCCGAGAACAAACCCGCCCGGCTTCATGACCCCGCGTCCGGTAACATAAACCACGGCTGCCCGGCTGACGCTGATAATGTCCTTTGGCTTGATCGGAATGTTCAACTGGCTTTCGCTTGAGTAGAGAAGCCTGTGAAGGTCAATCTGAAGCTCATCAGGCGCTACCAGCTTCATGCCGTCGGCCATTGGAAGGTTCGCAAACCCGCTCTTGCGGGTGATGAACACAGTTCGCCCGGCGGCCACCGACGTGGCCCTGCTTCCGAGGCCGCCGGCGAGTGATAACATCTCGATCAACGTGCGCTTTCCGGTGAGCTGGTACATGCCGGGCCGCGCGACGGCGCCGATGACGGATACCGGCTGAGCGTTAAACTGACTGACGTAAACGCTGACCACCGGATGTTGGAGGTAGGTTTTGCCGTACAACCGCTGCAGCTTTTGCTGGAGCTGTTCAGCCGTCAGTCCAGCGGTCTGGACGGGTCCGAGAAGAAGAACTGGAATGGTTCCGTCGTTGGCCACGCGAACCGTTTGGGCTAATTCGGGAACATTAAAGACGCTGATGTTCAATACGTCTTCGGGCCCGATGCGATAATCCGCCGAAGACTCCAGCGCCATCGCGGTGGGGGCTGGCAAAGCATTGACTGCTTGGCCCGACAAGGACGAGCCGGCAGCCCTGCTTTGATCCGGCGTGGTCTGAACGGATGATGGGCGACTGCTGTCCTCCTGATTGCCCTTCTCCGAGGACACCTGCGGAGCAGCCGGCTGCAAAGTCTGGCCTTGCGCCCGCAATCTACCCACGGAGATTCCCCCCACTCCCAGATTCAACACCACAAAAAACCCAAAACAAACAATCGCTTGATGCCTCATTTCCTTTTCCTGCGCGGCAATTGCCGCTCCCGTGTTGCTTGGATTGCCGTGCGTCGCTCGACCTGTCTATCTTAGGAAGCCTAACCCAGTCTTTCCGCGCTTGTCAACATCATGTGCCCCTCGGGGTGCG
>JAJYHY010000609.1 GCA_021784555.1 bacterium
TCCTTTTTCGCCGCGGGGACATTGACTTCGATGTCCGTCATGCCTTTCGCAGTCAAACACCAAAGTTTCAGTTCGGGATCGTTCTGGACCATTGGTGTTGCCAGTTGAGACCCGATAAAGTCGGAGAGCTTCACGAAGGACATGGTCTCAGCTTCAGCTCGAAGCCGGCCGATCTTGCCGTAAAGCTCGTCCCGCTTGTCCCCGCGCTCGCGAAACATTTGCTCCGCACGGGCGTACAGTGGCTCAGCCGCAAATGAATTGGAGAGGAAAGCAAAATGATTTGCTTCGCTTAGAATGGCTTGCGGATCATTCGAGGCGATGTGGTGATCTGGACTTGGACTTCTTCGCCGCCATTTGAGGATTGCCCAAGCTCCTGCGATGCCCGCAGCGACACATATCGCTGCGAGGAGAGTGGTGTGAACTCGGCTGCGCCCTTTCCCAAACATAGCCCTGCGCTGCGGATCGCCCTATTATACCCAAAGTCAATTCCCCGGTTGTTATACAAATTGGACGAAGAGGTGTCCGCCGAGAATTCAGGCCTCTGGCTCCAAGTGCAACGTCATCGCCAAACTTTTTTCGCTGGCCAGATATTTTCTCCGTGCTCCGTCATCGGCTGGTTCCGCCTGAGCGGTAGCCTCCATAAGCCTTCATTAGGACTGACTTGTCATTCCACTTCGCCTTCCTCGCGAGCCCGTTATGGGTCCCTGTCAAGGATCCCCCTCGAACTCTATAACGATCCACTTCTTTGCCTAGGCAGGGCCTAATTGACTGAATGTGTGAGGGTTGTTATGGCAGCTGAATTACTTTGAGTCTTAAAAGAGATCCCGTTTCCGTGCGCTCCTTTGGGCAACTTGGCAGCTGTTTGACAGAAAAAATAGTTCGGCTTAAACCCGGAGAGTCGGGGCTTGTCGCCACGCTCGTCAGTTGGAGGCTCCAAAGGAGAAGGCGACTCTCGCGTGGGTCGAAAAGGTGGGACTTATCGCAAACCGTTCGACGGGAGGACTGAATGGAAAGCCCTGAGACTCAAACTACGATGGAACAAGCGATTGTAGCTCCGGAAAAAATTGAGCGCTCGATCCTGATGATCCGCGGCCTCAAGGTGATTCTCGACGCGGATTTAGCCGCACTCTATGGCGTCAGCACAAAAGCGCTCAATCAAGCCATCAAACGCAACGAAGGGCGATTCCCCTCAGACTTCATGTTTCGCTTGACCGTAGCGGAGAAAGACGAGGTGGTCACAAATTGTGACCACCTCAAAAGGCTTAAGTTCTCCCCAGTGCTACCCACGGCATTTACAGAGCACGGCGCGATCATGGCGGCGACGGTCCTCAACAGCGACCGGGCGATCAAAGTAAGCCTGTTTGTCATCCGGGCTTTCCTCAAGCTCCGTGAGATGCTCAGCACTCAGAAGGAATTCGCCCTCAAACTCGAAGACCTGGAGAAGAAGTTCTCGGAACACGACGAGAAATTCAAGATTGTATTCGAATCTATACGCCGGCTTATGGGACCTGCGCCTGTCCCCCCGAAGCGCCGGATCGGGTTTTCCACCTGCCAGGAGCAGCAATGATGAACGTCGTTGATCAGAGTAAGTCAATAGATTCTACTGGAATCAGGGAACACTTTGAGGAACCTATAGACGTCAAGACGGCGGCTCGCTTTCTTGGTGTGAGTCCCTCGCTGGTGTATGCTTATGTCGAGCGAAAGCAGATTCCCCATTTCCGAATGATGGGCCGCTCGATTCGGTTCAGCCTCGCTGAACTCGAAAAATGGCGGCAAAAATTCTTCGTTAATGGAGGAATCAATGAGTAGACCCAGAAAGCGAAATGGAAGTATTTATCGGAGGAACGACTCGGAATTCTGGTGGGCAAGGTACAGAAATCGCGAGGGCAAGGTGGTGCTGGAATCCACCAGAACGGCAGAAAGGGAGGAGGCCGAGCGCTTCCTTAGAGGGCGGCTTGATGCCAGGGATGACGGCTTGTTGCCCACTCTGCTTGCAAGTAAAACCCTCACCTTCGGTGAGTGGGCAGATTGGTTCCTTGACAACCGTTCAAAGCCGCCTTTTCGGGCACAGGGCACTCATCACCAGAACGTCAACTCAGTCAAAATGGTACGGCCCACCTTCGGCGACACAAAACTCAGTGAAATCACCCCGGAACAAATCGAACAATACCTGCGGAGGCGACTCTCCGAGGGAAGGAGGTGCCATACAAAGCGTGGGCTCGAGCACAGGGGTCCGCTCAGGCCTTCGACTGTCCATCAGGAGTTCCGCGTGCTGAGACGAATCCTGAATGTAGCAGTAAATCAAAAACGCTTGGCGAGCAATCCCTGTAACGCAGTTGAGTTTCCAGCCTCTCTAAGTAAAAGCGTGAGGAAGCCACATTACATGACGGCGAGTGAGCAGCGGCTAATCGAAATGTGCGCTCCAAAATACCTGCGGAACGCAATCGTCATCATTTCAGAAATGGGCCTTCGCCCTTACAAAGAATTGATGCCGATGAAAAAGTCCCAGGTTGACTTGGAGAACATGATCGTTCATATTCCAGACTCGAAGACGCCCAACGGAATCGGGGACATGCCGATGACGCGGCTGGCATGGCGTGCGTTCAAGGGGCAAATCAAGGCGACTCCAAGTTCCGACTATCTCTTTCCGGCGACGAATCCGAAGGCCAGAAAGCCATACATCACAACCCTCAAGGCAAGCTGGAAGGCGACTCTCCAGCGTGCTTGTGTGGCGCATTTTCCTTTCTATCACCTGCGGCACACCTTCGCGAGTCGGCTCAGCTCGGGTGGTGTCGCAGACCATTTTGTTACCCTCATGCTGCGGCAGGGCGACTCTGAAGTATTCAAGCGGTACAGCCAAGCCAAGCTCAACATGATGCGGGAGGCGCTCGTCAAACTGGACCGCCGGGCGAACGAGCACGGCGGTAGTTTTGTTACGGCAAGACCGAATTAAGGGGTTTTGTTACGGTTCTGTTACGTTATCGGCAAGTGGATGCGACGTGAAAAATGGGAACCGATTGTCCGGAATGGAGTTAGTTGGTACGCCTGGAGGGATTCGAACCCCCGACCTGTTGCTCCGGAGGCAACCGCTCTATCCATCTGAGCTACAGGCGCACGCACGGTTAAGCTTACTAGCCGCAATCCATACGGTCAA
>JAJYHY010000198.1 GCA_021784555.1 bacterium
GCGCGTTGACCTCGCAACTTCAGGCCGCGTCTCACGGTCCGGCATTTGGTCTGGCCACGCCGACTTTGGGCAAAGGCCAGTGGAGCAGCGACACGGTGGGCATGACGCTGGATACCACCGAGGGTGCCAGTTACATGACGCGCGAATGGGTGGGCTACGGCATCACCCCGGACTTGCAGGCGACGCTGGCTTTCCCCCTTTCGCCGACGGTTGATGAATTGGCCACGCCGCCCCGCACGCGTTTTGGCAGCATGATGGGCGCGTTTGGCGACGTGGAAGGTTCGCTTCTCTGGCGATTTCAGCGCCACGCCACGGGCATCGGCTCGCGCTATGAAAGCACGATGATGCTCAGCGGTTCGCTCCCAACCGAGGACAGGCGGGGCGCCGTTGGCGTCGGCCCTTCCGTCGATATGGCGGCGGTGACCGGTTACGCCTCGCGCAGCCTCTATGGCTGGGTCGGCGGCGGCTTCCAGAGATACTTCGAGCGGCATGGCGGACGGCTGGGCGATTTGCCCTACTTCAGCGCCGTCTTCGGCTGGCGCCCGCCGATATTCCGTCACGACTTCCCCAAGCCCGACTGGCGGATCTTTGTGGAGAGCCTGACCGAATTTCCGCAGCGCGACCACCTCGCCGGAGCCGGGGCGCCTGGCCAGCGGCTATCGCGTTTACGACGAGGCGGCGCTACGGCGCCTGCGGTTTATCAAGAAGACCCAGGCCCTTGGATTCACCTTGGAGGAAATCCGCCGTATCCTGCGGTTGCGAAGCCAGGGCCAACCGGCTTGCGGTTCGGTGATACGCATGGCGGAGGCCACCCTCGAGGAAACGGAACGAAAACTTCGTGAGTTGCGGGACCTTGCCGACGGCCTGCGCCAGAACCTGCGGCGCTGGCGCCAGGCCACGCGAGGCGGCAACAATTGCGCCGCGGAATTCTGCGGGCTAATCGAGTCAAGCGGGGCGTTGGCTGCCGGGGAGAAGGCCCCGCAGGGGTGACCGACGGCCGCTCGGCCCTCCTTTCATCCGCGCGCCAGGAGTTTGGCTTGCGCCGGGGTGATGCGGCCTTCAAAGACGACCTGCCCGTCCACTACCACCGTGGGCATGGCGCGGATGCCATAGCGTTTGGCTTCCTCGCGGCATTCGCTCCCCGAGCAACGCCGTTCCACCACCTCGCATCCACACGCCGAGACGGCGCCGCGGACGAGTCGGAGCGTGTCCTCGCAGAGTGGGCAGCCGGCGCTGAAGACTTCGATTGTTCGTTTCGTTTTCATGTCAAAATTCTACAGCTTGGAGCCGGGTCCAGGGTCAAGCGGGATCTCGGTCGGCGCGCTCAATCGTGGGTGATTCCTATTTTCGCCATCAACGGCGAGGAAGACCGGCGCAATATTCTCTCCCGCCGCGCGTCTCAACTTTGATGCCAGTGATCACCGATATCAGCCTTGGAGCCCGCGCAGAATCAACTTTCCGCCCGGGTTGGATGGCTCTATTCTTATCTGGCATGGCTGACGATGCGCTATCAACCGCCACCAAGACCGGCGCCACCGCGGGCGCGCCCGTCGGCCTGTCCGATCCGAAGCAATGGGTGGAACTGCACGGCGACTACCTCTTCCGCTATGCCCTGATTCGCGTGCGCAACTCCACCGTGGCCGAAGACCTCGTGCAGGAAACGCTCCTGGCGGCCTTCCAGGCCAAGGACCGATTCTCCGGCGAATCCTCCGAGCGTGGCTGGCTGACCGGCATCCTGAGACACAAGATTCTCGATCACTTCCGGCAGCTCAAGCGCGAGCAGACCCTTTCGCCCGCGGAGTTGCTGCCGCCGGAATTGGAAGATCGCTTTGACGAGGTGGGGGTTTGGAAACACGAGCCGGCCCTTGGTCCTCAGGACTGGGGCGAAGACGCCCCGACGCTCATCCAGCGCCAGGAATTCATGGCCGCCTTGAAGGCGTGCCTGGAAAGGCTCCCGGCCCGAAGCGCCGACGCCTTCGTCCTGCGGGAGATGGAGGGAGAGGAATCGAGCCGGATACAGGAGTTGCTGGGCGTCAGCGCCTCGAATTTCTGGGTGTTGCTGCACCGGGCCCGGATGCAACTGCGCCTGTGCCTGGAGCGGAATTGGTTGAAACTCTGACCTGGAGGACCGCTGCCGATGCCCTTGAGTTTGTTTCAAAGAGCCAAGTACCGGATGATGCGCCTGATGGCGCGGGTGATGCCCTCGTGCCAGGACATTACCGCCTTGATCTCTCAGGGCATGGACACGGTGCTTCCGCTGAGGAACCGCCTTTCCATCCGGCTGCACGTGGCGATGTGCTCCTTGTGCCGGCGTTACGAGCGGCAATTGCGCCTGCTGCGCGAAGGAGCGCGGCATTACGCCGACGCGGAACAGAACCAGGTCGGGCCGTGCCTCTCACCGGAGGCAAAGGAGCGGCTCCGGGCCGTTCTACGCCGTGAGGAGCGATAGCCGTCCCAGTTCGGCGTGGGAACCTGTGGCAACCGGACGTATGCGGACACTGTTGGTCGAACCCCCTTCCCGCGAATCGTTGCCGTCCCGCTCAGTTCAAAACAGGGCTGGCGCCGAGGCAGTGTCGCTCCTTTACATCACCTTTATTGCGGCCACGGCGAGCGCGACGGGTTTCGCTTATTTAGCGGGAATGAGATAGGCCCAGAGCGTGGGATCAATTACCCGGTGTTGCTGGACGAAAAGGATTCTGTCGGAGGGCGCTTCAATGGCGGCGAGCTGCCCACCACCGTCATCATCGCCGCCCAGGGAACTCTGGCCGAGGGGCATCGGGAATGGATTCGGCTCGGCCCCCCCGGTCATTCAGTCTTGAAAGCAGGGCCAGCTTGATCGGAGTGACGTGGTTCTTCTGAATCTTGATTTGGCCACGTCACCCCGTCAATGAACATGAACCCGGAAGGAACCGGGGAGAATTCTTATCAAATTGCCGGGAATAGAATGCAGGTTTGAACCTTCTCATTTTCAATAACGCCTTCCCCATGGGCATGTCGCCCGCGGGAGCACGGAGGTGTCCAAGAAGTAAAACAAAGAATAAACGGAGAAGATTATGACAAGACTGAGCTATGCATTCGCATTAACCGCCGTTACCGGCATACTCGCCGGCGGGCTGTTCGTTCCCACTGCAAAAGGGCAGGACAGTTCCGGCACGAAAACGGAAAGCGCCGCGACGACGGCGGGGCCTGGCGTCGCCGTCACCACCCGCGGTTCGGTGAGCCAGACCGTCGGCAAGCTCAAAAAGATGATCGCCCACAACGGCATGATGGTCATGGGCCAACTGAACCAGGGCCGGGTGCTGTCGATGACCGGCATCCAGGTGAAATCCCAAACCTTGTTCGTCGGCAATCCACAGATCGGCAAGCAACTGTTTTCCGCCGATCCAGGCGTGGGACTGGTCGTGCCGATTCGGATTAACGTTTATGAGAACGCGTATGGCCAGACGGTGGTCCAATATGTCCCGCCGTCCCGGGATTTGAACCAGTTTCACGATGCCCAAATAACAATGATCGGCAATATGCTGGACCAGAAGCTCAAGGGCATAACCTCGATGCTCGGCCAATAACCGAGCCGTTCCATTGAGCGGGTCTATCCACGATGCAGCGGCGGTTCCTGCAAGGGCCGCCGCCGCCCGGCAACCTTCTTTTTATATGTGGCGCTTCGTTGAGGAAATCCTTCTCTCCGGTCTGATCCTGCTGTGCGCGGCGGTGGCGCCAAACATTTTTCCCGCGGCCCAAGCGGGTTATGCCCCGATGTCAACCCTGGCAGCCTGGGCCTTGATCCCGTCCATCGTGGTGATGGCCATTACGGTGGCGATCGCCGTGTGGCGAGGCCACCGTCGGCTGGTCAATCGCGTCTGGGTAGGCGTCGCGGCGGGAATGCTGGCCACCGCCGGACTTGAAGCGGTGCGCATCACCAGTTTTCGCCTCTTTCATGGAATGCCGGGCGACTTGCCTAAACTGCTCGGCGTTTTGCTGCTGAACCGCTTCATGCTCGGTCCCTCGGCGTGGTCCAATGTCCTGGGCTATCTTTATCATTTCTGGAATGGCGCCTGCTTCGGCATCATCTTTACCCTCATCTTCGGGCGGATTCGCTTTTATTGGGGGATGCTTTACGGCGAAGTGATCGGCACTGGTTTTCTGCTCAGTCCGGCGGTGACGGCGCTGGGCGTTGGCTTTTTCGCGTCGAAGATGCACGCCATGCAGATCACCGTCTGGTTGGCCCACCTGGTCTATGGCGGCATTCTCGGTTGGCTATGCCAATCTTGGACTCACGAGCGCGGTTGGTTGTTGAGCAGGAGAACAAACAAACCACGCCCCCGGACGGACGGGGAGGCAAAGTCGGAGGATTAGGTGCGCATTGGTTTGCTGCTGGTTGCGTTTGGCCACTCCATAAACCGGTCCGGCTAACTGGCCGAGCGTTTTGAGGGGAACGGATTGAGGGTCTGGCAACCCATCGCTTTGATGATCTTCTTCAATGCCGCCGCGGCTTCTGGCTGAGGCTTCAAATTGCGAAGGCGCTTGGCCAATTCGTCGCCCGAAATGCCCCGGCCGTGATACGGAATCATCGCCACGACCGGCTCGCCATACTTTTCAATGATGACGGTCTCGCGCTCCGCCTGTCGAAGGACCCTGGAGGGCTCCTGGTTCAACTCCCTGGCTGTCTTGGTAGCGATCATTTGTAACTACAATAAGCCCTCCCGCTGCACAATTTCAAGCTCCCTCTCTGGCGGACACTTTCCGACTCCAAGACGGACGCCACGCCCATCTCATGGCCGCCACCTGGCCAAGTTTGAACTTCCCGTCAAGTGCATGGTCAGTCCGGCTAATCCTTCAGGTCGTAGAGGTCGTTCAACGTGTGCAACTTGCAGTTTTCCAGCTCCCGGCGCCTCCCGGGGCGTTCCTCCTGAACGAACAGCCGCAGCCCAAGGCTGTGTTTGAGCTTATTGGGGAAAAGCGAGGCCTTGGCGGCAAGCTCCCTTTGCAAAGCCGGCAGGGAGGGCACCCGCCCCCAACGACACTCGCCAAGGTCTGTCCATTCATCTTTCCGGATGCCCACGACATCAATCTGCACCTGTTTGTCCCAGTACTCCCCGCAAGCGGCCCAGTTGATCCCCTCCACGGCGTAGAGGCGCGGCAGGTTTTCTCGACAGAAACGCTCAAAACAGTTCCCCCAATACGACGCCAGGGCAGGCTGGATCAAAGCATGGAAGGCCAAGTCCGTGGACATGGCGCGTATCCGGCTCTCCTGAGGGAAAATGAAATGGAACCAGAACCTCAACAGACCATCCGTAATTTCGTAAGCAACTCTGCGGGAGGCGGGTGACGGTGGCGTTGGCTGGCAAACCGGAAAACGTTTGCCGACGTATCCGATGGCTTCGAGCTGCTTCAGGTAATAATTCAGGTTGTGGGTATCGGCGCCGATCTCCTGGGCGATTTCCTTGAATCGCGAGGCTCCCCCGGCGATGGCCATCAGAATTGAGTAGAAGGGGCCGACCTCCCGCAATTCCTCGCGCAGCAGGAACTCCGGCTCCACGGCCAGTACCGAATGCTGATCCAAAAAACAATCGCGCAGGTTTTCGGCTACCGAGCGCGGTTCGAACTCGCCCAAATAGTAGGCCACGCCGCCCGTCACAAAATAGATGAGCGCCTTGTCCCGCACCTGGAGCTCCGGGTGGAACTGGGCGGCCTCGAGGTGGTTGAACGGAAGGAGGTGGATTTGGCCCGTGCGCCGGCCGAACAATGGACTGTGCCGGCCCAGGACTTCCCGTTCCATAAACCCCACTTGCGAACCGCAGAGCAAGAGCATCACACGCCCCGTTCGCTGCCAGTCACGGTCCCAGAGTCCCTGGATTACCGAGGTCAGTTCCGGCGCGCTCTGGGCGATCCACTGGAACTCATCCAGGCAGATAATCAGCTTGCCCTTGCCGCGCCATCGCCGAACTGTCTCTCTTAAGGCCTCCTCCCAACTGGCCGCCCGGCACAGTAGCGGCTCTCGAAGCGTCTCCGCGGCGACCTGGCAATAGCCGCGCAGATTGATCTCGCCCGCCGCCCGTTGCCCAAGGAAGTACAGGCCCGCCTTCCCCCGCATGAAATGCAAGATCAGTTCGCTCTTGCCGATGCGCCGGCGCCCATAAATGGGCAGCAGATTACTGCGGTCCTGAGCCTCCTGAGACGACAGCGCGTCCAGTTCTTTGCGGCGTCCGATAAACATTTTTACCATACAAGATTATGGTAAATAGCGTTATGGTTATGTCAACCTCGATGATTCCAGCCCGTTGACGCCCAGGCGCCAGGATTGAGAGTCTTGCTGGATCTTTTTGTAAGGATTTGCCGCGTGGCGCGAAGTGGAGATATGAATGAATGCAATAACATGAGGCAGCCAGGCGAGGATCTCTCGCCGGCGGCAATACCGCTCACGCCGGCGGCGGCGCTGGATTATGACGCCGCCGTTGAGCAATTCTACGAATCGCTTTACAGATTCGCCTTCGGCTTGACAGGCAACGAAAGCGATGCCGCTGACCTGACCCAGGAAAGCTACCTCGCCCTCCTGGTCAAGGGCGGCCAAATCCGTGACCACCTGAAGACCAAATCAAAGTCAAAGGGGTCAACCCATAGAAAGGTTCATTTCTGATTTCAGATCGCGAGCTGCCCTTGGGCCCGATTCTCGCCAGCGTTTGCCCGCATCCAGCGGTGCAGGTTGCTGTTGGCGCCCTTGGAGGCGCCCAACTGCACCCGGGCGGCGATGGCTTTGATCGAAAGCGTGGTCTCCCTTCTCAGCCCAGCGGCAATGGCCAGCTTGCCTGGGTCACTCTTGCGGTGCGTGGCCAGGTCCTCCTGCGTCCAGCCCAGGCTCCGCAGCTCCTCCTCCACGAGCCGCTCGGCTTTAGCCTCAGCGGTTTCGCGGCGCAACCCTCCCGAGCGGTGCTCGCCCAGCTTGCCCTCGCTCTGTTGCAGCCTCTGCTCCCGGATCCGCGGGCTGCCCAAACACCACCCGCGCCGAAATACCTTCAGCGCCGCTTCGTCGGTTTCCTCGAGCCGCCGCGCTCCCATCAGCCGCTCGAACCGCTCCCGGCCTTGAGGTGTATCCTGTTGCCGGTGGTTTAGCCCGATTGTATAGGTGCTCTGGAGCCAGGCCATGCCGGCGACCAGATTGGCGTTGGGTGTCTCCAGCACCAAGTGGTAGTGGTTGCGCATCAGGCAATACGCATGCACCTGCCAGCCGGTTTTCTGGCAGGCCTCCGCCAGCCTTTTAATAAAGTCGTGGCGGTCGATGTCGTCCAGGTAGATGCGTTCGCCCCGGTTGCCGCGGGTCATGACGTGGTACAGAGCTCCACAATATTCAACCCTGCATTTTCCGGGCATGCCCCGTCTATATGAGCTTTTACTCCGGGCGCCAACCCTGAAAATGAACCTTTCTATGGGTTGACCCCTTGTATGGGCTACCCGCGAAACTACGGCGCGATCTTCACAATCGGCACGGATGGAACCGGTTTTGCAATTCTGCACGCGTTCAATGAGACGACGAACGGCACTCCTGGGCTGGAAGGCGCACGGCCCGACGGAAGGCTGGTACTCTCCGGAACGACCTCTAGCGGCGGCGCAGCCGGTTTTTATGGCACGGTTTTCAGCTTGGCAATTGTCCCTGCGTTGTCGTTTACCCCGTACAACGGAAGCCTCATCTTGTCGTGGCCAACTTATGCTTCGGAGTTTGCGCTGCAATCGACGACCAATCTCCTATCGCCGGTTTGGGAGGCGGTTCCTTCGAGTCCGGTCCAGTCCTATGGCCAGAACCTCGTGATTGAACCCACTTCCGGCCCTCGGCGGTTTTACCGGTTGGCCCAGTAAAGGAATCCTCTGTGGAGCCCGCTTTTATCCATGGTCGAGGGTTGGAGGGCCGGGGCTGGGCGAGCGAATTTCAGGGACGGTCTCGGCACCCCCGCCGACCGAAATCGGACGCTCGTACCAGGGGCGGGACTGGTTGCAGATCCGGCAGACGGAGAGCATGACCGGGACCTCCACCAGCACCCCAACGACCGTGGCCAGCGCCGCGCCGGAGCCGGGACCAAAGAGCGTGATGGCCACCGCCACGGCTAACTCGAAGAAGTTGCTGGCGCCGATGAGCGAACCCGGCGCCGCGACATTGTGCGGCACGCGAAACCGGCGCATGAGCAGGTAGGCCAGGCTGGAGTTGAAATACACTTGGATGATGATCGGGACGGCCAGAAGCAGCACCGCGAACCATCGCGTTGTCAGGTTTTCCGCCTGAAACGCGAAAATGAGCACCAGCGTCAATAGCAGCGCGATAACCGTCACCGGGTGAAACCTGGCCAAAAACCTCTGCTCGAACCATTCCTTGCCGCGGGACTTGAGCAGCCGCGCGCGCGTGAGCCAGCCTGCCGCCAGTGGGATGACAATGAAGACCACGACCGAAGTAATGAGCACCTTGGAGGGCACCACGACGTTGGCGACGCCGCACAGAAACATCACGATGGGCGCAAAGGCAACCAGCATGATGAGATCGTTGAGCGCAACCTGCACCAGGGTATATGCCGGGTCGCCCTCAGTCAGATATGACCAGACAAACACCATGGCCGTGCAGGGCGCGGCGGCGAGGATGATCAGGCCGGCCGTGTAATTCCTGGCCGTCTCCGGGTCTATCCACGCCGAGAAGAGGTGCCGCATAAACAGCCACGCCAGCAACGCCATCGAGAAGGGCTTCACCAGCCAGTTGACGAACAGCGTCACCATCAGCCCCTTGGGCTTGCGGGCGATGCCGCCAAGCGCGGTGAAGTCCACCTTGAGCATCATCGGGTAAATCATCAGCCAGATGAGCACCGCAATAGGCACATTGACGTGCGAGCCTTGGCCGAATTCCAGCGCACTCAGGCTCCGCGTGGCGCCCGGCAGCAGTTCTCCCAGGCCGACGCCTACGCCCATGCAGACCAGCACCCAGAGCGAGAGATACCGCTCGAAGAAGTTCAGGCGCTTGGGAGCCGGGCTGGATGAGTTGTTCATGGCTTGACGCACATTCTGTCCTGCCCGCTCAATCACCGCCGCAGCACCCGCACTTTGCCTCCGGTTTGCGGGCGGTGACTTCCAGGCTGGTAATGTAATCCGAGGCCTTTGCGCCCTCGGGCAGTTGGGCAACGATCTTCTGGTAGAGAGGGTCTTGCGAATCCACCATCCCCTCCACGTAAGCCGCCTTGGACTTGAGAACCACTTCAGCCAGGCCGGCTTCCTTGACCATTCGCTCGGTTTCGGACACCAGCACCGCCCCGGCAACGCACCCAACCAGGGCCTCCACCATCTCGGCGACAGCGGGCGGTAACGGCCTGAGCAGGGCCAGGTCCGACTTGCGGGTCTGCTGGAGGCGTTCGATATTCATGAACTATCGCACGGGCAAATTATCTATATTTCGACATGAGACGAAATATAGTCGCACTTCCTTGCCCCGATGTCTATACCCCTTTCGTTCGAACCGATTACCGCCGTTCTTTCCCTTGCCTCCCAGGCCCGGCACCGTCCTGGAGAGGATTCCAGACCCGGCGGAATCCGAAGCCGTCGAAATCCCTGACATTTGCGGTCGCGAAATCAGTGACGCCGTGATGCCGGAGGACGAGGGCGAGCCGGGCGTCGAAAATCCGGCGGTAAGCGAACTGGGGCTGCGCCGCTCGACGCCACAATTCGTCGTGGATTTCGGAGGACCTGCTTTCCGGGAAGCCGACGAGGCTCCATCGGGGATGGGCGCGGTAGGTTTGAACTACCTCGGCCGCCTCCCCAGCGCTCAACGGACGAGCGTGCAGCACCCGCAACCGCAACAGCCTGTAAAACTCGACGAGCACGAACTCCGAGATAGCCACATCCTCGCGGCCCGAAAGCCCCTCAAGGAACTCACGGGCCTTTGGGTGCTCGGGTAGATTCCGTGCGTAGGCGTACAGCAGGAGGTTCGAGTCCAAGGAGACCGTGGGTCTTTGGCCGCTCATGCGCCATCCTTCCTCAAAAGCTCCTCTTCCGCTTCCACGTTCTGCGCGAGTCCTTTGATCTGCTCAGCGGTCATTCGCCGTGTTCCCAAGTCCCTGGGGCCGGGGAGCCTCCAGTCCGATGTGACCCTTTCCGGAGGAGGGTGTCGTTCCAGGAATTCCTCGGCCGCGCGGCGGATTGTCTCCGCTAATGACCATTCTCGTCCTCGGGCGAAACGCTTTAACCGCTCATGCACCTCGTCCGGCAGTTGAACCTGCGTTCTTAGCATGCTGCCAAAATAACAGCGCCATCAATATGCTGTCAAGCGGAGCCCTCTCCGGTCGGTTCTTATGTTGTGCCGTGCGTTGTGAGACGAACCCATCCTGGCGCTGTGGCAAACCCTGTTCTGTCTGGCTGTGTGCTTGATGTCCATCCCTGTCTCGGCTCGGGGGCAAACCGGCTATTCGCTATGACACCAAGGTGCGAGCCACGTCAGGGGGGCTGCCGGGGGCAATACCCCGGCGGAGCGGGGCATTGAATGTGCGGTCGGGGGAACAAACATGCGTGAATTTCACGCCAAGAATGCGTGAAAATCACGCATTCTTGCGCAGCCTGGGCGCGGAGATGGTGTTTTCCCGATGGATTTGGCGGATTTGGATGCGTGGCATCAGATATGCTAAGATCCGTTGGCATTGAGAAGGCCGCACTGCGGCGCTGCCGCCAAAGCCCTCCGATCAGCGGTTGGCGCCGGGGGCCAATGCGGCCTCAAGGACAGTGTAAATAGAATGAATACCGTTATGAATGCCATTCGCAATTCCTCCCTCCTCATCCCAACGCTGCTCGTCTGGCTCAGCCAGACGATAGTAATCCCGCTTCGAGCCCAGATATTCGAGACGTTGCATGGTTTCGATGGCACCGAAGGCTCGTACCCGGTCGCCTCGCTCGTTCTCTCCGGCAATACTTTGTACGGTACATTGACCTCTGGAGGGACCGCTAATGACGGCACGGTTTTCGCCATCAAGACCGATGGCAGTTCGCCCACGAGGCTCCACTCATTCACCGGCGCCGATGGAATTAAACCTCATTCCGGTTTGACAATTTCAGGGAGCACTCTCTACGGGACTACCTTTTCTGGAGGCCTCTTGGGAGCTGGCACTGCGGGAGGCGAAGGAAACGGGACGGTCTTCAAGATCGGCGTGGATGGCTCCGGCTTTACAAACCTGCACTTGTTCGCGCGCGGCTCAGGCTCTTGGCCAAATATGTACAATAGCGACGGGGTCAGTCCGTCTGGCAGATTAGTTTTGTCGGGCCAGCGACTCTTTGGTGTAGCGGAGTATGGCGGTGAGTTCGGGGCGGGTGTCCTCTTCGCGGTAAATACGGACGGGACCGGCTTCACCAACCTGCACTCCTTTTCGCCCGGAGAAGGCAGTTCCCCGAATTCGCTTATCCTCTCGGGCGGTGAGCTCTACGGCACAACCTTTGCCGGTGCGACCGGCGGCGGGAGCGTATTCGCCATCAGCACAGAGGGGACCGGCTTCAGGAATTTACACCCATTTTCCGCTGATGGAGCCGGTGGCCGCCACCCGGTTGGACGACTCGTCCTATCCGGCAGGACACTCTACGGGACGACGTCGGGAGGTGGTGCTGGGGCGGTCGTATCGCTCTACGGAACCGTCTTCGCACTCAATACTGACGGGTCCGGCTTTGTAGTTCTACACTGGTTCAACGGCCGCGACGAGGGAAGCGATCCATGGGGTGGCCTCGCCCTGTGGGACAATACCCTTTACGGGATTACTACTTTTAGCGGCACTAATGGCCCCGGCGGGCAAAACGTCGGCGACATCTTTGCTGTCGCGACCGATGGAACTGCCTTCACAGTACTGCACAAGTTCAACGTTAGCACAAACGGGAGTGCCCCGAACGGCCAGAACCCCTGGGGAACGCTGGCGTTGTCGGGCAATCGGCTATACGGAACAACCAGCGCCGGTGGCACGGCTAATCATGGCACGGTTTTCAGCTTGGAAATCGTCACCGATCTGTCGTTTGCGCCTTACCACGGAAGCCTCATCTTGACGTGGCCGCTCCAGCCATCGGGCTTTAGGCTGGAATCGGCGACGAACCTTCTGTCGCCGGTTTGGCAGGCCGTTGCTTCCAGTCCCGTCGATTTCGAGGGGCAAAACCTCGTTATCGAACCCGATTCCGGCACGCAGGGGTTTTACCGCTTAGCCCCGTAATGGAGCGAGCCGTCCAGCCCGCTCAAACCCCGCCGCAGCATTCGCACCTTGCCTCTGGCTTCCGGGCGGTGACCTCAAGGCTGGTAATATAATCCGAGGCCTTTGCGCCCTCGGGCAGATGAGCGAGGATTTTCTGGTAGAACGGGTCTTGCGAATCCACCATCCCCTCCACGTAGGCCACCTTGGGGTTGAGAACCACTTCACCCAGGCCGGCTTCCTTGACCATCCGCTCCGTTTCGGACATCAGCACCGCCCCGGCAACGCACCCAACCAGGGCCTCCACCATCTCGACGATAGCCGGCGGCAACGGCCTGAGCAGGGCCAGGTCCGATACGGCCACGCGGCCGCCGGGCTTGAGGACACGGGCGATTTCGCGCCACACCTGCGCTTTGTCCGGCGAGAGATTGATGACGCAGTTGGAGATGACCGCGTCCACGCTCTCGTCGGCGAGGGGCAGGTGCTCGATTTCCCCAAGCCGGAACTCGACGTTGTCCAGCCCCGTGTTCCGGCGATACTGCTCGGCGTTGCGCCGTGCCTTGGCCAGCATGTCCGGCGTCATGTCCACGCCGATGGCCCGACCGGACGCCCCGACCTTCTTGCCCGCGATAAACACGTCGAACCCGCCGCCGCTGCCCAGGTCCAGCACCACCTCTCCGGGCTTGAGCGCCGCCAGCGCGTTGGGATTGCCGCAGGACAGGCCCATATTCGCCCCGTCGGGCAGGGCCGCCAGTTCGGCGGGCGAGTAACCGACCTGTTCGGCCAATCTGTCCGCGGTGATTGAGCTGCCACAGCAACAGCCGCCCGACCCCGAACTTCGGCGCGCGCTGCCTTCGTTGGCGATTTGACTATAGCCGGCGCGGACTTTCTCGCGCACGGCTTCGGAACTTGCGCATGTAGTATTGTTCATTGTTTATTGCTGTTCATTGTTGGATTGTTAATAAATCGGTTACCCGGCTGGCAATGCCTCTGGCAGCGTCTCTACAAACCGTCGCATTTCGTCTCTTACGCGCCGGTAAACTCCGAGTTTGGCCTCGCCGTCCGGCATTTCCTTGGTCAGCGTTGGGGGGTCATCAAAGGCGATGTGGAGGACCTTGGCGGCGCCGGGGAAAACCGGGCAATGCTCGGCGGCGTGCCCGCAAACGGTGATAACATAGTCGAAGGCCAACCCGTTCAGCTCCTCCAGCGTCTTGGAAAAATGCCTGGACAGGTCCACACCGGCTTCGGCCATGACCTTGACGGCGCACGGATTCATCCCGTGCTTCTCGATGCCGGCGGAGTAGGGCTCGAGGCGGTCGCCCCGCAAATGCCGCGCCCAGGCCTCCGCCATCTGGCTGCGGCAGGAGTTCCCGGTGCAAAGGAAAAGAATTCTTATGCGCCGCATTGCTTCTTGCATAACTCCGCGGGGTCCATTTTGAGCACCTTCTTGAGGCGTTCGGCGTCCTCGGTGACTTTAGGATCGTCCGCCAGGGATCGTTGCACCCATCGAGTCGCCTCCCGGACGGCGAGCGGGGCCTCGCTGCCGGGCAGCTTGTAGTACACCCACCGGCCGTTCTTGCGAGACTCTAGCAGGCCGGCCTGATAGAGGACGGACAGGTGCTTGGACATGGTTGAAGGGGCCAGGCCGAACAATTCGGTGATCTGACAGACGCACAGCTCCCCTTGCCGTAAAGCCAGGAGGGCGCGGACGCGATTTTCGTCGGCCAGGGCCTTGGTGATGTTCATGAACTGTCGCACGGGCTATTCTAACTATGTTTCGCCACAAGTCGAAGTATAATCGCACCCCCTTGCCCAAATGTCAACACCCCCATCGTTCGAACCGGTTAGGCCTTGACAGCCATGACGCCGCACCTCACTATGCGGAGGTGATTCGCCGATGGCGAGACCGAGCGGATTTGGAACGAGCAAACATCCCGTCGTTTTCCCGCCGCTATTCAGCAACGAGCTCTAAACAAGCTGGCCTTGTTAAACCGGGCCGCCCGAATCGAAGACTTGCGCGTGCCCCCGGGAAACCGTCTGGAAGCATTGCGGGGTAGGCGTCAGGGCCAGCACTCGATCCGGATCAACGACCAGTGGCGGGTGTGTTTCCGGTGGCGGGCCGGCGACGCCTTTGACGTGGAGATTTGTGACTATCACTGAAATATGAAATTAGCGTTCCCTCACCCCGGCCAATTGCTGGGCGATGAATTCCTCAAGCCGATGGGCATCACGCCGTATCGGCTGGCCAAGGACATCGGCGTTCCCTTAACACGCATTTTGGCGATCCTCGCGCGTCGGCGCGCAATCACCGCCGACACCGGGCTGCGATTGGACCACTACTTCGGCCTGAGCGAGGGTTACTGGACCGGATTACAGCAGGACTACGAACTGCGTCAGGCCAAGCGGCAGTTACGTTCCGTGCTAAACCGCATCCACCCCTGCCCCCGCCGCGCCTTGGCCGCCGCGTAGGCTGGGGCAAGACACGCCAGGCTGGAGAACCTTGAGTCCCTCAAACAGTCTTTCATGCCCCGCGGCCGTATATGTCCGCTCCAATGAGAGCTCGATGCAGGCAAACCTCGAGACTCGCCAAGAGGACGGGATTCTGGCAGGGTGGGGGCATGGAAGAGCTTCTTGCCGGTGGAAATCAGAATTCGGGAAGGGATTTTGAACGTTGGGGCGGCGCGCCTGCCGGTTCTTATGGTGTGAATCGGGTCTTCAGGCGAACTCAGCCCAGCGGTTTAGCGGCCCTGCTCTGTTTGGCGGTCTGCCTGATAGCCGGCCCTCTCCGGGGTAATGAACCGGATATTCGCTATGATGCCACGGTGCGGGCGATTCAAAAGGTGTTGCCGAGCGTGGTGAATATCGCCACGGAGCGGGTCATCCAGTACCATGAATGGTATGATGACCTGCTGCGGCAGTTCTACGGCTGGGACGAGTTCCCGCCGCGCGAGGCCAAATCGATCAGCCTCGGTTCCGGTGTCATCATTGACGACGAGGGCTACGTGTTGACCAATTACCACGTCGTGCGCCGGGCCACCCGAGTGCAGGTAAAGCTCTGGGACGGGCGCGAGTACGACGCCGACCCGATTGTTTATACTCCGAACAGCGACGTGGCGCTCCTCAAGATAAAGTGCAAACCAGGAGAGAAGTTCAAAGCCATCCAGTTCGCCGCCGATGACGATCTAATCCTGGGAGAGACGGTGCTGGCCCTAGGCAATCCCTACGGCCTGGGCGGTTCGGTTAGCCGGGGTATTCTCAGCGCCAAGAACCGGCGCCGGCCGACTGGCACAGGCCCTTTGAGCGTGCAGGATTGGCTGCAGACCGACGCGGCCATCAACCCGGGAAACAGCGGCGGGCCGCTGATCGATCTGCGGGGGGAGATGATTGGGATGAATGTCGCCGTGTACCGCGGACCGCAAGGAGAGCGCGTGCCAGGGGTCGGGTTCTCCATCCCGGTCAAGGAGGTATCGGCGGCCCTTTCCGAGTTCTTTACGCCGGAGTTGCGTGATTCACTCTGG
>JAJYHY010000610.1 GCA_021784555.1 bacterium
CGGTTTGGATCCAGGCCGAGAGCTTGGCGTTGAGTTCCTCCAGGCTGTGGGCCGCGTTGCCTTCCAGTCGTAGCGTGCTTTCAAAACCTTGCTGAATACTGAAGATCAGCCGCTCGCATTTTCCCTTATCGAAAACTGTCAACTACACCCGATAGCAACGGTGGCGGACAGAGTTTTCGCGTCACCCATCCCTATCACCCGCTGTGTGGACGCGAGTACCGAGTCTTGCGCCTTGCCCATAGCTGGGGGGATCAACGGGTCTGGTTCTACGATGAAGCCCAACGGCTGATGTCGTTGCCGGAGGCGTGGACCAGCTTGGCGCCCGCCGATCCGTTCGTGGTCCTGTCCCAAGGCCGGGCTTTGACCCGGACCGACGACCTCCTGCGGCTGGTGCAGTTGGCGGGGGAGTTAGGGGGAGGAACTGTAAAGGAGAAAAAGTAAGCATCGTAAAGGCGAATATGTGTCCAATCCCGGCCGAAGCTTGGAATATAACCGGCCATTGCATCAAATATAAAGCTCGCAATGGCCTTGACAACCCCGGGAACCTCGGAGTAAATACACATAAGCATGTTTACATCGTAATTCCTCTTCCGCCTATGCCAGCCGCCTCGTCCAGCGACCCTAAGCTCCAGGCCCTCCAGGCCAGCCGCACCCTCCATCCCCGTCCCGATCAGGTGAAAAACTCCTTGTTCACTGCCGGAGGTTTCTTTGACGCGCGCGACTTGGTTCAGGTCAAATATGAGGCGTTGCGGGCCATCCAGTCCGACAAGCGCCCCTTGAGCCAAACCGCCCGGGAGTTTGGATTATCCCGGCCCACGGTCTATGAGGCCCAAGCCCTGTTGGCGGCTCAGGGGTTGGAGGGCTTGTTGCCACGCAAATGCGGGCGAAAGAGCGCCCACAAGTTTACCCCCGCCGTGTTGGAGTTCATTCAAAGCACGCGCCGCCAGGAGCCGACCCTCTCGGCCGAGCAGTTGGCCCGGAAGATCAAGCGGCGGTTCCGGGATCGGCAATCAACCACCGCGAAACCACTTTGTTGCTCGCCAATATGGCCATGCGTTCTCTGCCTTTCCCGCCATGAACTCCGACCAGAAAGTCACTGCCGAGCATCTCAAACGCGCCGCGTATCTTTACATCCGGCAGTCCACCTTGCGCCAAGTGCTCGAGAACGGCGAGAGCGCCCGGCGTCAGTATGCGTTGCGGCAGAAGGCTGTGGCCCTGGGGTGGCGCGAAGACCAGATCATCGTCGTGGACGGGGACCAGGCGCACACGGCCGCCTTCATGAAAGGCCGGGAGGATTTTCAACACCTGGTGGCCGAAGTGGGGTTGGGCAACGTTGGGCTGGTCATGGGGCTGGAAGTCTCGCGCCTGGCCCGCAACTGCAGCGACTGGTATCGGCTTCTGGAGCTCTGCACTCTGACCGACACCCTCGTCCTGGACGAGGAAGGGCTTTACCACCCGGCTCATTTTAACGACCGCCTGTTGCTCGGTTTGAAGGGCGCCATGAGCGAGGCCGAGTTGCACTTGATTAAAGCTCGACTGGGGGGTGCTCTCCTGAGCAAAGCGAAACGGGGCGAGTTGAAACTGCCCTTGCCCCCGGGGTTGGTTTACGCTCCCGACCAACGGGTGATCTTCGATCCCGACCAACAAGTCCAACAGGCCGTGAAGCATTTCTTTGCCACCTTTGTCCGCGTGGGCTCCGCCTGGTCCACCGTCCAGGCTTTCCGCCGGAAAGGCCTGAAGTTTCCCCATCGCTATCAAGCCGGCTCCAGAGAGATCCAGTGGGAAGAGCTGACTCACGATCGAGCTTTGGCGATGTTGAACAATCCCCGCTATGCCGGCGCCTATGCCTACGGAGGAGCCCGAACCCGGCGGACGCCCGAGGGCAAAGTCAGCTACGTGCGGATGCCCATTGACCAATGGCGCTGCCTGATCAAAGACGCCCATCCCGGCTACATCACTTGGGAACAATACGAGGAAAACCTCAGGCGGTTGCGGGCCAACGCCCAAGCTCGCTGAACGGACCGCAAACAGAGTCCGGCGCGAGAAGGCTGCGCGTTGCTGCAGGGCCTGATCCTCTGCGGCCGTTGTGGCCAGCGCATGACCGTCCGTTATCACCAGCGCCGGGGCCGCCTCGTGCCGGCTTAGGTCTGCCAGCGCGAAGGCGTTCAACACGCCACTCCGACTTGCCAATGCATTCCTGGGGGCGGGATTGACCAAGCGGTGGGAAACCTGCTCCTGGAAGCGGTGACGCCGCTGTCCCTGGAGGTCGGGTTGAACGTGCAACAAGAGTTGCAGAGCCGGGTGGAGGAAGTCGAGCGGCTGCGCCAGCAGCAAGTCCAGCGAGCCCGCTACCAGGCCGAACAAGCCCAGCTTCGCTACATGCGCGTGGATCCCAACAATCGTCTGGTGGCCGATACGCTGGAAGCGGACTGGAACAGTAAACTGCGCGCCTTGCGTCAGGCCCAGGAAGAGTACGAGGAACATTCGCGGAGCGACCGACAGAAACTCACCGAGGAGCAACGGGCGCGCGTGCTGAGTTTGGCGTCCGATTTTCCCCAACTGTGGAAGGCCCCGACGACGACCGACAAAGATCGCAAGCGCCTGGCGCGCCTGATCCTGGAAGACGTGACGCTGCTTCGGGGCCAAAACCTCACGCTCCAAGTGCGCTTCAAAGGGGGAGCCAGCCGGATCTTGAGCCTGCCGCTGCCGCTCAATGGCTGGCAAGCCCGCATGACCAAACCGGAACTGTTGCGGGAAATTGACCGGATGCTCGAAGACCAGACCCCAGCGCAAGCCGTGGCGGAGTTGAACCAGCGAGGGCGGCGTTCCTCGCTGCAGTTGCCCTTCTCTGCCCGGCGCATTAGGGGCCTATGTCGCTACCATGGTTTGAAGAGCCGCCAACAACGGCTGGAGGAACGAGGTCTGCTCAGTTCGCACGCGATGGCCAAGATTCTGGAGACCAAGCCCACTTTGGTTGATTACTGGCGGCAGCAGGGTTTACTGAAACCTATATCCGGCGTGAAGGCGCAGCGCAAAATTGGCCCTTGCCTTGATTTTATTGCTCAGCACGCACATTTTGCTCATTGAGGATAACATCACCTTCGGTCAGTTTATCCTCAGAATGCGCCATTCACCCAGAAACGTCAGAAT
>JAJYHY010000199.1 GCA_021784555.1 bacterium
GAAGGTCCCCTGAATTCTAGCGAGGGTTTTGTTCATGTTTGGTGAAGGAATAATTAAAGGTTTAGCGGAAACGGCCAGAAATTTCGCGGGAAGCTATGTCAATAAAGATCGGCTGGTTACCGTGCAGTACCCCGAGAAGCGGCTGCCTCAGAAAGAGGCCGCCCGCAATTTCCCGTTTCTGGTGTATGACGGCGGCGACTGGCAGAAGGGCCTGCGCTGCGTCGCCTGCCAGATCTGCGAGAAGGAATGCCCGCCGCAATGCATCTACATCGTCAAGGACACAACCAAGAAGCCCGACTTCACAGGCAAGCCGCAGTTTCAGCCTAAGGTCTTCAACATCGACATCTCTGTGTGCATGAGCTGCCAGATCTGTGTCGAGGTCTGTCCCTTCGATGCCATCAAGATGGACGTTGAGTATGAGTTGAGCTCCGGCGGTCGGTTCGGCGACCTGCTCTTGCAGAAGAACCAACTGGCCAAATCGAACGAGTATTACCAGAAGATACACCCCTCGGAAGCGGCGGAGGTGGATGGACGGCTGGCCGCCGAAAAGGCCAAAGCCGAAGCCAAGGCCAAGGCGGCCGCGGAGGCAAAAGCGCGAGCCGCCGCCGCTCCGAAACCCGCTGTGACATCGCCCAAGCCCGCCCCTGCCCCGTCTAAACCAGTGCCGGCCATGCCGAAAGCGGCGGCGCCTGCCGCCCCCAAACCGCGTCCTGTTGCTCCGGCCTCTACACCTACCCCTGCTCTGGCCAAATGACGCTGACTGAGGGCATGGACCAGGTTTTCGTCCTTTTAAAGCACTGGCTCGTCGGGCTGGCGGGGCCGCACTGGCAGCCTCTGCTTTCCGATCTCATCTCCGTGGCCGCACTCATCGCGACTTTCGCGACCCTGTTCGCCGTGACAACCCTCCTGGAACGGAAGGGACTAGGCCGGATGCAAAATCGCTTCGGCCCCAACCGGGTTGGCCCGTGCGGCGTGCTCCAGCCGCTGGCCGACGGCGTGAAGGCGTTGATTAAGGAGGATATCGTGCCAAGCGGCGCGGATAAGGTGATGCATTTCTTTGCCCCGCTGGTGCTGGTGGTTCCGGTATTTCTGGCCCTGGCCGTTATCCCGGTGGGGCGAAACATGGCGGCGCTCGACCTGGATTCAGGAGTGCTGTTCTTCTTTGCGGTTGGTGCGGCAACCGAACTCTCGGTCTTCATGGCAGGCTGGTCGAGCCGAAACAAGTACAGCCTGCTGGGGGCCATGCGGGCCGTCGCGCAAATGATCAGCTACGAGGTGCCGCTCATCCTCTCAGCCATCGCGGTCATCATGATCGCCGGTTCACTTTCGACGGTTGAGATCGTTAAGGCGCAGGCCGGTTATTCGGGCGTCATCCCCCATTGGTATGTGCTGACTCCCTGGGGCTTTGCGGCCTTTATCCTGTTCATGATAGCGGCGATGGCGGAATCGAATCGCGCGCCGTTCGACCTGCCTGAAGGGGAGTCCGAGATCATCGCCGGCTACTACACGGAATACTCCGGGTTCAAGTTCGCCCTTTTTTTTCTTGGTGAATATGTGGGGATGTTTGCCGTGAGCGGCATGGCGGTGACGCTCTTCCTGGGCGGCTGGCACGCCCCGTTTTCCTTTTTGACATGGGTGCCTTCGTGGCTATGGTTTTTCGCAAAGCTCATTGCCCTGATCTGCGTGTTTATTTGGGTGCGCGGGACATTGCCGCGCCTGCGCTTGGACCAGCTCATGAACTTTGCCTGGAAGTTTATGTTGCCGATGGCCCTCCTGGACATGCTGGCCGCGGGGTTGTGGCACTTCATCCCGGCGGTGAGCGCGCGTTGGCTGGTTTGTTCGGCGCTGGTGCTGGGGGCCTACGCGATGCTGGCACGAGGACTGATTCAGGGACGGAAAGTGGCTAAACGGACGTATCAATATGCGGAATAGAGCCTAAACCCATGTCCGTCGCCTTTTTTATCATCGCCCTATTGACCCTGCTTAGCGCGGTGGCCGCCATGACATTGCGCAATCTTATCCATTGCGCCCTGGCGCTCGCATTCACTTTCGCAGGCCTTGCAGCGGCCTACTTGCAGCTCGGGGCCCAGTTCGTCGGGTTCGTCCAACTGCTGGTCTATGTGGGGGCGGTGGCGATTCTGATCGTGTTTGCGGTGCTGCTGACGCGCGGTCGCGAACCCGCTACGCAAGGGATTTTTTCGCCCAAGTGGCCCGTAGGCGCCGCCGTCGCGCTCGGTGTGTTTGGGACGCTGGCGGGGCTGCTCCTCTCGAGCCGAGTTCTGCACCACGAAGCGGCCGCAATCGCGCAAGCGCCTGTCCGTCAAATTGGTGAGCAGTTGATGACCCATTATATTGTTCCGCTCGAGGTGCTTGGGGTACTCTTGACCGCCGCTTTGATTGGCGCGGTCATACTTGCCATGCATGAAAGGGAGTCTGACTCGCCGCCACCCTCCAAGACATGACCTCGCTCGACGCGTACCTGCTCTTTGGCGCACTGCTCTTTTCGATTGGCCTCGCCGGCGCGCTTATCCGGCGCAACGCCATCATTGTCCTGGTCGGCATCGAATTGATGCTCAACGCGGCCAACCTCAACTTCATCGCGTTTTGGCGATTCGGCCCGCATCCGGAGGCGCTTACCGGCATCATGTTTGTGCTGTTCTCGATAGGGGTGGCGGCGGCGGAGGCAGCGGTCGGCTTGGCGCTGATCATCGCGGTTTATAGGCATTATCGGACCGCCAACGTGGACCAAATCGATTCCATGAAAGGGTAACGCCCATGTATTTGCGATTTGCGATTTGCGATTTGCGATTTGGGGGAACGGCGGGCCACGGATTAAACGGAATAATGCGAGGGGAAAGGCCACCTGAAACCGGCCGGGGCGTCTCAGGCGCCTCCTTCCCGTGTATTCCGTGTATTTCGCGGTTTATCTCTCCGGGCCCGTCTTCAATCGCAAATCTAAAATCTAAAATCGCAAGTCTTAGGAAATCGCAAATCGCGAATCGCAAATCCTGTCCCGGCACCGCGCCCAGATGAGTGTCATCGTCCATTATCTATGGTTGATCCCGGTGCTGCCGCTCCTCGCGGCCGGATTGAGTGCTTTGGCCAAACAGCGTCAGCGCGTCTTTGCGGCCTCGCTGGCGATTGGCTCGATGGCGTTATCGCTTCTCCTCTCCTGCTGGGCGTTCGGACTCACGTTGAGCCAGTCCGGCGCCGGCCACCTGTATCGCCAAGTCGTCAACTTTCGCTGGTTCCAGATCGGAGACACCTGGGTAAAGTTGGGCTGGATGCTCGATCCGCTGGCCGCTGTCATGCTGGTCATGGTCTCGCTGGTTGGGCTGCTGATTTTCATTTACAGCGTGGGGTACATGCGCGATGACGAAAACTTCACGCGGTTCTTCTGTTTCCTGTCGCTCTTCGGCGCGGCGATGCTGGGACTGGTGATCTCGAACAGCCTGCTGCTGCTGTTCATCTGCTGGGAACTGGTCGGGTTGACATCCTACCTGCTGATTGGGTTTTGGTATCACAAGCCGGCCGCCGCTGCCGCCGCCAAGAAGGCCTTTATGACCACCCGCATCGGCGACCTGGCTTTCCTGCTGGGAATGGTCTGGCTTTACTCGGCTACCGGCACGCTTCTCTTTTACGATTCAGGAAAGGGTTGTCTCGAAACCGACGCGCTCATCAACCTGGTAACGCAAAGCACGAGTCTGGGCATAGCGGCTTCAACCGGCATCTCCCTGCTCATCTTCTGCGGCGCCATCGGCAAATCAGGGCAGGTCCCCCTTCATGTTTGGCTGCCCGATGCCATGGAAGGCCCTACACCGGTCAGCGCCCTCATTCACGCGGCCACGATGGTGGCGGCTGGGGTATTCCTCATCGCCCGGGTGTATCCGTTAATGGCGCCGCTGCCCGGAGGCCCCTTGGGAAGCGGGGCTGCCCTCAAGGTGGTGACGTGGGTGGGCGCCATTACCGCCTTCTTCGCCGCCACCATCGCCGTAGCTCAGAGCGACATCAAGCGTATCCTGGCCTATTCAACCGTCTCGCAGCTCGGCTATATGATGCTGGGTCTGGGAGTGGGTGGAGTTGCCGTCGGCATGTTTCATCTGATCACCCACGCCTTTTTCAAGTCGCTGCTCTTCCTGGGAGCGGGCTCTGTTATTCATGGTTGCCATGAAGAGCAGGACATCCGTTGTCTTGGCGGGCTGCGCAAGTACATGCCTATTACCTTCGCTACCTACGCCGTGGGGACATTAGCCTTGTGCGGTTTCCCGCTTCTTTTCTCCGGCTTCTGGAGCAAGGATGACATCCTCCATTCCGCGCGCGTTTGGAACGGCTCGCACTGGCCATTCTACCTGGGCGTGGCCGGCGCCTTGCTCACGGCCTTCTACATGACTCGGCAGGTCTATTACGTGTTCTTCGGCAGTTGTCGGCTGGCGCTGGGGCAAACCACCGCCTCGGAGCAGCGCACCGTCGAGCATGCGGGTCTGCCTGCTCGGAGACATCCTCACGATGAACTGCCCCCCGGCCCACGGGAATCGGGCAGAGTGATGGCTGTGCCTCTGATTCTGTTGGCTTCCTTCTCGATTCTCCTGGGCTTCCTGGGCACGCCAGCCTGGCCCTGGTTCCAAGGCTTCCTGACGGGGAGCCGTCCGGTTCTGGCGTTCGGCTCACTCCTTGAGCCCGCCATTCTCGGGACGATGGCCCTTTCGACTCTGATGGTCTTTCTTGGAATTGCCCTTGGTTACTGGTTTTACGGGCGCCGGGCCTTGGCCGGGGCGCAGGCACCCGATCCCTTGGAGCATGTTCAGGCGGACATCTTCGTTCTGCTGCGACGGAAATATTACGTGGACGAAGCCTATAACTGGGCCGTTGTGGGCCTGAACGCCTGGTGCGCCAAGGCCTCTGATTGGCTGGATCAGCATATCTGGAGCGGCCTGGTCCAGGCTCTCGTTTTCGTGGTAACCGGTCTTTCCTGGCTCAACCGGTTTGTCGATGAAGTTCTTTTCAATCGCGGGTTTGACGGAGGCTGCGGCGGGTTGACGCAGGGAGGTTCACTAATGTCAAAGCTCCAGGGCGGGCGTGTCCAGAGGTATTTGCGTCTGGCGGGCATAGGAGTAGTTCTGCTGGTGCTGTTGCTGGTTTGGGGGTGCCGCGCTTCATGAACGGTTTTCCAGTGCTTACCATCCTGACCTTTTTGCCGTTTGCCGGCGCATTGGCGGTGAGCTTTTTGCGGCCCAAAAAGCGGACTCTGGCCCGCGGCTTGGCGCTGGGCTTCAGCCTGGGGGTTCTCGCGTTGACTTTGCTTTTGTGGGCGGGCTTCAACACCAGTGCCGCTCATCTCCAATTTGAGGAGAGCTACGTTTGGATTCCCTCTCTCGCCGTGCGCTATCATCTTGGCATCGACGGTTTGGGCCTGCTCATGCTTCTGCTTTCGGCCATTGTCGTGCCGATGGCGATGCTGGCCTCCTGGCACATCCAGGAACGGGCGCCCCTCTACTTCGGATTGGTGCTCTTCCTGCAAACCGGGCTGATCGGCACATTCACCGCTCTTAACTTCTTTCATTGGTTTCTTTTCTGGGAGTTGAGTCTCATACCGGCGTTCTTTCTCATCCGGCTCTGGGGCGGGCCGTTGCGCGTTCCCGCGGCAACCCAGTTCTTTATTTACACGATGGCGGGAAGTGTCGCCTTGCTCTTAGGATTCCTGGCCATCTTCTTTGCGACCGGCAAATTCGATTTCATGGACCTTGCCCAAATGGGCCGCGACGGAACGCTGGTGTCCGCCCTGGCCGATAAGCTGGGCTGGACTCAGATGAGTTCAAGCACCCTGGCGCTGGTGATCTTTTTCGGCGTGTTTCTGGGCCTGGCGGTCAAAGTCCCAATCATGCCGTTCCACACCTGGCTGCCGGCGGCTTACGCGGAGGCGCCTACGGGAACAAGCATGCTGCTGACCGGTGTGATGTCGAAGATGGGGTTATACGGTTTCTTGCGCATCCTGCTGCCGGTCTTTCCGGGGCAGTTGCAATGGATGCGCACCCCGCTGCTGTGGCTGGCCGTCATTACGATCATCTTTTCCGCCAGCTCTGCCTTTGCGCAGCGCGATCTCAAGCGCGTGCTGGCCTACTCGTCTATCAACCACCTCGGTTATTGCCTGCTGGGGATTTTCGCCGTTATGGGTTCGGGCGCTCTGCTGCAAGACCCGCAGGTGGAGAAGGCCGCGGCCCTTAACGGAGTTTTCCTCCAGATGTTCAACCATGGGCTGACAGCGGCGAGTTTGTTCTGGTTTGCGGGATTCCTGGAGCGGCGCGGCGGCGGGTTGAGGGGATTGGATGACTTCGGCGGGTTGCGCCGAGTCGCCCCGGTCTTCTGCGGGCTGATGGGCATTGCGCTCTTTGCGTCGCTGGGCCTGCCTGGACTGAACGGGTTTGTGAGCGAGTTCCTCATCTTCAAAGGAGCGTTTCCGCTGAGCACCTGGGCGACGGGCCTGGCGGCAATCGGACTGCTCATCACGGCGGTGTTCATTCTCAGCATCCTGCAACGGGTGTTTAACGGCCCGCTCAATGTGAAGTGGTCCACTTTTTCGGACCTTTCGATAACGGAACGGTTGGCAGTCCTCCCGGCGCTTGGCTTGATGCTGATACTGGGTATCTATCCGCAACTGCTGCTGGGCATGTTCAACAGCACCGTCCTGGAGATGGTCAGTCACTTGAGATTCTGATGCTCGCCTGGACAATCTATACCTCGTTTCTGGGAGCGGCAGTGCTGACGTTGCTGCCGGCCAAGAATATCCGAGCGGCGCGCAGTGTGGCGTTAATCACCGCCTTGGTCGGTTTGGCTCTCGCTATCTCGGGGACGCTCGCCGCCAAATCGGCCGGCCTCCACACGATTACCCGGCTAAAGTGGATTCCCGCCTTGGGTATCGAGTACCACCTGGCGGCGGACGGTATCAGCCTGGTCCTGGTAGTGCTCACGAGCATCGCGGCCATTGCGGGGATTCTCTTCTCTTGGAACGTCGAGCATCGGACAAAAGAATTCTTTGCGCTTTATTTGCTATTGATAGGCGCGGTTTATGGGGTTTTCCTGAGCTTTGACCTGTTCCTGCTCTTCGTCTTCTATGAGTTGGCCATCATCCCGAAGTACTTTCTGATCGCCATCTGGGGATCGACCCGCAAGGAATACGGGGCTATGAAGCTGGCCCTCTACTCGTTTGTGGGCAGCGCCATGGTGTTGATTGGCCTGGTCGCCGCTTACGCATTGGCCGGGGCGAAGACGATGGACTTGTCCGCGTTGGCACGATTCCCATTCCCACAAAGCTTCCAGATGTGGGCCTTTCCACTGGTTTTTGTGGGGTTTGCGATACTGGCGGGCCTTTGGCCGTTTCACACCTGGGCGCCTACGGGCCACGTGGCCGCCCCGACGGCCGCCTCGATGCTGTTGGCGGGCGTGGTGATGAAGCTCGGGGCTTATGGCTGCCTTCGAGTGGCGATGACGTTGTTTCCGCATGGGATGGAACCGTGGGGATTCAACATCCTCGGGTTTGGCTCTTGGCGCGACGTGTTCAGCCTGCTGGCGGTTATCGGAATCGTCTATGGCGCGATGGTGGCCCTGGTGCAGAAGGATTTCAAATTCGTCATCGGCTATTCCAGCGTCAGTCACATGGGTTTCGTCTTGCTCGGGCTTATGACGCTCAACGCCACCGGCCTGAGCGGAGCGGTGCTCCAAATGTTCTCGCACGGCATCATCGCCGGACTGCTCTTTGCCGTCGTCGGCCGCATGGTCTATGACCGGACCCATACGCGACAGTTGGATGACCTGGAGCAAATGAGTCTGAACCGCGCCCTGCCTTTCGCCGCGATTACCTTCACTGTGGCAAGTGTCGCGGCGATGGGAATGCCCGGATTCAGCGGGTTCGTGGCCGAACTACAGGTGGTTGCGGGCGCCTGGCACGCCTTCCCCACTTTTGCCGTGCTCTCGGGAGTAGGGATCCTGGTGGGGGTGGCTTATGCCTTGCGTGCCTTGCAAAAGGCCTTTTATTCCGAACCTGCGGCGACAACAACTGGCGCCGGGGTCAGTCCTGCACCTTTTTCCACCACGACGCATTCTTTTACCGCGGAAAAAGTGAGGACTGACCCCAAGGGGGTGGGGACGCCCCACGCTTTTCCGAAACTGGAACCAATCTCAGTGCCAGAGAGGATCGGAGCAGTGCTGCTGATAGGCGCTTCGCTTGTGATTGGCCTCTATCCGCGCGTGTTGCTCGATCTTATTATCCCGAGTCTCAACACGCCCCTGTTCCACTGGCTCGGAAAGGGGGCCGGTTCATGAGCTACCTCGACTTTCTCCGGCTCGCGATTCCTGAGACGATTGTCGTGGTGGCGGCGCTGGCGGTGCTGGGCGTGGACCTCGTGGTGTTGCGCGGGGTCGAAACGCGTTTGCGCCTGCTCATCGGCACGATGATTTCTTGCGTCGGCTGCCTTGGAGGTGTCGCCTGGTTGCTGGCCTTTCCCCAGACGGGCAATTTCATGCATGGCATGCTGGTGGCCAATCCTTTGACCCGCATTGTCATGATTGCCCTCCTGCTCCTGACGATAGCCACTTTGCTCCTGTCTCTTGAGACCCGGTTCACGCCCCATATTGGCGAATTCTTTGCGTTGGTGCTTCTCGGCACGGTCGGGATGCTCTTCCTGGTCAGCACCGAGGATATCTTGATGATCTTCGTATCGCTTGAACTAACGAGTCTGTCGCTTTACATCCTCACCGCCTTCGATAAGAGCAGCGTCAAATCCTCCGAAGCGGCCTTAAAATACTTCCTGTTCGGCGGGATGGCGGCGGCCTTCACCCTGTTCGGTTTGAGCCTGCTTTACGGGATAGCCCACTCGACTAATCTGGGCCAAATCGCCCAGGCCATCGCCCAAAAGGCCACCCACGCCTCCGCAGGGGCGGGCGCTTCGCACCTCACGCTGGATCCGGTCCTCATCCTGGCCATCGTGCTGACCGTCGCCGGGTTTGGCTTCAAGCTCGCCACCGTGCCGTTTCATCTTTGGGCGCCGGACGCTTACCAGGGCGCGCCGATACCCAGCGCCGCTCTCATTGCCTCCGGGTCGAAACTCGCCGGATTTTTCATCCTGGCAAAGGTTATGTTCCTCGGATTTGCGGGCGCCGAGGGCACTGTGGCCTGGCGCGCCTTTCTCCCCGGCTGGGTTCCGCTGCTGGCCGTCATAGCGGCGGCTTCCATGGTCCTGGGCAACCTGGCCGCGCTGGTGCAGGGCAGCGTGCGCCGGCTCATTGCTTATTCCGCCATCGCCCACTCCGGGTATATGCTCATCGCCCTCCTATCGCATCAGGTTGAGGCCATGGCGCCGCTGCTTTACTACGTCATGACTTATGGCCTGACGACCCTTGGCGCCTTTGGTGTCGTCGGCGTTGTCCAGGAGAGAGCGGGAGGGGATAGGCTAGCCGATTTCGCCGGGCTTGGCCGGAGCGCGCCGCTGCTCTCATTTTGCATGTTGATTTTCATGCTCTCATTGGCTGGTATCCCGCCGCTGGCCGGCTTTTTCGGGAAGTTCTATCTTTTCAGCTTCGCGCTGAGTGCCCCGGGTTCTGGCCTCGGCCTGTTATGGCTGGTGAGCCTTGCCATCGGCATGAGCGCCGTCTCCCTTTACTATTATCTCCAGGTTCTAAAGCAAATCTATGTCGTCCCTACGGCGGCGTCCGGCACTTCTGTTAAAACCCCGGTCTCGACACAGACCGTCCTGGTACTGTTGGCTCTGGCGGTTTTGGTACTGGGCTGTGTGCCGGGGTTGGTGTTGATCCCTATCCTCAGCGCGTTGCGGCTGTAGCTCCAATTTGCAACATTGCCAATTGAATCGCGCCGGAGGAAATCCTAACCTAAGGGCATGGAAACCGAGGTCGTTTTGAACGTGAAGCTCCAAGAATTGGAGGAGGGTGGATTCTTGGCCACCAGCTCCGAGCTGCCGGGGCTCGTCGTGCAGGGCCGAACACGCGTTGAGGCCATGGAGTTGGCTCAGGCCAACGCACGAATCCTCATGGAACTGTACCTTTCAGAAAAGCTGCCGCTCCCTCCGGCCCTGCGACGCGCCTTCAAGCGGAGGACGAGGCTGGTCAACATGGCGCTTCCCGTTTCCGTTCCCGTTCCCTCATGAGCCGGTTGCCAGCGCTCAAGTATCACGACATCGTGGGGTGCCTCCGGCGTCGCGGGTTCGAGTATCTGCGCCCAGGCAAGGGCAGTCACGAGTTTTGGATCAACCGCCGAACCCGGAGGATAACCATGGTGGCCTGTCACCCCGGAGACATACCGCGTCGCACGTTGCGCGCCATCATCGCGCAGACTGGGCTGACCCCACAGCAGTTCCTCAAATGAGAGCGAATCCCTCCTGGAGTGACACATAGGTCCACTCTTGCGTCCCCGACTCTTGGACGATAGGCTCTTAACATGAAAACAATCACGGCGCGCCAGTTTTTCCGTTCGCCAGCCAATGTTACGGCGCTTGACCCCGGCCAAAGCCTTCTGGTGACGGACGACGGGCAACCTTCGTTCATCGTTACGAAGGCTACAAATCGGCCGCGTAAGACCATCGAGGATCTCGAACGGGAAGCGCGCTACGTCAGTCCTAAGAGCGGACCGAAGGTCAATTTCACTGAAGCGATACGCGAGCTAAGGGGCCGATGATCTACGCCGACACCACTTTCTTTGTGGCGCTTGCTGAATCATAGGCCGACATCGGGACCAAGGCTGAGATAGAAATCCCCTGCCTGCTCAGGATGCGCAAGGCGCGGGCTCATCAACCGAGCCGCATCCGGCGGCCCCACGTTCGGCGCTACTGTGACTCGCCGAGCAGACCGAAATCCCGCGGGTTTTTTAGCCGGTATGATTTTCCTTCTTTAACCAATTCTCCGACGCAGCGGACAGGCAGGCGCTCTTCGTAGGCTTTGATGGCAAGGTGATGGTTGCCTCCGTCCAATCTTGTCACCACCGTCCGACGTTCGCCATCGGCGGTGCCGACAAGCGTAGCGTCACCGGAATCGCCTTGTACACGCTCAAGCCGATGAACAACTCCTGATACTTCGACCTCTTCCAGCTCACTTGTTTGCCGGAAATATCGCGATGCCTCCTGCAAATAAAGCATCGAATCCGGTTGCAGTCGCTGTACACTCTTGATGTCCGGTGGCACGCCTCGCGACGGCGCCCACGAAAATGCGAATTCAATTCCGCGTTCTCCGCTGCCTTCGTGCAATCCAAAGACCGCTTCACACAGATTTGCGCTGACGCCCCTTGCCACGCCGCTGGTTAGAGCGTCAAGGTTTCCTGAGGCCGCGGCCACTTGGACTCCTTCAGTCGTGGCGGTCAAAGCATCAGCTAACGTTCGCACCGTTTTTCGGGCAAATGGTTCCTCTTCGACCTCTTGCAAAAGCAGCCCCTCTTTGTTTGCAGCCATGAACAGGGGCGGTACAGGCGACAACACGGTGATGACGTAGCTGCCGCGCCGTGTTTGGCCGATGCGAGCCTCGCGCAAGTATTTCATTGCGCGGTCGGGCTTCCGTTTTGTGAAGACTTGTTTCGGAACGACCGCGGCGCACGCCGCCGCGAGCATCAGTTCGCGCATTTCCTGGAAAGCGTGGGCCCCATCTTCCAGCGGCAATGTTCCATCAAAATCTCCGTCCGGCGCGAGTCGTGCGCGAACGATGTCGGCATTGGGAGTGGATAGGTCTTCGATAATCTCGATGTTTGGGCGCCGCTCAAACGCTTCAAGGGTCTCCACAAGCTCTTTAATCCTTCGGCCGAAGTCGCTGAATGCCGGTTGCATAGGGAGCATGACTTCGAAATCGCCGCGCGTTTCATCCCCCTTTGTCCAGATGGAGAAACGTTCCCGTTCCACGTCCTGTTGCCTCCAGCCATGCAGCCGCAGATACGATGCCACATCCAGCGGTTTGAAACCCCGCGCTAACGTCTCAAGTGGGATCGCCAGGCTCATACGTTCTCCTTTCTGCCGATACGCGCCATAATTGCTTCCAAGGCTGCGGGACTGAAACGCTGTCCAGGGGGGAGAATTACAGTGGGCGTCTCCACGCCCCCACGTTCAGCAGCGCCGGCGAGCGACAACCACCACGCGCAGTGCTTCAAGCACATCTCTTCATCCGAGTGATTGACCCAATCACCCACGCGGTCGGGTACCAGCAAGACGACGAGTATTTTCGGAACGTGCAAGTTCGTTCCTCGCAGATCGTCATAGTTCTTTCCTTTCAGCGGAAAATGAATCCCGTCCGCCTTCAGAACATTACGCTCCGTACATTTGAGCTGCAATTCCAACCGCGGGGATTTCACAGTCCCACCGCCGCCTCTTTTCGCGACTCCGCAATCCACACTCTCATCATCCACCCGAACGTCGTAAAGCGCAAAACCGGCTACCGTCGCGACTGCGTGGACATAGGCCAAACTGAATTCAGCTTTTTGTTGACTGATGTCCATTGCAATGGCCGCAAGATTAAGGGCGATTTGCCATTTGACAAGTCAAAAGCCTTCGACTTTTCCACTCTTGTGCTGGTCCTGCCGGTGATGACTCCGTCTGAGATGTGGGCTGGCGAGGTCCCACGCCGCTGGCCCTGACAGTTAAAACCCCGGTCTCGACACAGACCGTCCCGGTACTGTTGGCTCTGGCGGTTTTGGCCTTGGGCTGTGTGCTGGGGTTGCTGTTGAGCCCAATTCTCGGCGCGTTGCGGCCTTAGTCGTTCATTGGACCGGAGGTTGGCCCTGCTGTCATCCTCGCCGTGAAGAGAACATAGACTCGCTCTTGCCTCGCCAGCCCATGGACGATAGGCTTTCAATATGAAAACAATCACGGTGCGACAGTTTTTCCGTTCGCCCGCCAATGTTACGGCGCTCGACCCCGGCCAGAGCCTCCTGGTAACGGACCAGGGGCAACCTTCGTTCATCGTTACGAAGGCTCCAAATCGGCCGCGTAAAACCATCGAGGATCTCGAACGGGAAGCGCGCTACGTCTCTCCCAAAAGCGTACCGAAGGTCAACTTCACTGAGGCATTACGCGAGCTGAAGGGGCGATGATCTACGCCGACACGACTTTCTTCGTGGCGCTTGCCGAATCATAGGCCGACATGGGGGCCAACGCTGAGATAGAAATCCCCTGCCTGCTCAGGATGTGCCAGGCGCGGGCTCATCAACCGTGCCGCATCAGGCTCTCCCACATCCGGCACAACCACGTACACCTTTGTCCGATCCGCCAAGCGGATGCCCTCCGGCAGCCTGATTTGCCCGTTCTGGACAACACCCTCAAAGGTCGCCAGCTTCATGTCCGCAAATTAATGGCTTCTCAGGACAGCTTCAAGCTCCGATTGAGTCTCATTCGCGGGGAGCAGGCGGGGCCGGTGGTGGCGTGTGTTTTACGAGCAGAGGGATGCTGGCTCGCGACTCGTCGTCCATTGCCAGGTCAATGGAGTAGAGGCCGGGGCCTTCGAACTTGAGTTGCTGGATGTTCACCACAAAATTACGCGTGCCGAAATGGGAATCGCCGGGGATTTGCACCTGAACCGGTATGTCAATGCTGGGCATAATTGAACGTCCATCGGCATCGACGAAGTTGAGCCGCAACGTATGCGAGCCTTCGTCTTCGTGGCCGAAAGCGATGCGCAAGGCAATCGAACATTGAGGATGAACCGCCGGGAGGTGCGATGTACGGATCGTGTCGAACGCTCCCAGCAGGTTGAGTTTTCCATTCTCGTCCGTTGCCGCGTCACACAAAACTGCCACTTGAATGTTCACGTGTTTGTTACTCCCGGTTCTATGGTTCGGAGCATGAGAATGGACCTCCAGCTCGAAAGAATCAATCCAAATCTCGACTCAGCGGGCGCGGGGCCAGTCCTCACTTTTTTCGCGGAGATGGAAGGCGAAGTGGCGGAAAAAGTGCGGGACTGACCCTGACGCCTTAATCACACCCCTCGGCTGCGTGGCGCGCCTGAAGGAAGGCCTTCAATTCCGCGGCCGCCTTGCCCCCGAAACCGGGCACCTGCGCGATTTCCTCGACACTCGCCGCCCGGAGGCGCTGAATGGAGCCGAACTTCTTGAGCAACGCCGTCTTGCGCCGCTGGCCAATGCTGGGGAATTCGTCGAGAATGCTCTCCGAAATCTTGCGCAGGCGCAACTGGGCGTTGTAGGTGTTGGCCAGGCGATGCGATTCGTCCCGGACGCGCTGAAGCAGCTTCAATGCCCCGCTGTCGCGGGAAAGGCGCAACGGCTCAGACTGCCCGGGCCGATAAATCTCCTCAAATTCCTTGGCCAAGCCGATAATGGGGACATTCCCTAAACCAAGCTTTTCCAACTCGGCGCAGGCGGCGCTGAGTTGGCCCTTTCCCCCGTCTATCAGGATCAGGCCCGGCATTCCCGGCACGGATTCAGCCGATGCCTTTTCCGGTCCGGAAGCTGGACTTGAGCCACTTGCGGCGCTTGCCGCTCCTGCCAGGACGGCGCCCAATCCCGACGCCGTCCGACCAGCGCCCTGGCCAGCCTCAGAGTCACTGCCGGCTTTGGCGCCGGCTGAGCCCGCTGCAGAGCGCGCTTCCTTCAGCAGCCTCGAATAACGGCGCCGGACGACCTCGGCTATCGAGGCGAAATCGTCCTGGCCCTCAACCGACTTGATGCGGAACCGGCGGTAATTGGGGCGGTCGGGCCGCCCGTGGCGAAAGGCGACCATTGAGGCCACTTTGAACGTGCCGCTGATATTGGAGATATCGAATCCATCGATGCGCTCTGGAGGCCCCGGCAAGGCAAGCACGCGCGCCAATTCAGTCAGGTCCTTTTCGGGGGCCGGCGCCAGCGGCAGGCTGTAGGGCACGCGCTCGAAACGGTTCACTTTCCGCGTCGTCCGGCGCAAATCGGCCAGCATGTCTCTCAAATCCGCGGCTCGCTCGTATTCCTGCGCCGCCGCCGCCTTCCTCATCTCCTCCTCCAGCGTGGACTGCATCTCCTCACACTGCCCTTCCAGGAAATCGCAGGCGGCCGTGACCTGTTCGAGGTATTCCTCCCGGCTGACGTTCCCAATGCAGGGCGCGGTGCAGTATTTGAGATGGGCGTAAAGGCAATGCTTGTAATCGCGCTCGCCCGGCGTCAGGGGACGGCATCCGCGCAAATGGAATTGGTGACGGACCAGGGCCAGTGTGCTCCGCAGAGCGCTCGAATTTGGAAACGGTCCGAAATAGCGCGCGCCATCGTCCTGCTTGAGCCGGGTCAGAGTAAACCGCGGAATGGGGTCGTTGAGATTGACCTTGAGCATCAGGAAGCGTTTGTCATCGCGGAAACTGACATTGTAGCGCGGGTGCAATTCCTTGATGAGCTTGCCCTCGAGCAGGAGCGCCTCCGGTTCGCTGCGCACCACGTGAAAATCAAAATCCTCAATGGCCTCCGTCAGGGCCTTGAACTTGAGGTCCCAACCCATCCGGCGCGAGGGCTGAAAATATTGACTGGTCCGCCGGCGCAAGTCCCGGGCTTTGCCGACGTAAATCACCGTCCCGAAGCGGTCCCGCATCAGGTAGATGCCGGGCTTGTGCGGAACGGTTCGGAGCTTTTCACGAATCTTTTCGGCGACTGCCATCCCACCAACGATCTACGTAACTCTCCG
>JAJYHY010000611.1 GCA_021784555.1 bacterium
CGGTCTCGGCCTTCTGCTTAGCGGCGGCGATGTTCGTGATGTCGCCGAAACACCTGGGAATGTTGACGGTGTTGCTGCTGGTGGGCGAACTCTCCATCGTGCTTTTTTCCGGCGCCCTCGGCGGATGGACCGCGCAAATCACTCCCGATTCCCGCCGCGGCTCCGTGAGCGGCTGGACGAACGTGGCGAACCTGGGAGGCGGCGCGGCCGGTTCACTGGCTGTCATGTCGCTTTCGCCGCACATTCCGCTTCACTGGCTCGGAATCGGCCTGGGCGCCGTCATCGTGCTGGGCGCCTCGCTCACACTAGCCTTTCCCGAAGCTACAAAATCATCTTTCCACTTCCGTCAGATTTTTACCGACGCCATCAAGGCCACCTGGCGAGCCTGCAAGACAAAAGAGGTTCTCACCGGCTTCGCTCTCTTTCTGGTTCCGGCGGGCGCGGAAGCGGCCATCAATCTCTTCTCCGGTATGGGCAACGATTTCCACACCGGCGCAACCACGGTGATCTGGGTGACGGGCGCGGGGTGCGCCATCACAGCATCGCTGGGCGCGTTGCTCGGCGGATACGCCGCGAATCACGTTTCCCGCGGAACCCTCTATCTGGGCGCGGGCCTGGTCACGAGCTTTGTTTCCATCGCTATGGCGCTCACGCCCCACGCGCCCATCGTCTTTATCCTTGGAGCTCTGATCTATAACGGTCTGGCCGGAGTCGTTTATGCGGCATTCAATGCGCTGGGTTTTCAACTCGTCGGCCAGGACAGTCCCGTTGCCAGCACGCAACTAGGATTGTTTTCTGCATCCACGAACTTCGCTATTGTTTATATGACCTGGGCCGATGGATTGGGATTCAAGCACTTCGGCACACGCGGGCTTCTGCTGACCGACGGCCTCGCCAGCATGATCTCGGCATCCATCCTGCTGGTTCTGCTGCGCGAGAGGCTGAAGAGAGGACCCGTCGAACAACGCGCATCGGAATTGCCCACGCTGGCGGATTCTGTGTGACGTGGTGACCACGGGTCCGGCCGCCGGGATTCCGTTGATTAAGGCCGGGCGACGTGGACGCGCTACGGTCCGTTTACCGAATCTTGCCGCGGGCCGCAATTCGCCACGAACCCACGACTTCCCCGTTGCGAATCAGGAAAACTTCATCGTGCATGTTGACGCAGGTGCAGACGTGGTTGGGAATGATGGTGAGCGTTTCACCCACACGGAACGAATGCAGGGACCGGGTGACATCCAGGTGCCCGTGCTCCTCGTTGAGCTTGACCAGTGGCGCATCCGGCGCTTCCACAATGCGTCCGAAGCCCGTCGCGGGGCCGGAGCTGAGGCGGTCGCTCGAAAGCGTCTTGGAACCAGCGTCCACGATCGCGTGCCCCGGCACCGCCGTTGAGACAAGGGTCGTCACCACCCGCACTGCGCAATCTTCGAGATTGCAGGCTCCTTGATAAAAAGTATTCAGGTCATTATATACATACGTCCCGGGCCGAATTTCCGTGAGTCCGGGAATTTGGCCCGCAAATTCCGCCGAGGGCGTCGAGCCGCCGGAGACGATTTCGACGGGGATTCGCGCCGCGGCCAGTGCTTCGAGCGCCCGCGCGACCGGCTCGGTCACTCGCTTCGCTTCGGCGCGCCGCTCGTCAGCAGTGCCCCAGACCGAGCCGAAGTAGGTCATCAAGCCCCGAAACTTCAATCCCGGCAGCTTTTCGATTTTCGCCGCAAGCTCCGCGCAACGGGGCCCCGGCTCGAGCCCGCACCTCTTGTAGCCGGAATCGAATTCCACCAGCACGCCGATGGTCGCGCCGGCCAGCGTGGAGGCGCGAGAAAGTTCCTGAGCCGTGATTTCGCTATCGAGCGAAACGAGCACGCGCCGTTCTCGCGCCAAGGCCGCCAGGCGGCTCAGCTTTTCGCTTCCCATCACCGGATAGGCCACAAGAATCTCATCCAGCCCCGCTTCGCCCATAACCTCCGCCTCACCCACTTTGGCCACGGTCAGGCCGAGAGCCCCTCGTCCCACTTGCATCCGCGCCACTTCCGGCGTCTTGTGAGTCTTGGCGTGCGGGCGCAGGCCCACGCCCTGCTCCCGGCAGAGCTTCGCCATGCGGTCCAGGTTGCGCTCCAAAATATCGAGGTCGACAACGAGAGCCGGAGTCGAGAGTTCGTACAGATTCATTTCCACCCCTCTTTCCTCAAATCGCTGGCGCAGACGTGAACCCGCTCAACGCCAGGCGTCCGCTGGAACCCCACCCTCCAGCAGCGCTTTCATCCGCGCGAGCCCTCTCGTTCCTGCTGCCAGCAAGCAGACGGCAGCCAAAAAGGCGCATACGCCGGCGACAACAATCGCCGGTCCAAAATGCTTATGCGGCCCGAGAAGAAAGCCCGTAACAAGGGGCGCCGCAGCGCCGGCGATCACCGAGACGGTGTTCAGGAAGCCCACCGCTCGCCCGACCATATGCTTCGGCGAGACATGCTGAGTGATGGTCCAGTAATTTGAGTTGCCGATGCCGGTCGAACAAAGTGAAAAGGTAAGGATGGGCAGCACCCAGGAACGATTCGTCACGAGGAGCAGGAGAATGCTCGCCGTCCCGGCATAGCCTAACACTCCGAACCACAACCGCGCTTGAAAGACTCCAATTCGAGACGCCAGTCTGTCTGCGATCGCTCCCGCAAAGATGGTGACGGCAGCCATCGTAAAGAGCGCCGTCGAAAGCACATGTCCCATGGCAAGCGTTGAAAAGCCTCGTGAGAGCATCAGATAAGCCGGCACCCAGGTCAAAACGAAGTACCAATAATAAGAAGAAAGCAAAATGGAGAATGCCATGGCCCAAAATGTCCGGTCGGCCAGCACGACGCCCCGGGTCCAGCGCCGGGGTGGGGGTAGATTTTCCGCGAGCTTTTCCGCTTGCGGCGCCGGACTTTGCCGGCCGGATGGCGCCGCGATGAGCCAGAAAGGAACCCAGACGAGCGCGACCAAACCGGTAAGGGCAAACATGCTGCGCCATCCGTAATCATGCAACAGAATGGCGCCGACCAGCACGCCCAGTGCCGGGCCGATGTTCTGTCCACCGATGTAAATCGCAGTGGGCAGTCCCTGATCTTTGCCCGAAAAATTGCTTCTTATAAAGGACAAGCTGGCAAGCGGC
>JAJYHY010000200.1 GCA_021784555.1 bacterium
AGTTATAATCCTGCTGCTTTACCTGGCCGATTCCGTCGGGGACAGGCCCGCCGCCCAAGCGCAGCCGCGGCGGTAAAGTTCTTGGACCGCGGGGATGCTCAGAGCCTGCACGTCGTGACCGAGCACGCAGGTGAAAGTCCTGCCTTTGCCATAGTGCGAGATGAAGGCCATCGGGTAATACTTGCCGTCGATCTTCGACTTCGCCCGGGCGAGGACCTCGATAGGATGATCGCCCGTCAGGCAGGTGTAAAGTTCATCGTGCGTTTCGAAGTCCGAGAGGCCGCGCATAATCGGGTTTTCCGGCGCCGCGATTTCAACCCGAAACCATCCCAGCGGGTCGTGCTGGCGCACGTTTGGACCCGCCCAGACCCGGCCCGCCAGGTTCGCGAACTCCGGCCATTCGCCGTGCCACGCCCCGCAGGCAAAATGCACCAGCGCAAGGCCCTTGCCGCCCTCAACAAACCGGCGGAGGTTTTCCCGCGCCCGCTCGCCCGGGCCGGGGCATTGCCAATTCTGGAAATGGAGCAGGATAACGTCATAGTTGGTGATAGCGGACGAGTCGAGGAAAGCTGGGTCTTCGATGGTAAAGACCTCCAGGCGGGGGTCCTTCCGCAGGGCCGCCGCCAGGACGGGCGCGGTTTGGCGCCAATGATGACCGGGATAATCGATACCGGTCACGAGCAGTACCCGGGCCTTCCGAACCGCTCCAGGTTTGGGTTGGGTGGCAGGCTGGGCATTGGCTGGGCAAATGGCCACCACTAAGGCAAAAAGGGCAATGACGGCTCTCCATACGAGACCACGAAACGCGCGCTTGTGGCCAGAAGCGCCGCCCTTTCCGGCGGGTCCCGCCGCTCTCCGATCGCAAATCGCAAATCGCAAATCGCAAATCATGAATACCTCACGTAATTACGCCCAAGAGCACTTAGCTTAAATCCCAGTCAGTCCTGCCGGGAGCGGGGACGGGGTAACTGCCGTCGGGGCCTGGTTTCGCGGGAGCGTCCATGCCGTCGTGGCAGTCTTCGGGTTTGGGAGGGTAGAAGAAACTCGAATGGTTGACCTGGTCCCAGGTGATTTCTTTCCCGGTGTAACAGGAGAGCTGGCCCATGACGGTGATCATCGTGCTCCGCGCCATGTAGGCGCCGCAGTTGATCGGGTTGCCGGAGCGGATGGCGGCGAAGAGGCGGTTGTGTTCGACCTGGTAGGGATCGCATTGGCCCTGCCAGCGCCAATTGTTTTGGCCCCATATACGGCAGGCGGTGACGGATGCCTGGCCTTTGCTGCCAAGGATTAAGCTCGAATCCTCGTCGTAGCAGCCGGTAGTCGTACGGCAGAAGGCGTACACGCGCACGCCATTCGGGAACTGATAAATGACTGAGTGATGGTCGAAGACATCGCCATAGACCGGCTCGATCATGGCAGACCTTCCCGCCAGGCCATGGCACTTGATGGGCACCGCGTTGCCGAGCACCCAACTCGACCGGTCAAGGTTGTGAACCAGCGATTGAGGCACATCATCGCCCGAAAGCCAGCGGAAATGGTACTGGGTGCTGCATTGCCACTCCAGTTCGGTCAGGCCCGGCTTTCGCTCGGTCACGCCGTACGGGGCGCGCAGGAAGTTTTCCTCGATACTGACAATGTCGCCGATGGCCCCGTCCTGGATGCGCTTGATGGTTTCGATATAGCCGGCATGGAACCGGCTCTGCAAGCCGGACACGATGCAGAGATTTTTCTCTTTGGCCAGGTCGGCGGCTTGTTGCATGAGCCGGACGCCGCGCGGGTCGATGCCATGCGGTTTTTCGACAAACACATGCTTGCCGGCCTCGATGGCGGACATGGCGTGGAAGGGATGGAACTTCGCGCCATTGGCTATCAGGATGACGTCGCAGGCATCAATGACATGTCGGTATCCGCCAAAGCCGGGAAAACGGTGGTCGTCATTCACGGCAACCTGGGCAGGGTGGGCGGCCTTGAGCAGGTCGCGTTTGGCGTTGATACGGTCCATGAAGATGTCGCACATGGCAACCAACCGGGCGCCTCGGTCGGCTGTCAGGGCCTCGTCGGCGGCGCCCGCATTGCGTCCGCCGCACCCGATCATACCCACCTTGAGGATGTCGCTGCCAGCGGCGTGAGCGCCGCGTTCAATGCTCAAGGCGGCGGCGCCTGCCGCAACGCTCAACGCGGTGGCGGAGGAGGTTCGGAGGAAATCACGCCGGGTGATTGGCTTGGGAGAGGAGTTTTGGTTTCGCATAGGCTCGTTTGTGGTTGTTGAATTCATTGATATCCAATTTCGAGATCATTAAGCGTCTGGCGGAGCCAGGCGAGGGACCTTTCTATCATGGGACCGGATTGCCCTTCGCATTCGATGCTGAGCGTGCCCTGGTAACCGCGCTGGCGCAACAGCACCAGGCACCGGCGGATGTTATCGGCGTTGACTCCGTCGCCCAGGGCGCAATGGCTCACGGCAATGCCGGTCTGGCCGCCGCGCACCGCCCGGGCCAGCGATTCAGAGACGTCCTTGATATGAACGTGGCTGACTTTGGACAGAAATCGTTCCAGGAAAGCGGCCGGGTCGCGGCCCGCAATGAAGGTGTTGCCCGTATCCATGTTCATACGGAGAAACGGGCTGTCGCTGAAGGCGAGCATCTCGGCCATCGTATCGGGATTGGTGGTGAAATAGCCGTGCGGCTCGATGTTCACGGTCACCTGGTGCGCCTCGGCCACCTTGAGAATTTGCCGGTAGTTCCTCTTCATCAAAGCCAGCGCTTCCTCATCAGTAAGCCCTTCCGGCTGATGAAGGCCGTCAGTAGTGTCCACGCACGGACATCCGAATTGAGCCGCCCAGGCAATGGCTTTCTGGACGTAGGGTACACCCCGCAGGGGGCCTTCCTCTCCGGAGAGGGGGAAGGCGGCATCAACCTGGGAGAACTGCAGCCCGTAAGAATCCATCTTGCGCCGCAATAGCACCGGGTCCTCATATAGCGCGACGTGGGGCTGATAGCCCAGCCCGTGAATCCAACTCACGCCGTCAATGAGGCCGCACTCGATGAAATGGACGCCGTTGGTTTGCGCCCAAGCCAGGCAGCGGTCGAACGACCAGTATGCCGAGTTGAACGCGTCGGTATGAAAGCCGATTTTCATCAGGTCCCTTTCGAGTTCGAGTTCACTTCAAGCCGATAATGCCTCTTTGGTGCGCGGGCGTAAAGCCCTTTTGGATGTCCGTTTGGGAGCGGTGGCGCAAGCTGATCGGGAAAGGGACGATGTTGTCCGGGCCGGTGTAGCTTTCGCGGGTCAGCCGAGGGACAATTGGCCAGGGATAGCGCCGCGCCTCGATCCGCGCTTAGACGGCTCTGGGCAGAAAATAGCCGAGAATCCGCCGTGGATTTCGCACACAGATTTGCACGTGGTCCAGAGCTCGCAACGCCGCCCCTGGATACAATTCCTCGCCCTCAATAAAATAGGCTGCGACCGTATCGAACGGGACCAGATTTCGATCGGAGCGCAGCCGGTGAACGGTTTCGAAAACTGCACAATCCAGTCTCCGCTTGCCGAAGAGCCTTCCAGCGTTGGTTGGGAGGGGCACCTTTTCCTGCTCGCAGGTCAATTTGAGGTCACGATACGCCTCTCGCAGGAACTCCAGGCAGTGCCGGTCCGCCAGGCGCAGGCAATGGCCCACCTCAATCGCGGCGCCAACCACAGCTGGTTCGGTTACGCCTCGTTGTTGCGCCCACTCGATGGCGCGCTTCACATCCCCGACCCAGAAGTAAACGCCGTGACCCAGCCAATCGTGATCGTTGGAACTGCTTTGGATCTCCCTCCTTCCAGCAGCGACCTCCTGGGCCAACTCACGGCAGCAGCCGTGATACCCCAATACGATCGCCCTGGGCAGCATTGTAGGAGTTCAAGGTCGGCCCGTTCCACCGGCCTGGGCACGCCCGGCGCGAGGATTCTTTCCAACGGAGTTGATCACGCCCACTTGGCGGAGAAACTTGAGCCGTTTTCGAGGCGAAGCCGCAATGGCACGCGCCGCCTTGCGCATCTCCGCAACCTCAGCGGCGACCTGCTCTCGCGTCGGGCCTTGCATCGTCAACACATTCATCGCACACCAGGATAGGCCCCGCCTGACATCGCCGCAAGCTCTTTAGCGATCGGACCGATTCTGTGTTGTTGTTTCTGTGATCCGAGCTATGTTCGGCGCATGGGGTTACTACCGTTTGATACATTGCCGAGGCACAAGGCGCGGCAATTTGTGCCGGCTGAGATGGATCTCGGCGATTGGGGGCGGGTGGCGCCGCTCTTCGACGCGCTCGAGAAACAGGCAGCTCAATGCGAGAGCGCGCCCGAGCTTGAGAAGTGGCTGCTGGCCTGGAGTGAACTAAACGCCGCGTTGGATGAAGAATCGACACGGCGGTACATCGCCATGACTTGCCACACGGATGATCCGGAGGCGGAGAGGGCCTACCTGCACTTCGTCGAGAAGATTGAGCCACAGGTCAAGCCCCGCCAGTTCAAGCTGGCGCGGGTCTATGTCGCGCATCCACTCCGCTCGCAGTTGCCCAAGAGCCGGTACGAAGTCTTTGACCGGGACACCGAGGTGCAAGTCGAATTGTTTCGCCCGGAGAACGTGCCGTTGGAGACAGAGGAGGCCAAACTGAGCCAGCAATATCAAAAACTGAGCGGGTCGTTGACGGTGAACTTCCGCGGAGAGGAGAAGACCCTCATCCAGATGGGTCCCTACCTGGAAGAACCGGACCGCCCACTGAGGCAGGAGGCCTGGGAGGCGGTGGCGCGGAGGCGTTTACAGGAGGCGGAGAATTTCGATGGCTTCTTGGATCAGCTCGTGCGGTTGCGCCATCAGATCGCGCGAAATGCCGGCTTTGAGACCTATCGCGACTACGCCTTTCGCAAGCTCGGACGATTCGACTATACGCCCGCAGATTGTGAACGGTTTCATGAAGCGGTGGAGGCGGAGGTCATGCCTGTGGTGCGCGAGTTGCAGGCCGAACGGAAGCGGCATTTGAAGCTTGAAGGCCTGCGGCCCTGGGATTTGGCGGTGGATCCGGTGAACCGGCCTCCGTTGCGACCTTTTAAGAAGGTGGAAGAGATGCTGAGCCGGACGCAGGCGATTTTTGACGGCCTGGACCCTGAACTGGGCGGCGGGTTCCGGCAGATGCAGGATTTACGGCTGCTGGATTTGGCCAACCGCAAAGGCAAAGCCCCGGGTGGGTATCAATCGACGCTGGCGGAGGCGCGCCTGCCTTTCATTTTTATGAACGCCGTCGGATTGCAACGGGACGTGGAGACAGTTCTGCACGAGGCGGGCCACGCCTTTCACGCCCTGGCCACGCGCGGGGAAGACCTTTACGCCTATCGCAGCGCGCCCATCGAGTTCTGCGAAGTCGCCTCGATGAGCATGGAACTGCTCGGCAACGGAGCCATCGAGCGGTTTTACTCCCGGCCAGAGGCTGACCGCGCCCGCCGGACGCACCTGGAGGGGATCATGACCATCTTCGCCTGGATAGCGGCGGTGGATGCGTTTCAGCACTGGATTTATACGCATCCGGAGCACAGCCGGAAGGAACGAGCGGAGGCTTGGCTCAGATTGATGGGCCGGTTTGGGGGCGACGTGGACTGGAGCGGCTACGAAGAAGAGCGCGCGAGCTTGTGGCATCGGCAACTGCACATCTTCATTCACGCCTTCTATTACATTGAGTACGGTATCGCTCAACTGGGGGCGCTGCAGGTCTGGGCGAACTTCCGCGACAATCCCGCGTCCGCCCTGCGCCATTACAAAGAGGCATTGCGCCTTGGCGGCTCAAGGCCGTTGCCCGAACTGTTTGCCGCGGCGGGCTGCCGGTTCGATTTCAGCCGGCAGACCATTGCGCCGCTGGTGGGCATGGTGCGCGGTGAACTGGAAAAAATGCCCATGCCCACGGACTACACCTCAATTCCGTAGGATTTGATCTTGTTGTATAGGGTCTGGCGGCCAATGCCCAACCGCTTGGCGGTCTCGAGCTTGTTGCCGCCGGTTTGCCTGAGCATTTGGACAATGGCATTACGCTCCACGCCTTCGAGGATGGTGAAGTTGGAATCGGCGCTCTGGGCGGCCCCCTTCTTTGCATTGGTGATGGAGAGGTCCGCAGCGTGGATGTCACTGCCTTCGCATAGAAGAACGGCGCGTTGCACCTCATTCTGGAGTTGGCGGACGTTTCCGGGCCAGTCGAAGCTGGTCAACCGCTCGATGGCGTCGAGGGCGAAGCTATTGATGGACCGGTTGGCCTGGGAGGCATAGCGTTTGAGGAAGGCGACCGCCAGCGGCATGATGTCGTCGGGGCGCTCGCGCAGCGGCGGCAGATTGATGGAGATCGTGCTGATCCGGTAGAACAGGTCCTCGCGCAGCTTTCCTTCCGCGATGGCCTCATCGGTCTTGCGGTTGGTGGCGGCGACAATGCGGCAGTCGGTTTTGTAGGTGGCTTTGCCGCCAACGGGCCGGACTTCCTGGTCTTGCAGGACGCGCAGCAACTTGCTTTGCGTGTCGATTGGCATTTCCGAGATTTCGTCCAGAAGAAGGGTGCCGGATTCAGCCTGGCGGAAGAGGCCCTCACGATCGGCATGCGCGCCGGTAAAGGCGCCCTTGACGGAGCCGAACAGTTCGCTTTCGATGAGTTCGCGCGGGAGGGCGGCACAGTTGATCTTGATGATGGGCCCCTTGCTGCGCGGGCTGAGGTCATGGATGACGTCGGCGATGACCTCCTTGCCGGTGCCGCTCTCTCCTGTAATGAGGATGGAGACATCGCTGGGGGCGATGCGCTCGACGGTATTGAGCACGTTGCGCATGGCCAGGCTTTCGAAGATGATCCGCTTGCGCAGGAGCGTTTCGGCATCCTCGTGAAGCTTCTTATGCTCCAGGGCGCGCTCGACGTGCAATTGAAGCATGCTGGAGTCGATCGGCTTGTTCAGGAACAAAAACACGCCCATCTGCCCCGCCTCGAAAGCCAAGTCCGTGGTGCCGTAGCCGGTGATGATGATCACGCGGGCCTCGGGCCATCGCTTCCGAATTTCGGGCAGGAGGGTGAGCGAGAGTTCACTGGTGCCGGGCAGCTTCAGATCGAGCAAAATGACTTCCGGTTGAAAGGAGGTTGCCAGGCAGTCCCGCAGAGCGGTGGTGTCGCCCGCTTCCAGGATCTCATAGCCGTTGGTTTCGAGCTTGGTTTTAATTTGCAGGCGGATGAGCTCTTCGTCATCCACCACCAGAACTTTGGCCTTCATATAACTCTGTTTCGACCCGCCGCGCAGGCGGCGGCGAATGCCAGGAAGATAGCGCGGTGTTCTCGGTAGCGATCTTCCAGGCGCTCCGGGTGAAATTGCACGCTCAATAGAAAGGGGAGCCAATCCGCCGCCTTCGGCTTGAGCTCCAGGCCTTCTACAACCCCGTCGGTGCTGGCCGCGCTCACCCGCAAGGGCGGGGCCACTTTGTCCACCGCCTGATGATGCGTGCTATTGACGCCCAGCATGGGTTCGACCGCTATCTTGGCCAGGAATGAACCCGGTGTCAACCGCGCTTCATGGACAATCTCGCTGCGCTTATCCAGACGCCGATGGTTGAGGGCGCCGGGCAATTGTTGCGGGATATCGGCTATGAGTGTCCCGCCCAGCGCCACGTTAAGCATCTGGTGGCCGCGGCAGATCGCCAAAAGCGGCTTGCGCTGGCGGAAGACCTCGTCGATGAGCATCAATTCCCGCAAGTCCCGCCGCCCGCCGTCGGGACAAACCGCTACGGTACGTTCCACCGGCGGCTCCAGGCCGTCGCCATACAGACGTGGGTCCAGGTCGTCGCCACCCGTCAGCAACACGCCATCACAATGCCGCACGCACTCGGCTATCAAATCCCCTGAAACAGTCGCCGGCATGGTCAACGGCAGCATGCCGGCGTGTTCCAGCGCCCGCTCGTAGTTGTGGGACAGGCTGATCGAGAGGTCCTCGAATTCTTTGCCCTTCTCTTGAATGTCGGGCGAGATCAGGATTAATGGCAGACGTCGTTTCATGCTCGCATTGGTCCGACCCGTCGGACCGGTCAGACTTGTCGGACACGCACTACTTTAGCTGTATTTCACCGGGCATGGCAACCGACGAATGGCCGAGCAAAACCTCCTCTTACTGCGCGCGGAATTCCCTCACCAACTCCGGGAATCGGCAGTTCTCGCATAAGGCATTGGAGTGGCTGCAATAATCCTGGACGATTTGGGTCATGCCCTGCTGGCAGGCGGCGTTGCGAACCCCGCGGGGGGAGGCGCCGCCCAGCATCCGGCGCCGGGCTTTGCGCAGCACCGAGTTGTCCTGCGCGGGCGGCCAGGAAAAATAGCGCCGCTCAAGGCCTTGCCGGACCGGGTCATTTTGGCCCTCAACGGCTCGAATCCACAGCCACGGCAGGATCACGTTCACCGCCAGGTCTGTTGCCCGCGAGGCCCCCAGCAGCGGTTGGGGTTTGCTCAACCGCTTCGACCGGAATGTCCAATGCCAGGACCAAAACTCATGCCGCGGCACTTCCAACCACTCCAGCAGGGAAGGGGCCAGGGCGGAACAGGCCAGCTCCCGGCCACACCATTGCTCGAGCTTGGCGACCAGCCTCGCGTCCGCCGACCAGCACGAGGCCAGAGCTAAGCGCCGCTGTGGATGATTCGGCGGCCGAAGCCCGTTGAGCCGCCACAGTTCGCGAGGCACCAGGCAATCGGAAAAGGCGTCGCGCTCGCGCCACCACCGGTCCCAGACCCCGCGGACATAATCGTCTTCCCCGGAGCGGGGCAGCTCGATGGGCAGCAAGCCGCTGATGCCAAACAAGCGGGCCTGCATCGCCGGCCCGTCTCCGCCGCTCGCCCACCAGCGCGGGCGCAGTTCGGCCAGGTGCTGCATGGGCCAGACGTTGTTCTTATAGCCCAGGGCGCGGAAGAGACCCTCCCACAGGGATTGCTCCCAGCCCGCTTGCCGCGCCCGCGCCTGGAAGCGGGCGGCTTTACTCTCGAGGCGCACTTGCGCCGCCTGGCGCAGCAGTTCGGTGAGCGCCTCGGATGGAAGTCCCCTCAACCCCGGCGCGCAGGCCCCCTGCATCGTTTGTGGCAACTCCCCGGCCGCCTCAGAACCCAGCCATAGACTCAGTTCCCCAAGTGGCGCGTCGAGGACCGGGCGCAGCAGGACGGTGGGAGGAGCGCCTGAAGCCGGGCGCTCGCTTTCCCACACCACGTGCAGGACAACGTTCCCAAACGCCGGATTGCGGTCGTGACCGTGGGCGCGCCACCCGCTGGGCTGCAGGTCCACCTCAATGTCTCCGGAGCGCGGAGGTCCGTTGCCGATTTGCAGAACGGCATCGTGAAAATCGGGGCCGGCTTCGACGTTCTGAAAACCGGGATGGAGCACCCGGACCGGTTCATTGTCCAGGGTCTTAATCTGGTCGCGCAGCAGGCGCTGATGCTGCCAAATCGCCTGGAGCAAGCGTTCCGGCGGGGAGTCCCGGTCCTCGTGCAGGACCGAGACGACGCCGTTGCGCAGGCGCCATTCGCTGTAAAAGCTGGTCTGGACTGGAAACACCTTGAGATGCTTTTTGAACGCGTAGCCAAACAAAGTCAAGCCCTTGTTAGCGAGCCACTTTACCGGGCGGTCAGCACGACGTAATTGCGCTTGCCCTTGCGCAGGAGCAGATGTTTGCCGAAGAGCAGGTCGCTCGTTGAGATCACGCACTGAAAAGCGGTCTGGCGCACGTTATTGACATAGATCCCTCCGGCCTCAATGTCCTTTCGCGCCTGGCCTTTCGAAGCGCACAATCCCGCCTCGATCAGCACCTCCACCAGCGGGCGTCCAGTCCCGTCAAGCCGAGCCTTGTTGATTTCCTTTACCGGCGCGCCGGTGAGAATCTCATTGAAGGTGGCTTCGGAGACACCGGCCAATTCTCCACCGAAGAGGACCTCGCTGGCGCGGACCGCCTCGTCCGTCGCGCTCGAACCGTGGATGAGCTCCGTCATGGCCCGGGCCAGCGCCTTATGAGCAACCCTTGCGCCGGGGTTCTGTTCGTGCTGCTTTTCCATACCGGAGATCTCCTCCCTGCTCAGGAAGGTGAAGTACTTCAGGTAACGGATGACGTCCCTGTCCTCGGTCCGAATCCAGAATTGGTAAAATCGATAAACGCTGGTCTTGGAGGCGTCGAGCCAGACCGCTCCGGCGGCCGTTTTCCCGAACTTGCTGCCGTCGGCGTTGGTGATGAGCGGGAGTGTCAGCCCATACACGGTGCGTCCGAGCTTCTTGCGGGTGAGATCGATGCCGGCGGTGATGTTGCCCCATTGATCGTTGCCTCCAATCTGTAGCTCGCAGTGGTAGTCGCGGCACAGGACATAAAAGTCGAAGGCCTGGAGCAGCATGTAGCTGAATTCGGTGTAGCTAATGCCCGATTCGCGGTCTTCCATGCGCGCGCGGACGCTCTCCTTGGCAACCATTTGATTGACGGAAAAGTGCTTGCCGACATCCCGCAGGAAGTCGAGAAAGCTCACCGGCGCCGTCCAGGCCGCGTTGTCGAGCAGCAGGGCGGCGTTCTGCGCGGCCTCGAAATCCAACAGGCGGCGGAGTTGTTCCTTGACTTTGGCGATATTGGCCGAGAGGATTTCCGGCGTGAGCAACTGCCGTTCCTGGCTCTTGCCGCTCGGATCGCCCACCATCCCGGTGGCGCCGCCCGCCAGGGCGATGGGCCGGTAGCCGAACTGCTGAAACCGCCTCAAAGCGAGCAGTGGCACGAGGTTGCCGACGTGCAGACTGTCGGCGGTCGGATCAAAGCCGCAATAGAGAGTCGGCGGCGGCTTTCCCGGCTCTGGCGTTGGCAGAGGCCGCAGGGAGCCGATCCAAGCTTGATCGATCGGAGACGGTCCTTGGGCGGCTCCTGTAAAATCGGAAATGAGTCCGCGCCACGCCAGTTCCTGGAGGATAGGCTCCACGCCGTGATTATTCTTGTTTTCCTTCCTGCCGCGCCTCGTCGGCCGCGTCGAAGGCGTGTTGCAACGCTACCAGGTCCTCGCCCGGTTTGAGCGCATCCAGCACCGCCTGTTCGGCCTTGAGTTGCTCGGTGGAGTAGTTGGCAGCTTTGATGGAAAGTCCGATGCGCCGGTCGCTCTTGTCGATCTTGATGACCCGCGCGGTGACCTCCTGGCCGACCTTGAGCACGTTTTTGATCTTGTCCACGCGCTCCTCGCTGATTTGGGAGATATGGACCAGGCCGTCGATTTCATGCTGAAGCCCGATAAAGGCGCCGAAGCTGGCCAACTTGGTCACGTTGCCCGTGACGAGGTCGCCCACCTTGTAGATCTCGTCGATGGTCTCCCACGGATCGGGGGTAAGCTGTTTGAGGCCCACCGCAATTCGCTGGTTGGATTTGTCCACTTCCAGCACCACCGCTTCCAATTCATCGCCCTTCTTGAGCACTTCCGAGGGGTGATTGATCTTGCGAGTCCAGGAGATGTCCGAGACATGAATCATGCCGTCCAGTCCCTCTTCCAGTTCGATAAAGGCGCCATAACTGGTGAGATTGCGAATCTTGCCCTTCACGCGCGTGCCGGCCGGGTATTTCTCCTCGGCCCGGTCCCACGGGTTGGCTTCCAACTGCCGGACGCCGAGCGAAATCTTCTGTTCCTCCTGGTTGATGCCGAGCACCACCGCCTCGACCTCTTGATCCTGCTTGAGGACGTCGGAAGGCTTGGCGATGCGCTTGGTCCAGGAGAGCTCGGTGACATGCACTAGCCCCTCCACGCCCGGTTCCAATTCCACAAAGGCGCCGTAGGGCACCAGGTTGACCACCCTGCCCTTGACCTTGGCCCCCACCGGGTACTTCTGCTCGATGTTGTCCCAGGGGTTGGCCAGTTTTTGCTTCAGTCCGAGGCTGACGCGTTCCTTCTCCCGGTTGATGTCCAGGACAACCACGTCGATGTCCTGGCCGACCTTGAGCAATTCGGAAGGATGGCCGATGCGGCCCCAACTCATGTCGGTGATGTGCAGCAGGCCGTCAATGCCGTTCAAATCAATGAACGCCCCGAAATCAGTGATGTTTTTGACCGTCCCCTTGCGGATGTCGCCCGGGGTCATCTCGGTCAGGAGCTTCTGGCGCCGTTCCAGCCGTTCCTGTTCGATGAGTTCACGGCGGGAGAGGACGATGTTCTGGCGCTCCTGATTGATCTTGACAACTTTGAAATCATAGCTGTTCCCCACGTATTGCGCCAGGTTCCGCGGCGTCATGACGTCAATCTGCGACGCCGGCAAAAACGCCTCCACCCCGATATTGACCAGCAACCCTCCCTTGACCACGGCCTTGACCTTCCCGGAAATGGTTCCTCCTTCGTTGCAAATGGTCAGGATTCGCTCCCAATTCTTCTTGAACTCCGCCTTTTCCTTGGAGAGAACGACCATCCCCTCCTTGTCCTCCAGCTTTTCGATGAGCACGTCGATCTGGTCGCCGACCTTCACCGCCTTGATGTCCTCGAACTCGCTGGCGGAGATGACACCCTCACTCTTGTAACCAATGTCCACCAAAACCTCCTTGGGACGGACTTCAATGATGGCGCCTTTGACAATATTGCCAGCCGCAAAGGGCATGGTGCCCGTTTGCCGCATGGCCTCTTCCATAGTGAGCATAACTGATTTTACTGAACGAATGCCTTTCCTTCCGACGAACCTTTGGGAGACTTGGTCAGCGAAGCGCCTTCCGAGACTCCATTGCCTAATGGACCAATCGTTGCAAGGGCAACGGAGGTTGAGGGTTAGGTTCCTGGTTAACTCTTATTTCTCAGCCCCGATGAACACTCCGCACACGCGGCGTCCAGGCAAGTTAAAAATAGGCCCTCCCCATCCCGGTGCAAGCAAAATATGGTAACTACTTCGACAATGTTAAGTTTCGGCGATTTGCACTCGAAAGGCGGAATGGTCTGGTCGAGTTTGATGGAATGAGCGAGGTGGGGGAAAGGCCCGTCTGTTTGACCCCAACCGCTGGGGCATCCCTATGGTGGCGGTTGTGCATTTGGCGAAGGATCTGCTTGCGTTTTACCGGCATTTCCGGGCTTGTTTCAAGAGCCGAACGCATGACGGTGGATGTCATGCGTTGCGCTACTTGCGGGGGCAGGTGATCATGGAAGACCAGCGCAACTTTGCCAATATCGAACGGCGCGTGAAGCCGGGCAGCGACGGGCAGAAGCTGCAGCACTTCATGAGTGACTCGCCTTGGTCCAGCCGGGCTGTCTATGCAGTGACCCTGTTGGCGCGCGCCAAAAAGCGCTTTGCGGTCATCGACTTGGCCAGGCGTCGCAAAACCCGGTGGCGGCGGGTGCGGGTGCGCTCGGTAGAGCGGGGGTGGCTGGTGGCGGATTTACCCGTGGAACGGATCTGGACGCCCAATCAAGCTGACGAACTGGAAGCCCTTTGGCTGGGGATTCGGCGCGATCTGGATGGCAGGCTTTCTTCTACCCTGCTCAACGACCCGCTGGACACCCCGCCGGAGGTGCTTATTGAGGCCAGTTGTCAGCGTCACTTCGTGGAGTGCGCTTTCGAGGACGCTAAATCGGAGCTGGGTTGGGACGATCTCTGTGCCCAGAAGTACTTGGCCTGGGAGCATCACACAGCCCTGACTGCTGCTGCCTTGTGCTTCATTGCCGGGGTCAAACTCGAATGGAGGCAAAAGTATCAACGCGACCCTCAACTGAACAAGGTGTTTGAGCTGGAGGTTCTTCCAGCCTTGTCCACGGCCAACGTGCGGGAACTGTTGCAGGCGATTCTGCCACTGCCGAGGCTGGGGGCCAGGCAGGCACGCGATTTGGTGGTCAAACACTTCATCGGTCGATCCCGCTCCACGCGTAGTCGCCTCAAGAAACAGTCGGAAAACTCATCGTAACTTAACATTGTCGAAGTAGTTACAAATATTCTTCGCCGCCGGCGTCGTCCCGTTCACCGGGAGCCCAGTTCGTGTACGTGACGGGGGCGCCACTGGCCCAAATGAATTGGAAGGGATGGCTCAGATCGTTCAGGCCGATCCACAAGTGGCGGCTAACTCCATCATAATCTCCGAAGATATCATAAACCCAGTAATGCTCCATGACATTGCGAATGGTGGCTAGATTGCCGCCAAGCGTTGTAGCATCAAATTGAGATGCCGTCCATGTGCCCTGGCTCAAAAGAAAGTAGAAGTGGCCATTGTCGGCGTCTAAGATGGGGCCGCCAACCGTTCTAGCCTCCAGCCTCGCCAGGGAAATCAGCATGCAGACGAGCAAACCGGCTAATCGCGGTATTCGTAATGACTTCATCGCAAGGTTAGGTTGCCTGGAGCGGTGCATCCGCGTCCAGCTCCGACGCCCCTGAGGAAGCCGCCAGTCCTACACCGGGTGCCGGTCGGCCGGCGGGCCGGACGCAAAGACGCTCCCCTCGCTCGGCGCCTTGTGAGGGTACTTGCTCCGCGGCAAACGGCCCGGCGATAATGTCGGGCGCTTGGGTTTGGCAGCCCAATTTGGCACACCGCCCCTTTGCCTCGTATCCTTATCGCAGACTTTACGCGCGGTTCTTCATCGGAAAGAAAGGCACAAAACGCCCGGGGAAGTGTGGGATGGAGTACCCGATCTTCGTAAAACTCTGAGATTGCGGACACCGCGACGGCAGACCTGCCATGAGCACACCTTGCAAGGTGTGCTCGTTGAGTCGCCCAAGCCGCAGGCTGCTCTGTAAAGCGGGCCCGGCTCAAGAATGAATTGCTGGTGTCGAGTTAGGCGAGCCTGTTCCAGAGAGTAATCCGTGGGGGCTCGGCAAGCATTGGACCGACGCGCGCCAGCACCGCCTGCAACTCGGGCTTTGCCAAATGCGCGTCCAGGTGGGCCTTGCTGGTCCAATTCTCGTGGAACATGAAAAGCGCAGGGTTCTCTGACGATTCATGCAGGTCGTAATTCAGGCATCCCGCATCCTTTCGGCTCGGCTCGACGAGGGACGACAATTCCTTGCGCACGGCGGCTTCCTGGGCGGGCTTCGCTTTCATTTGCGCGATAACAGTCAAAGGGCTTGAACTCATATTCGGGCCATAGTCGGCCAGTCAATCGCTCTCAAGCAATGCGGAAATGAAAGGGCGTCGGGGTTAGTCCTCACTCTTTCCGCGGGAACGGAAAGCGAAGTCGCGGAAAAAAGTGCCTGACTGATCCCGACGCCTTGCGTATGACACCTGCGAAGCGATAGCCTGAGTCAATTCGCATGAAGACCACGAAGCCGCCCAAACCTACGAAACTCGCACCCTGGCTGGGGATTATCCTCGCCGGGGCAGTCCTGGCACCCGCGCACGGCGAGACGCTCAAGCCGGATGCGCTGGCCGCGCTCTCAAAGGGCAAAGCGGCTTTGGTCTTCACCGAGTCGCGCGCCCGGCCAATCCGGAGAATTCAAGGATTTCAGGCTCGCTGGGCGCCAGCGACCCAAAAGCACGCGCTGAGGTTCAGCGGTCAGGCCCGACCCGGTGAGTTCTTTACCTTCCAGATTGGAGTGTACGCGTTGAGGCACATCGGCCCGCTCAGCATGGCTTTCGCTGATCTCAAGAAGGATCCCGGCGCCAAAGCAAAACCTGGCGCAACTGCTCAGGCCAGACA